>JBATXP010000402.1:0-8691 GCA_049673465.1 Litorimonas sp.
GTGTCGCCGGGCCGCAGGGCCGCCGCCAGCCGCGCGCCGAACGCCAGCGTCTCCGACTCGTCTTTCAAACGGATTGCCTTCACCGCGAGCATCCCTACCGTCTTGCCTTTTGGGGGCAAGCGCCTAACTACCGTGCATTGCAGTTCGGCAACATGAGGAAGCATCCGTGGCCAAAGTCATCTTCCACGATCACCAGGGCAATACCCGCGAAGTGGAGGCCAAGTCCGGCACGTCCGTGATGGAAGCCGCCATCTCCAACATGATCCCCGGCATCGATGCGGATTGCGGCGGGGCCTGCGCCTGCGCGACCTGCCACGTCTATGTGGGCGAAGCGTGGATGGGCAAGATCAAGCCCAAGGAGGACATGGAGGATTCCATGCTCGATTTCGCCGACGATGTGCGCGAGACCTCCCGCCTGTCCTGCCAGATTCTCTTGTCCGACGAGCTCGACGGGATCGAGATCACCACGCCCGAAAGCCAGTAATCCTGGACATTCTCCTCGTCGTCGCCGGGCTGGCCCTGCTGGTCGGCGGGGGCGAAGTCCTGATCCGCGGCAGCGTCGGCGTCGCGGAGCGCTTCGGCCTGTCGCGCGCACTGATCGGCGTGGTCATCCTCGGATTCGGCACGTCCATGCCGGAATTCGTCGCGACCTTCGGCGCGGCATTGAAGGGCGCGGACGATATCGCCTTCGGCAACGTGCTGGGCAGCAACATCGCCAACATATTGATGATCCTGGGTGCCTGCGCCCTGATCCTGCCCATCGCCACGAGCCTGCGAGAGCTGCGGCGCGACGTGGGGTTCGTCCTGCTCAGCTCGCTCGGCTGCCTGCTCTGGATCGTCCTAGGCGGCATCCCCACGGCGGGCGCGGCGGTTCTCGTCGCGGCTTTCCTCGCCTACATGTTCCTGACCATCCGCGCGGACCTCGCCCTGCCGGCCGAAGCGCAGGACGCGAGCGTAGCGAGCCGGTCGGTCCTGCTGGATGCCCTGTTCATCGTCGCGGGCATCGCGCTGTTGGTCGGGGGGGCGGAAAGCCTGATCCGGGGGGCGAGTTCCATCGCGCGGGGCTTCGGCGTGTCCGAAGCGCTGATCGGCATCACGGTGGTCGGGATCGGCACGTCCCTGCCCGAAGCGACCGCCTCGATCCTGTCATCGTTGAAGCGCGAGAACCAGCTCGCCTTCGCCAATATCGTCGGCTCCAACATCTTCAATGGCCTCGCCATTCTCGGCGTGACCGGCCTCGCCTTTCCGCTGTCCTTCGACGTGGGCGCGGCGGGCTTCACGCTGGGCGACGGGATCGTGCTCGTCGCGGCGACCGTGCTGATGTTCGCCTTCGCCCTGACCCACCGCGAGGTAAAGCGATGGGAAGGCGCGCTGATGCTGATGGGCTATGCCGCCTATGTGGCGTGGCTGATCAGCCGGGTGGGGTAAGGCCAGACTATAACATTTGATCCCTCCCCCGAGCAGGGGGAGGTGGCCGGAACGAAGTGAAGGTCGGAGGGGGGTGGAGGCGTGGAGGTTTTGAACAAGTCCAGCGTTATCCGATCCCGATAGACTCGACCCCCACCGTCACTCGGCCTGCGGCCAGCGTGCCACCTCCCCCTGCCCGGGTGAGGGATTTTATGAGACCCGTCCCAGCATTTTACCGCAGACGGGGATCATTTGAACGGCCCCGTCAAAGAACGATCTCGCCCCCTTCGCGGCCGATCCAGTAGTGGACGCGGTCGGCGTTTACCGCGATCAGCGTCAGCCCGTCCGTGTCCAGGCCGTTGTCGAACCAGGCGTCCAGCTCGTCCTTCCAGTGCTTTTCCAGCGTCTCGCGCGCCGTATGGAGTTTCGCCGTTCCGGACAGGGCGATGTAGGTGTCTTCGTCCGTATCCTGATAGGTCACGCTGACCCGGTCATGCGCCTTTATGTCTTCCACGGTGGTCGTGTCGGCCGTGGTGAAGAAATAGGTGTCGCCATCGAACTCGACGTCCTTATTGTTGGACATGGGCCGCGCCGCGCTGTCGTCGCCATGGCGCGTGACGAGCATGGCCTTGTCGATCTTCGCCATCGTCTTGGCGATATCGGCGATGGTCATGTCCTGGGTGCTGTTGCTCATGGGGCGGGCCTTTCTCGGTCAGGGAGGAGATGCCCGCGCAACGCGCGCTCCGCACGGCCCGTTCCCGTTCAGACTCGCGGCAAAAGCAACTGGCGGAACGCGGGATCGACCAGATAGGCCTGGCTGGTCAGATATTTCGCCCGCCGGTCGTTCTGGATCAGCCCCGCCTCCAGCGCAGCCATCACGGCAGGTTCGATGGATTGCGCGGCGGAGGCGTAATAGTCGTCGCGCGCCCGGACCCGCTCCACCGGGCAATGCCGGTCGGCGGAACTGTGCAGCGCGTCCACCTGCGCGATCATGCCGAAGACCTGGATCATTTCCGCCGCGATGTGCTGGGCGGCCTCCTCCATCGTGTTGAAGTGCAGGTCGTTGGAAAAGCGCAGCAAGTCCCCCGTCGGCAGGACAACGTGCATCTGCCGCCCGGCGAAGGCGACGGACCCCTTGCCGAAGGCGAGGATCGGATCGAATGCCAGCAGCCGCTCCATGAAGTCCGGCGGCACGAGGGTGCGGCCTTCCACCTGATCGTCGGAATAGACCTCGAACGCCGCCTCGAAGACCCGCGACGGAAAACCGACTCGCTTCATGCCGTCCACGTGACGCGGGTTCAGCACGCCCCGGTCCGGCAACACGACGGTACGGCCGTGAATGGGCAGGCTGTGGGACACGGACACGATCAGCCCGTCGAAGCCGCCCGCCGCGTCGTCCGACGCGCGCGACCGCACCTCCTGCACGCTGAAGCGCTTGCGATCGAACCCCACGCCGCGCACCCGCCCCCGACAGCGGAACAGGCCGTCCGGCGACGTCACCATTCCAGCCGCCCGCAACAGCAGCATCGCGCCCGGAGAGGGCGATACGGCCGAATAGGTGTAGCCGAGCAGATCGTACAACTTCGAGCGCATCGCCTGAAGATCGACCGCTCCGGTAGGAAGCAGGAGAGACATGCGAACGTGGTTAAGAGAAGGTTGTTAACGGGGCGTGGACGTGGGCTGGACGGAAGGCAGTCCCCCATGGGGTTGGAGGTCCGCCTGCCACTCTTTCCTGACCGATTCGGCCAGCGTCAGGATAGCTTCGGCCTCGCGCATCCGCCGCCTGATGTTCGCGTCCTCCGCCAAGCCCCGCTCCTTGTAAGGGGTGCAGGCGATGCAGAGCGTTCCGCCTCGCACGGAAAGGCTCCGCTTGCGCCCCAGCGACTGGCCGGTGCGACCCGACACGAGACGCCGGGTTTCCGGAAAGCCGTCCGCACTCCTGCGACGGGCGCGTTCCGCCTCGATGGCCTGGAGGTCGTGGAAGTCGCGGGCGGACGGCTCGGGACCGCTGCTTTCCGGAAGCGCGAAACGAAGCTCCCGTGACGACGCGGTCGTCTTCATCTCGAAGAATAGCCCACCCGCCTCTCCCTTTAGATGTCCGGCCGTCAGGGGATGTCCGGCCTTGTCCGTCTCCACTGCCCGCCACGTCCAGCCCATATGTGCCGCGAGCCTTGTCTTGGCGATTTCCAGCCGCTGGGCCACGCCCGGATAGTCCAGCACATTGAAGGCCAGCAGGACGGCCGCCAGAGCGAAGACGGTGGCAAGACTGAAGGCCACGCCGGACATCCATCCCAATCCGATCCAGTCCCGCGCCGCGCTGGACAGACAGAACAGCCCGCCCGCCAAGAGTAGCAGCCAGAACGCGCCGGGTTCGACCGCCGTATCCTTGCGCTTTTCCGCGCGCACGGCTTCGGCATAACCGTTCAGTTCGGGACGGTGCGGGACCGGAGTCACCGACCCATCTTGGCCAGCACCCCGTCCACGATATCGTAGATCGCCCCGATCTCGTCCAGGATGCGCTGCGTTCGCTCGGGCGCGTCGAGCGGTTTGAACATGGAGCCCGCCTCGTAGCGATTGCTGGTCTCCACGGCGATGAACAGGTCGTTGTCGGCGAAGGCGAAGCGGATGCGCTTGCCGTCTACGGACGCCTCCAGATCGACCATGCGCTGCATGAAGGCGGGGTCGAGGATGACGCGTGCCTCCACTTGGTCGGTGCCGTAGGCCTCGAACGCGCGCTCGAAAACCGGATCGGCGAGGCCGACGCGTTTCATGTCGCCCTTCTTCTTGCGGTTGAACATTTTCCTGTCGCGCAGCACCACGGTCCGGCCGAAGGTCCGCGTCGGGAAGTCGATCCGCATGAGCTGCCCGCGGAAGACGGTGGACCAGGTCTCGCGCCCCTTGGAGTCGCGCCTGCGTTTCTCCAGATGGGCTTCCACGGATTCGAACGCCGCGCCGTGGGCGGAGCCGGACAGGCGGTCCTCGAAACTGCGGCGGTCATGGGCCTTGGTCAGCAGGTAGTGACTCTCGAATGGGGCGAGGTTGAACGAGGAGACATGGCTGTCGAACTGCCAACCGATGTGATCCGTTACGGCTGTAACGATGCGCGACTTGGTGTCGGAGCGCACCTTCTGCGTCAGCACGCCGAATAGAATGAACCCGACGACCGGTCCGAACAGGGTAGGCATCGCGAGCAGGACCGTGTCGTCCGCGTCCGTCGCCCGCCACAGAAGAAGGCTCGCGACCGTGCCCAGCACCGTGCAGACGACGACGGCGAGGAGGCCGCGCTTCACCGCCGCCCGCCGCAAACCGTCCCGTTCGGCCAGGACGGGCTGGACCGTCCGCGCGAACGCGTCCGAGAACCCCGCGAACTCGGGGTGATGCTCGTCGAACTGGTGCATCACCTATCCATCATCCGAGAGCGGCCCTCGCTTCGCGCAGCTTGGCGACTTCGGCGGCGTAGCCGTCGCGGCGCTCGCGCTGCTCAGTGACCACGGCTTCGGGCGCGCGTTCGGTGAAGTTGGGATTGCCCAGCTTCCTGTCGATCTTGGCGACCTCGCCTTCCGCCTTGGCGATCGCCGCGTCGAGACGCTTGGCTTCCGCGTCGACGTCGATCAGCCCGGCCAGCGGGATGGCATAGGACACGCCGTCCACCACCGTCTGCAATGCGCCGTCGGGGGCATGGCCCGCGAAGGACACGCCGTCCACGCGGGCAAGACGGCCCAGCGCTTCGCCGAACGTGTCCAGCCGCGTATCGTCCGCGCCGACCACGACGAGGGGTGCCTTGCGCGACGGCGGCACGTTCATTTCCGCCCGCACGGAGCGGATCGCGGTGATCAGTCGGATAAGCCAGTCGATGTCGTCATTCGTCTCCGGCGCGTTCACCTCCGGCCACTCGGACAGCATCAGGAAGCCGTCCCGCTCGCCCGTCTTGGCCCACAGCTCTTCGGTGATGAAAGGCATGAAGGGGTGGAGCAGCTTGAAGCTCTGATCCATGATCCAGCCCAGCGTGGCACGCGTCTCATTGGGCGTGTCGCCGTTCAGGTCCGCCTTGGCCAGTTCGATATACCAGTCGCAGACCGTGCCCCAGACGAAGCTATAGACCGCGTCGGCCGCGTCACTGAAGCGGTAGCTTTCCACGTGGCGCGTGACCTCGGCGGTGGTCTCGGCCGTCTTGGCGACGATCCAGCGGTTGAGGGCAGACGTCGCGGTCGATGGATCGAACCCCTGCCCGCCGGAACAGCCGTTCATCTGCGCGAACCGCGCCGCGTTCCACAGCTTGGTACCGAAATTGCGGTAGCCCGCCACCCGGTCCACGGACAGCTTGATGCTCCGTCCCTGACCCGCCATCGCGGCCAGGGTGAAGCGCAGCGCGTCCGCACCGAACGGCTCGAACCCATCCGGATAGGCCTTGCGCGTGGCCTTGGCGACCTGCGGGGCCTTGTCCGGATTCTTGAGCCCGCGCGTGCGCTTTTCGACCAGCGTATCGATATGCACCCCGTCGATCAGGTCCAGCGGGTCGATCGTGTTGCCGATCGACTTGCTCATCTTCTTGCCGTTCTCGTCCAGGACCAGCGCGTGGATGTAGACGTCGCGGAACGGCACCGTGTCCATGAAGTGCAACCCCTGCATCATCATCCGCGCCACCCAGAAGAAGATGATGTCGAACGCCGTGACGAGCACGGAGGTGGGGTAGAACTTTTCGAGCTCGGGCGTGGCGTCCGGCCAGCCGAGGGTGGAGAAGGGCCAGAGGCCGGAGGAGAACCAGGTATCGAGGACGTCGGGGTCTTGTCGAAGGACTAAGCACCCATCTTTCCAATCCTTGGAATCAATGGGAGTATAGGTGGCAATGTGAGCAGGGCCATGGATAATATCGCTGTCCCAATCTTCCGTGAAAGCCTTATCTAATTCTAATCCTTTAACGGCTGGGTGATCTCCATCGATGACGAATATTTCACAAACATCGCCAACGTGTTCTTCAACATGTTCGACGACTTCATCCCATTTGCCGGCGACAGCATCTTTGATTGTCTCGCCCACCCAAATACCGCCGAACTGGTCATACCAAGCCGGAACCCGGTGCCCCCACCAGAGCTGGCGGGAGATGCACCAGGGCTGGATGTTCTCCATCCAATGGTCGTAGGTCTTCTTCCAGTTTTCCGGGATGAAACGGGTACTCCCCCCACTCCTGTCATCGCCCGGCTTGTCCGGGTGATCCATGGCCGCGCCGTTGCATCCTTTCCCTGCCCGGTCGGTGGTCCGCGACGTGTCCGCCATGGATTGCCCGGACGAGCCGGGCAATGACAGGGAGGAGGAGGATTTGGAGTGTCCCCGCTCCACCGCCGCCATGGCTTCGCCCGCGAGCTTTTGCGCGTCCACGAACCACTGGTCCGTCAGCATGGGTTCGATCACCGTGCCGGATCGGTCCCCGAAGGGCTGCATGACTTTCTTTTCCTCGACCTTGATGAGCAGGCCTTCCGCTTTGATGTCGTCCACCACGGCTTCCCGCGCCTCGAACCGGTCCATCCCGACATATTTCTTCGGCATGATGTCGGACGCGATCATCTCGCCCTTCGGCCCCATGAGCGAGTACATCGGAATGTCGTTGCGCTTGGCGACCTCGTAATCGTTGAAGTCGTGCGCGCCGGTGATCTTCACCGCGCCGGAGCCGAAGTCCGGGTCGGGATATTCGTCCGTGATGATCGGGATCAGGCGGCCCTCTCCATTTTTACCTGCGAGCGGGAGGCGGACTTTCTTGCCCACGATGGGCGCGT
This sequence comes from Litorimonas sp., assembly GCA_049673465.1. Taxonomy (GTDB): domain Bacteria; phylum Pseudomonadota; class Alphaproteobacteria; order Caulobacterales; family Maricaulaceae; genus Litorimonas. Next base: position 7,179 of record JBATXP010000402.1, read on the forward strand.
AGCGTTCGTCGTCCGGGTGGACCGCCACCGCGCCGTCGCCCAGCATGGTTTCGGGCCGGGTCGTGGCGATGGAGATGTAGTCGCGCTCTTCCTCGAAGACGACAGTCCCGTCCTCGTCTTTCTCGACATAGGTGTAGGTCTCGCCGCCTTCGAGCGGGTATTTGAAGTGCCAGAAATGGCCGTCCACGTCGCGGTTTTCGACTTCCAGATCGCTGATCGCGGTCTGGAAGTGCGGGTCCCAGTTCACCAGACGCTTGTCGCGGTAGATCAGCCCGGCCTCGTACATCTCCACGAACGCCTTGGTGACGGCCTCGGCCATCCTGTCGTTGGGATCGTTGCGGTCGCCCAGGGTGAACTTCTCCCGGCTCCAGTCGAGAGAGGAGCCGAGGCGGCGGAGCTGCTCGGAAATCATCCCGCCGGACTCTTCCTTCCAGGTCCAGACCTCCTCCACGAAGTCCTCCCGGCTCATGCCGGAACGGGGGCGCTGCTCTTCGGCCAGCTTGCGTTCCACCACCATCTGCGTGGCGATGCCCGCATGGTCGGTCCCCGGTTGCCACAGCACGTCGTAGCCGCGCATGCGATGGAAGCGGCAGAGCAGGTCCATCACCGTATTGTTGAAGGCGTGGCCCATATGCAGGCTGCCCGTGACGTTGGGCGGCGGGATGACGATGGAAAAGGGCGGCTTGGCCGGATCCAGGCTGGGCTTGAAGCAGCCCGCCGCCTCCCACGCCGCATACAGGCGTTGCTCCGCCTCGCTCGGATCGAAATGTTTCGGCAGTTCTGGAGTCGGGTCGGACATGCGAAGGGCTCAAATAAAAGGCCCGCCTCGGTTGGAGACGGGCTGCTGTCTGCGGAGACCCTAGCCCGCCGGCGGCGGGAGGGTCAATGTGGCGGCTGGCGAGCGGACCGGGGCGGACCGGCAATTCCCGACCAGGCGCTGCTTATAGCCCGGACCGGCCGTGCCGAGGATGATTTCACGCGAGTTTTTTTGGAAAGCCCGATCCGCCAAGCGCCTGCGGCGATTTCCTCGCGCGCATTCGTGGGGACGACCCCTATTTGCCGGTGGCGATGCGCTTGACTTCCTTGGCCACGGCGCGCTCCACAATGCCCTTCAGGTTGGCGTCGAGCCATTCCTTGAGCATGGGCTTGAGCGCTTCCTGCACAAGATCGCCGATGCGCGGGCCACGTTCGTTGAAGACGGCCTTCTCCTCCACAACCGTGTTGAGCTCGGCAAAGGCGCTCATGGCGGCTTCTTCGGTGACGTCGTCGAGGATCGCGTCGGAACGGACGGCTCTCTGCATGGGAATCTCCATTTCGGATGGGGTCGGCCGGGCGGCCTGCGCGCTCGGTGTGGATTGGGATGGGGCAGGTTCGGAAGGGGCGGAGTCAGCTTGGGTAGGTTCGAGCGCGGGCGTTACGCTGGTCGCGCGCGTGGCTCCGCCCAGCAGAGCGGCCCCAGCTGCCGTCGCACTTGTCGTGGCCGCGACCGAACCCCCGTTCGGGCCGGTTTGAG
>JBATXP010000403.1:0-6891 GCA_049673465.1 Litorimonas sp.
CGCCCTGCGCCGCGGCGTGGAGGCCAGCGTCATCCTCTCCCTCAATATCGACGCGGATGGGCGGGTCGCCATGACGGAGGTGCTGAGCGTGCAGGCGGATCGCTATGCCGACGATTTCGTCAAGGCCGCCGAGCGCGCCGCCCTGCGCACGCGCTTCCAGCCCAAGACGGTGGGCGGCCGCCCCGTTCCCGCCAGCGGCGTGCGCAAACGCTATCGGTTCGAAAGCGACTGAGGGCTCGCATCGTCACCACCCAGGCTCAATGAAAAAGGGCGTCCCGACGGGGACGCCCTTTTCGATTGTCTTGCCGCTGTACAACTAGCCGCCGACGGGCTGCTTCAGGCGGCGCCAGATGCGCTTGTAGGACAGCCATAGCAGCACGGCGAGGATCAGGAGGTAGACCAGCGACATGAGGCCGGCGGCCTTGCGTTCTTCCAGCTTGGGATCGGCGGACCAGGCGAGGAATTCCGTCAGATCGGCGGCCATCTGTTCCACGGTCGCTTCCGGCGGGTTCTGGCCTTCGGTCTCGGACTGGTACTCGAACACGCCCGCCTGCGGCTGAAGCTGCGGCGGCATGGCGATCTTGGAGCCCTCCATGACCGGATTGTAGTACTGGCCCGGGCTCAGCACGATGTCTTCGGGCTGCGGGTGGTCATAGGCCAACAGCAGATTGTAGAGATAGTCCGCCCCGCCCGTGCGGGCCTTGACCATCAGGGACAGATCCGGCGGCAGCGCGCCATTGTTGACGAAGCGGGCTTCGGAGTCGTTGCGGTAGATGCGCGGGAACATGTCGGCCGGAATGCCCGGACGGGTGATGTCGGAGCCGTCTTCCGGATTGATGTCCGTGATCTCGTACTCCGCCGCGATGCCCTTCACGATGGGGTTGTCGTTGGGGTTCTCATATTCGGGATCGTAGAAGGGCGCGCCCGGATCGCCGAGGTGGCGGAAGGCAAGGTGGTCCAGATTGTGGCAGGAGCGGCAGACCTGCGCATAGACCTGGTAGCCGCGCTGCATCGCTTCCTGGTCGTAGCCGCCGGTCAGGCCGCTGAAGTGCCAGTGCTTGTGCACCATCTCGTAGCCGTCGGCCGGGCCGCTGCCGCCCGCGGCGATGGCGATCCCGGTCAGGGAGGCGGCGGCGACGGCGCCCGCTATGGCGATGTTTCTGACGGACTTGAAGGCCATGGGTCGTCTTTCGGCTTTATCGGTCTTGAATGGCGACCCGGCGCGAAGAGCCGGATCGCGAATGGTGTTCGGTCGGCGCGCCTATTCGGCGGGCGCGTAGACCTTTTCCGGTTCCGGCTTGTCGCCATAATCCAGGATGGCCTGGGTAATGGTGGCGGGCCGTTCCCTGGGGTCCTCAATCAGGCCGAGGATCGGCAGGATCACGAGGAAGTAGGCGAAGTAGTAGAGCGTGCTGATCTGGCCCAGGCGGTAGAAGGTCAGGCCTGCATCAACTGTCTCACCTTCATCGTTGACAGTCGTGCCAAGCTTGATCGCGATGTCGTCCGGCACGCCCGCCCCGCACCATCCGAGGATGAAGCAGAAGACAATGAAGATGATGAAGAACCAGCGCGCGATCGGGCGGAAGCGCATGCTGCGCACCCGTGACGTGTCCAGCCACGGCAGGACGAACAGAACCGCGATGGCTCCCAGCATCAGGAGGATCCCGGCCAGCTTGTCCGGCACGGCCCGCAGGATCGCGTAGAAGGGCAGGAAGTACCACTCCGGCACGATGTGCGGAGGCGTCTTCAGCGGGTCGGCCGGGATGTAGTTGTCGGCATGGCCGAGCGCGTCAGGCAGGTAGAAGAGGAAGAAGGCGAAGATGATCAGGAACACCGTCACGGCGAACAGGTCCTTGACCGTGAAATAGGGGTGGAACGGCAGCGTGTCCGTTTTCACCTTGCTCGACACGCCGATCGGGTTGGACGAGCCCGTCACGTGCAGCGCCCAGACGTGCAGGCCCGACAGGCCGGCGATCACGAAGGGCAGGAGGTAGTGAAGCGAATAGAAGCGGTTGAGCGTGGCGTTATCCACCGCATAGCCGCCCAGCAGCCATTGCTGCAGGCTTTCGCCGACGACCGGCACGGCGCCGAAGAAGCCCGTGATCACGGTCGCACCCCAGAAGGACATCTGACCCCATGGCAGGGTGTAGCCGAGGAAGGCCGTCGCCATCATGACCAGATAGATCAGGCAACCGATGATCCACAGCACTTCGCGCGGGGCCTTGTAGGAGCCGTAATAGAGGGCGCGGAACATGTGCATGTAGACGGCGAGGAAGAACATCGACGCCCCGACCGCGTGGGTCGACTGCATCAGCCAACCATAGGGCACGTCGCGGCGGATGCGCTGCACGGAATCGAACGCGCCGTCCACGCTGGCGACATAGTGCATGCCCAGCACGATGCCGGTCACGATCTGGATGATCAGGCAGAGCATCAGGATGCCGCCGAAGGTCCACCAATAGTTCAGGTTGCGCGGCGTCGGGAACGCCATGAAGTCCGCCCCCATGCGCACGATGGGAAGGCGCGAATCCATCCAGCGGGCGACCTTGCCCTTGGGTTCGTATGTGGAATGTCCAGCCATTGTCTGTCGTCTTTCCCTCTTTATCCGACCTTGATCACGGTGTCGGAGATGTATTCGTATGGCGGCACGTCGAGGTTCCGCGGGGCGGGACCTTTGCGGATGCGGCCCGACGTATCGTAGTGACTGCCGTGACACGGGCAGTACCAGCCGTCATAGTCGCCCGCCTCGCCGACCGGCACACAGCCGAAGTGGGTGCAGACGCCGACCTGGACGAGATATTGCGGCTTCAGCGCGCCGTCGGGTCCGGGCATCAGACGTTCCGCGTCGGTCGCCGGGTCGGGCAGGTCGGACAGGTCGACGCTTTCGGCTTCGGCGATCTCGGCCGCCGTGCGGTGGCGCACGAAGACCGGCGCGCCGCGCCAGAGCACCTTGAGCTGCTGCCCTTCGGCGATCTGGGAGATATCGATTTCGATGGAGCCGAGGGCGAGCGTGTCCGCCGCCTTGCCCATCTGCGCCAGCAGCGGCCACACGATGGAGGCCGCGCCCAACGCCCCGGCGGCTCCGGCCGCCAGGAAGATGAAATCGCGTTTGCTGTCGTCTTTCACGAGATCGTCGTGGTGGATCAAGCCCGTCTCGGCCATCGGTCGTCCTTACTGTTCAGTCCCATGCGCGCAAGCGAAGGCTGTCCTCGCACGCGGGAGCGTCTCTAACGTCATATAGGAGCGAACGCCACCCGCGAATGGCGTCATTCCGCCGCAATTTCACGCGCGAATGCAGTGTGATGAGAATGGCTTGCAGCTAGGTCGTGGGCTTGGGCTTGGGCTTGGGCCTGGAGGTGGCGACGCCTTGCGGGGGGTCTCGCCCGGCCTCCTGCTCCGCTTCCCAGGCGGCCAGGATCGACTCGCTGCCTTGGCGCGAGCCGTCATGGCTGTAGCCGGGCGGGGCGAAGAGATAGCCGAACCGCTCGCCCGGGCGGAGACCTCCGCGGCTCGCATCGCGGAAGATGGCGAACCATTCGGCGAAGGCGACGCGGACCGGATTGAAGGTCTCGATGTTCTTCACCAGCCCGTAGGTCATCGGCTCGTCTTCGCCTTCCTCCACGAAGGTGCCGAACAGCCGATCCCACACGATGAAGATGCCCGCATAGTTGCGGTCCAGGTGGCGGGGATGGGTGCTGTGATGGACCCGGTGGTGGCTCGGCGTGTTGAACACCCATTCCGCCCAGCGCGGGAGCCTGCGGATCGCCTCCGTGTGGATCCAGTACTGGTAGAGCAGGTTGAGCGAACCCACGAAGGCGATCAGCAGCGGGTGGAAGCCCAAGAGCACCAGCGGCGCGGATAGCAGCACCAGACCGGTGAAGTGCCCGGTCCAGGGCTGTCGCAGCGCGGTGGAGAGATTGTAGTGCTGGCTGGAATGGTGGACGACATGGGCGCTCCAGAACCAGCGCACGCGGTGGCTGGCGCGGTGCTTCCAGTAATAGGTGAAGTCCTGCGCGACCAGCGCCAGCAGGATGACCGGCAGGCTCACGCCGAGGTCGAACAGGCGGAACGGCCAGAGCCAGAGCAGCACGGCGAGGCTGACGAAGCCGAACAGCAGATCCGTGACGAGGTTGCCGAGCCCCATGGTCATGGAGGTGAGCGCGTCCCGCCATTCGTAGCGACCGCGCGCGCCGCGCCGCGCCACCCACCACCATTCCAGCGCGACCGTCGCCGCGAAGACCGGCGCGGCCCAGGCCAGCACCATCGGGAATGACAGCTCGGTTTCCATCAGGCGCGCACTCTGTGTGTCACGAAAAATTTGTCAATGCAGGCGGGTGACGCATCGCAGCGATCCGGCTAGGGGCGCGCGCATGAAAGTCGTCGTCGTCGGAACAGGATATGTCGGTCTGGTGAGCGGGGTCTGCTTTGCGGATTTCGGCCACGAGGTCGTGTGCGTGGATAAGGACCCGGTCAAGATCGAGACGCTGAACGCGGGCGGTGTGCCGATCTTCGAACCCGGTCTCGAGGCGCTGATCGCCAACAATGTCCGCGCTGGCCGCCTGTCCTTCACCACGGGCCTGACGTCGGCGATGCGGGAGGCGGACGCCGTCTTCATCGCCGTGGGCACGCCGTCCCGCCGGGGCGACGGCTATGCCGACCTGTCCTATGTCTACGCCGCCGCGGAAGAGATCGCCGGGCTGATCCCGGACTCCGGCAGCGACTATATGGTGATCGTCACCAAATCGACCGTCCCCGTCGGCACGGGCGACGAGGTGGAACGCATCATGGAACGGCATTGCGATCCCTCCCTGTTCGAGGTCGTGTCCAATCCGGAATTCCTGCGCGAAGGCGCGGCGATCGAGGACTTCAAGCGCCCGGACCGGGTCGTGGTCGGCACCACCGAACCCCGCGCGGAAAGCGTGATGCGGGAACTCTACCGCCCGCTCTTCCTCAACGAAACGCCGATCCTGTTCACGGAGCGTCGCACGAGCGAGCTGATCAAATATGCCGCCAACGCGTTCCTCGCCACCAAGATCACCTTCATCAACGAGGTGGCCGATCTGTGCGAGGCGGTCGGGGCGGACGTGCAGGAGGTCGCGCGCGGCATCGGGCTGGACAAGCGCATCGGGGGCAAGTTCCTCCATGCGGGGCCGGGCTATGGCGGCTCCTGCTTTCCCAAGGATACGCTGGCGCTGGCGCGCACGGCGGAAGAGGCCAATGTCTCGCTCTCCATCGTCGGTGCGGTGATCGACGCCAACGAGGCGCGCAAGCGGCGCATGGCCAACAAGATCGTCGCGGCGCTGGGCGGCGACGTGCTGGGCCTGCGCATCTGCGTGCTGGGCCTCGCCTTCAAGCCCAATACGGACGACATGCGCGACGCGCCGAGCCTCACCATCGTCCCGCGACTGCTCGACAAGGGCGCCGAGATCGTCGCCTACGATCCCGAAGCGATGGAGGAGGCCCGCGCCCACATGCCGGACATCGACTACGCGTCGGATGCCTACGAGGCCATCGAGGGCGCGGACGCCGTGGTGATCGTCACGGAGTGGAACGAGTTCCGGGCCCTGGACATGGACCGCGTCAAGATGCTGGTGAATGCCCCCAACCTGATCGACCTGCGCAACATCTATCGCGGAGAGCAGATGCGCGCCCTAGGCTTCAACTATACGGGCGTGGGCAAGCCTGCTGTGCAAGGCCCCTCTAGTCGCTGAAACCGGGCAGTTTCAGGCCACCCATCATTCCGCCCATATCCATGACCTGATAGCCTGGCGGGACTTCGAACAGCGAGGGGTCCTGCGTCCTGCGCTCCAACCGCGTCGCGACCATGCCGCCATCCGGCGACACGACTTCCAGCATGATTCCGTCGGATGTCAGGCAGACTTGCGAGCCCTCCGTCGAATGGATGTTGCAGGCGTGACCGGCCACGGTCTTGGTCCCGGTCGAGGGCGGCATCGACCCCGCTTCGGACTCCGTGAGTTCCGACAGGGTGCCGGGCAGCACCGACGCGGCATCGACCTTCATGGCCATCTTCATGCCGCTCACATCGACCAGCGTGACGCTCTGCATCGTGTCGCGGTCGATGATGTTCACGCTGTTCGCCTCGGCCATGTCCACCTGGATCCTCATCTTGGACCCGCTGGACATCATGTCCATGGCGTAGCTCTCGCCATCGGCGCTGACCTGGTAATCCGCGCTATAGTCCGGCGGCGCGGTCATGGCGGACTGCGCGGAGGCCAGGGCGGGGACGCCGCACAGGGCGATAGCGGAGAACAGGGTGACTGAGCGCATGGGACTTCCTTTCGCGAGCGCGCGAAACTGTCTTCCCGATGGCGCGCCCTGCGCTCGCAATAGCGCATCCGTCCCGGCTTGGCTCGAAATAATTCAGCTCGACAGGTCCGCCAGCAGCGTTCCGGCGAAGACGATCTCGCTGGGTTCGCACAGATCGGCCCAGTCGAGGCGCATCTCCACGAATTCCAGCTTGGGTTCGTGCCCGGCGGACGCTTCGAACACCTCGACGGACGGCCATTGCGCATAGGCGAAGAAGACCCCGTCCGGCCCCTGATGCAGGCGCGAGCCGAGCGCGTCGCACTCCGCCTTGAGATATTCGGTGATGCCGGACCAGGTCCGCACGAAGCGCGCCTCCGTATCCGGGGTCGGTTGGCTCAGCTTGAAACGATAGACGATGCAGTACATGCCTCCAAGATAGTCGACCGGGCCGCCGTTTCAACGCGCCCGATCAAACATTGGCGGTTCTGCGCCCGACCCCTACTCCGCGCCCAGATAGTCGCCCGTCATCCCGGCGCGCGGTGCCAGCACGTCGCTCGTCAGGCCGTGGATCATGCCGACCGTGCTATGCGGCATGGCGAAATTGCCTTGCGCGTCGACCACGAC
>JBATXP010000404.1:0-4808 GCA_049673465.1 Litorimonas sp.
GCGCAGGGCCGCGCCGGGAAAGCGCGCCCGGCCATTGGCATCGGCGCGCGCTTCGGCCAGCACGTCGTTGTTGCGCGCGATCAGGGTCAGCTTGACGTCCGGCACGGTCGCAGCGGTCGCGATGGACCGCACCGTCACATCGAGCGCTTCGCTCGTGCGGTAGGTGGCGAGGGCGAGGTCGGTCACGTAGAGCCAGCGCCAGCTATTGGCGACCTGGCGAGCGTCGTCGGGCGCGTCGCGCCGCACCTCGACGATATAGGCCCCCGGTCCGTTCGCCTCGACGAGATCGCCCAGCGGGTAGCCGACCTCGACCATTTCGTTGACGTCGCCCGCCGTCCGGATCGTGTCCGTCAGCACCTCGACGCGCGTGCTCCAGGCAGCGGAGTTCCAAGACCAGTCGCCTTCCGGCGTCGTCTCGCCGATCTCCGGGCTTTGGTCGAACAGGGCACGGTGATTGACGCGGTAGACCGTCAGTTGGACGGCGTCGGCGTTCATCGCCTTGATGCCCAGTACGCTGCCCTCGTTGCGGGGCAGGATGATGCCGTCGCCGACGAAGCCGACCAGGGCGGGTTTGGGATCGAAGGTGACGGTCTCCACGATGTCGGCGGCAAGCTCGGACCCGTCCGCGCCCGCGAACCCGGCCCGAACCGTGACGGTCTGCTCCGCGACGCCATCGTCCAGGCCCAGCACGCAAAGCGACCGGCCATCGACGGAGAGCGATATGGGCGTCTCCGGTTCGACACGCACGAAGGCGCGGTCCTCGATCACGGTGTCGGGATCGAGCTCGGCGGAAAAGCGGAGGCAGGCGGTCGGGGATCCGTTGTCGAACCCGGTGCTCAGACCGCGATAGCGCAGAGGCGACACGGCCCCGTCCTGGACGAAAACCTGTTGCGGCAGTTCGGCCGTCGCATCGGGTTCGGTATTTGTGCCACGCTGAACGACATCCACGTCGAGTTCGGCAGTGGCGATCGGTTGTGACGCGGCAGAATCGGTGTCGGCGCGTTGGTTGCAGCCACCCAAGCCGATCGCCGCCATCAACAGGGCCGTCAGCCCCCAATTCGGATATGCGTTCATGCCCCACCCCTTTGCTGCCAAAGCTCGCGCATCATGCGCGGGGCGGCTGTGCGATGCAAGTTGGGCGACCATGGGGCGGCGCGAAGGCAATGCAGGGGACGCGCCCGAAAACACGCTTCGTTAACGGCGTTCAAGAACGGCCTGGCAAGGCTCGTCTACTACTGAGAACGGGAAAGGCGGCCGATCGAACCTGGCCCCTCAACGGTTCACAGAGTTCACGCAATCTCTCTGTGGCGCCGCCGCTTCCAACGGGGCGGCGGCGCATCTGTTTCTAGCGGCGAAGATCCTTCAATGTCTGGGCATGTTCCCAGCGCTGGATCTCGGCTCGCACCTCCCCGATGGCGAACTCGATATTCTGCACGGCCACGTCGCGCGCGCCCATGCGTCGCCCGTCCCCGACCAGGCCTTCCGCCGCTTCGCAAAGCGCGGCCAGGCGGGTCGCGCCGACGGCCTTGGCCGAGCCTTTCAACGAATGCGTCACGGAGGCCCAGACCTCATCATCGGAATTGGCGGACAGACCCTTCCCCCACATCTCGGTCTGGTGGGTGAAGAGGGAGAAGATTTCGCGGGTCAGCCCGACATCGCCGCCCACATAGCGGTCGAGATGGTCGAAATCGATCTGGCTTTCGGTCATGTCATCACGCTTCGAAAAAGGGGTCGCTTGGCAGGGCATAACCAGTTTGCCGCTTGAATGTGGCGAAAGCCCGGCTAGTCCATGTGAAAATAGGCCGAACGAACGCAGGGACATCAATGACCTACTATGATCGCAACAGCAATGGCGGCGTGCGCTGGTACGACTTCGTCGCCGTGTTCTGGTTGATGCTGGCGACCTGGATCATCGGGCAGATGGCCTTTACCTCGCCATTCATCGACATGCTCGCCGATCTCGATCCGGAGACCCACGCCCAACTCATGGAGATTCTCGGCTCCCCGGATATCGGCGTGGCCGATGCCGCCATGATGGGCGTGGCGTTCATCCTGCTCCTGATCGGCCCGCTCATGGCGGCGATCGGGCTGGGGGTGCACTATCTCGGCACCAAGGGGCGTCCGTCATTGATGACGGGCCTGATCGGGGCCTTTCTCAGTTTCGCGGCAGGCGGGCTGTTCATTGCCGGGAGTTCCGGCCTGTCGGAGATCAACCCGCTGATCCTGTCCGTGATCGGCCTGTCGCCGGTCGCATACCTGTTGATGCTGTTGACCTTCCCGGCCGCGCTGGCGGGTCTCTATCTGGGTTGGAAGATCGTCCACAAATTGCCGCTGACCGCGCTTCACACGGCCTGGGACCGGTTTCGCTGGAAGCGCGCGGCGCAGGCCTTCCTCATGTTCTGGGCGATCCTGGGCCTGTTCACCATCGTCACAAGCCAGTTCAGCGACACGCCGCCAGCCCTGCAATTCGACGCCGAACGGTTCGCCGTCTACGCGCTCATCTCCCTCATCTTCCTGCCGATACAGAGCGCGACGGAGGAGATTGTCGTGCGCGGCTACATGAACAAGGGGCTGATCCACATGCTGGGCAATAAGTGGGTCGTCTTCGTCATCACGAGCGGCCTGTTCACGGCCCTGCACCTCGGCAACCCCGAGGCGCTGAGCGGAGCGGAGTCCGGCAATCTCGCCATCGTGATGAGCGGCTATTTCTTCTTCGGATTTGCGGCCTGCCTGATGGTGCTGATCGATGACGGGCTCGAATCGGCCATCGGCTTCCATGCCGCCAACAACACGTTCGCCGCGATCTTTGTGAATTATGAAGGGTCGGTGCTGCCCACCCCGTCCATCTGGATTGCGGACTATGACGCGAATGCGGGGGCGATCGGAACCATCGTCGTGCTCGCCATCTCGCTGGCCCTGCTCTACTGGACCCGCACGCCACGCGTCCGGCACGATCCCACTGTAATCTAGCCGCGTTTGACTCCACCCGACGCTATGATAGCCGGAAAGCCTGGCGATCCGGTCAGCAGGATGGGAGGAGACGTGTCGGACATCACCAAGAAAATCTTCTCCATTGACCCGGAACCGGACGAGGCCCCGCTCGAACCCGTCCCGGCTCCCGAGGACGAAACGCCGATGCCCGAACTCCGCGAAGCCAAGCCGGACGCGGTCACGTTCCGACCCATCCTAGACGTGGTCGAGATTGAGGGCGACGACGTGTCGCCAATGGCTTCCGACGCGACCGGGGAGACCGCAGCCCAGGAGCCGATCCGGCTGTCCGTGTCGCAGATCGTCCTCGACCCAGGACCGGAAGAACCCACCCCTGTCGAACCGGAGCCGGAACCCGTCGCCGTCGACCCCATCGTCCGTCCGACCTTGGCCGAGACCCCGGCAAGCGACATCGTCGTCAAGCCCGTCGCGCCGGTCGTCGCACCCCTCGCCCCGGTCGCGATTAGAGCGATGCAGACGGACCCTGCGGAGCCGTCCCGAATCGGATGGGTCGGTGTCGTCCTGTCGCTCTTGACGGCTCTGGCCGTGGGGGCGCTGGTCTTCGCCTATGTGGCGGGGGCGGAGTCGATTTCCGCCTTCGGCTATGCAGCGCTGATCCTCGCCATCATCGTGCCGTCCGTCGCGGTCATCATTCTCTGGACCGCCTTGCGCGCCCTGTCGGATATGCGCGAGCAATCGCTCCGCCTCGCCCGCACGGCGGATGCGCTCACCAGCCCTGCCGACGGCGTCGCCGACGAAGCGGCGCGGCTGGTCGACCGTATCCAATCCGAACTGGGCCGACTGGATGCGAGATTGGCGGCCACCCGGTCGGGCATCGAAGACCTCGCCCGATCCGTGGCCGCGCACGAAACGTCGTTGACCGCCACCTCGCAACAGATGGCGGAGCGGTCGAGCCAGATTGCGCAAGCCTCCGCCCAACAGACGGCGGACCTCGACCGCTCCCGTGAGGCTCTGGCAAAGCAGCAGGACGCGTTCGCCGCGACCATGGGTACGTTGAGGGGCGAACTGGACGGGTCGATCGAAACACTCGCGGACTCCGCCAAGCTCGTCGGTCAAAGCGGCACCGGCCTGCGCGACGCCGCGCTGGAAACGGACGCCGTGTTGCGCGAAACGGCCCAAGGGCTGTCGACACGCGCCGAGGGGCTGAGCGGCGTTCTGGACGACGTGGAAGCGCGCATCGGTCGCCGCACGGAAGTTCTGTCCGAACTGGCCAGCGCGCTCGATACGTCTGGTCGGGCGCTCGACGCATCGCTTGACGCGAAAGCAAACCGGATCGCCGCGCTGGACTCGGAGACCGACGCGGCGGAAGCGCGGCTCGTAGCTCTGCTCGACCGGGCGACCGAGCTGCGCGACGAGGTGCTGGCGCGTCTGGGCGAACTGGAGAGCGCGCTGGAAGAATTCCAGCGTCGCGCCGAGCCTCGCATGGCTCGGTCGGCGGAAGACCGAACGCCACTTAAGTCCGTCGAACCTGCCGAGCCGTCCCCGGAGCCAACGCCTGATCCGCACAAGGCCGACTCTTCAAACATTCCGCCCATCGCCGTGGGCGAGCCGAAGGCGCACGCGTTGGACCTCGTTTCCGTGGACGAAGCCGATCTGCGGATCCCGGACGAACCGGAAGACGCGCCGCTCGAGCTCTCCACCCTGGCCGAGGTCGCCACGGCGTCCACGCCCCCGGCGGACGTTCTGCGACGCCCGGGTGGCGACGCGTCGGCCCGCTCCTTTGGCAAGGCGAAAAAGTCGGACGAGAAGGCGGGTTGGCGTTGGCGCGACATGCTGGGCGGGCTGGAGCTGGAACAGGC
>JBATXP010000405.1:0-2642 GCA_049673465.1 Litorimonas sp.
CGACTATGTCGGCGTGGGTCCGGGCGCGCATGGTCGGCTCTGGACGGAAGAAGGGCGCGTGGCGACGGAAACGGTGCGGCGCCCGGCCGCCTATGTCGAGGCCGTGGCGGAGCGCGGGACGGGGATCGAAAAGCGGGAGGTGCTCGGGCCGGACGAGGCGGCGGAGGAATATGTGCTGATGGGATTGCGGGTCGAGGACGGGCTGTCGCTGGCGCGGCTGGAGGCGATCCGGGGGGCGGCGCTGGCGATCGATCCGGGGTTGGTGGAGGCGGGGTTGCTGGAGGTTGCGGAAGGGCGGTTGCGGGCGACGGCGGAAGGGGGGATGGTGCTGGATGGGCTGACGCGGGCTTTGCTGGTGGGATGAGGACGACCTTCGGTCGGCTTGTTTGTTTTGTCTCCCCCTCCGTCCAGCGTGACTGCGTCACGACTGGCCACCTCCCCCTATCCGGGGGAGGAACTTGGATGGAAAGCAGAACGCCCTTCAGTTCCTCCCCCGTAAGGGGGAGGGGGACCGCCGCGAAGCGGTGGTGGAGGGGGACAGGAAACGAAAAAGCCTGCCGTTAGGCAGACTGTCTTATGGGCTTGCGCCGATGGTTCCCCTTTCCGTCCTTTGGGACGGACCGCTGCGCGGAGGTTTGCGACGATTGCCGTTGGCAATCTTAGACCCGCACGCGGGACGCAAACCTGCGGGGCCGGACGTTAGCGATACTGCTGCAACCGTGTCGTTCTCAGGCCGCTGATTCCGTGGCTCTCGATGGAGCGCTGCCAGCTCATGAATTCTTCCGAGCTCAGACCGTAGCGCTCGCACGCGCTTTCCAGCGTCAGCAGGCCACCGCGGACGGCGGCGACGACTTCGGCCTTGCGGCGGATCACCCAGCGGACCGTGTCGGGCTTGGGCAGGTCGGCCAGGGTCAGTGGCGTGCCTTCCGGTCCGATGACGACATGTTCTCGTTTAAGCCTGCGCTCTTGCATGGGATCGAATAATCCTTGTCCGGTTGGGTCTTTCCACCAGAAGCCCATCCTGGTTCTTCCTTGGTTGTCCGGGATAGGGGCAGGGTATAAAAAAAGCCTTAAGTGGTCACAATAATTCCTAGTGTTTTCAATCGTTTACCATTCTTAACAGTCGGTAGGTAAGGTTAACGGATTGCGGGCCGGGCTGTGGATTGTTTCGGTAGCGGTTTGTTTTTCCAGCAGACTTGCCGACCCATCGGGCCTGCGGGCCGGGTTCGACTCCGTCCCGCGACGCTCTTATATATCGCTCATCATGACTGCCGCCGTCCTCGATACGTTCGTCAATTCGCTCGGTTTCGCCAAGCCGGAAGCGCAAACGCGCGTGGTCGTCGCCATGAGCGGCGGGGTCGATTCGTCCGTTTGCGCGGCCCTGCTCGCGCGCGAAGGCTACGATGTGGTCGGCGTGACCTTGCAGCTCTACGACCACGGGGCGGCGGTGAAGTCGGCCAAGTCGTGCTGCGCGGGACAGGATATTTACGACGCGCGCCGCGTGGCGGAAACGATCGGCTTCCCGCACTACGTGCTCGACTATGAAAGCAACTTCCGCGAAGCGGTGATCGAGGATTTCGCCGACACCTATCTGATGGGGGCCACGCCGATCCCCTGCGTGCGCTGCAACCAGACCGTCAAGTTCCGCGACCTGCTGGAGGTCGCGAAGGATCTGGGCGCGGACTGCATGGCGACGGGCCACTACATCCAGCGCGTCGAAGGCCCGGACGGCCCGGAACTGCACCGGGCCTATGATGGCGGCAAGGATCAGAGCTATTTCCTGTTCGCTACCACGCCGGAGCAGCTCGACTTCCTGCGCTTTCCGCTCGGCCACATGGACAAGAGCGAGACGCGCCGGATCGCCGAGGAGATGGGCCTGAACGTGGCCGCCAAGCCCGACAGCCAGGACATCTGCTTCGTCCCGGAAGGGCGTTACACGGACGTGATCGAGAAGGTCCGCCCTGAAGGCGCGGTGCCGGGGGAGATCGTCCACCTGGACGGCTCCGTGCTCGGCCGGCACCGGGGCGTCATGTATTATACGGTCGGGCAGAGGCGCGGTCTCGGCCTCGGCGCGGATACGGGAACGGACCCGCTCTACGTCGTGCGGCTGGACGCGGCGCAGGCGCGGGTCGTCGTCGGCCCGCGCGAGGCGCTATTGCGCGAACGCATCCATCTCAAAGAGGTCAACTGGATCGGTCCCGGCATGCTGGCGGATGCGGACGGCCTGCCCATCCGGGTCAAGGTGCGCTCCACCCGTCCGCCGGAGTCCGCCACGCTGCATGTGGACGGCGACGCGGTCACGGTCGTTCTGGACGTGCCGGAAGCGGGCGTGTCGCCGGGCCAAGCCTGCGTCTTCTACGAGGACCGCGACGACGCGCAGCGCACGCTGGGCGGCGGCTGGATCGTCCGGACGGATTAGGAGACCTGTCCAAAAGGACACACACGCGCCGTTTCCAGTCGCTAGTTTGATCCTCTCACTAGACAAGGAGAGACCTATGGCCGTCATGAAGACCGTCGAAATCATGTCCGAGAGCAGCAAGTCGTTCGAGGACGCCATCGAGAACGCCGTGCAACGCACGGGCAAGACCGTGCAGAACATCCGCTCGGCCTAAGGTCGTGTCCCCAGGTCTGGGACGGCTTTT
>JBATXP010000406.1:0-3240 GCA_049673465.1 Litorimonas sp.
CCGTGGAGCCGTCCGCCGTCGTGACACGGTAGGTGAAGGTCTGCGTCGCCGTTTCCGGATCGAGGTCGCTGCCGACGATCAGATCGTCGAAGTCGGACCCCGGGTCGAAGGAGAACGTCCCGTCGGAGTTCAGCACCAGCGTACCGCGATCCACCCCCTCGACGAGCGAAAAGACCGCCCCGTCCGGCACGGAGTCGTTGGCCGCGACCGACCCGTCGAGCAGCGGGCTGCCAACCAGGATGCGCGCGGAATCGTTTTCGAGCTCGAGTTCGGGCGCGTCGGATGCACCCGCCACGTCCACCGTGAAGGTCCGGGTCGCGACGCCGCCATTGCCGTCCAGGATCTGCACCTCGAACACGACCCGCGCCATGTCCCCCTCGTCCAGTCGGTCGGCGAAGATGGCCGGATCGAAGGTCACGACGCCGTCCTGCACGGACAGGGCTTCGCCATCGCCCGACAGCACGCGCACCGTGCCGACGGAAAGTGCGTCGCCGTCCACGTCGGACGCGCCTGCCAGCACGTCCACGGTGAAGGCCGCGTCGGTTTCCGACACGGACAGGCGCGCATCCGCGCCCGCGACGGGGTCGTCATTGACGCCGGTCACGGTGATGGTGGCGGTCGCGCGGGCGGACTGCCCCTCCGGCGTGGTGGCTTCGTAGACGAAGCTGATCGTGCGGGTCTCGCCCGCGCCCAGATCATCGAAATCGGAACCGGGATCGAAGACGTAGCGCCCGTCCTCGCCGAAGCTCAGCGTGCCTTCATCGACGGTTTCAACCAGCGCGTAGATACTGCCCGCCGGAAGGTCGTCATTGGACGCGACGGAACCCGATACGGTCCCACCCGCCGTGACCGCGTCCTGGTCGTCTTCCACACCGATATCCGGCTCGCCGATGACGAACTCGCCATCGACCACGACCTGCAACGTCTCGATCCGACGCGCCATCAGGTTGAGCGACTCGAAGAAGAAGAAAGGTCCCGTCGAGATGCCGCCGACCGTGGTCTGCGCGATATAGGCCTGGAAAGCCGCGATATCCGCCCGAGCGGCGGCGAACTCGGCCGCCGTCAGCACCAGGCGCAGCGTATCGGAATCCGCGAACCCGTCATAATAGTCGGGCCGGTTCGACGTGTTCTCCGACTTGCGGAAGATCAGCAGGTCGTCGCCCGTGCCGCCGTTCAGGAAATCCGCGCCCGACCCGCCATCCAGGACGTCGTCGCCCTCGCAGCCAAACAGCCGGTCATTGCCGTCCCCGCCGAGGAGGATATCGTCGCCCTCATTGGTGATGATGACGTCGTCGCCCCCGCCGCCATCGACGATGTCGTTGCCGGCCCCCGTCTCGAAAATCTCGTCCTGGCCTGTGCCGATGATGTCGACCCCATCGGGATCGTCCTGAATATTGCTCACGCGGTCAGTCACGGATGCGCCCCCTTGCCTGCTTATGTGTGACCGTTAATCCGCCGCGTCCGGCATTGCAATCATGCTTCCTGGGCGCGAGCCACTTCGGCCACGGCTCTTGCCGTGCAGGGCGAAACCGATATGAGACCCGCATGAACTGGCTCACCAAGCTCACGCCGCCGGGCGTCAAGTCGATCTTCACCAAGCGGGACACGCCGGACGATCTCTGGCTGAAATGCCCCAAGAGCGGCGAGATGATCTTCGCCGCCGATCTGCCGGGGCTCATGCACGTCACTCCGGCGGGCCACCACATGCGGATCGGGCCGGAGCTTCGCTTCGGCTACACGTTCGATGGCGGCATCTATGACAGCTATCCGACGCCCGCCGTCGTGCAGGACCCGCTGAAGTTCAAGGACGACCAGAAATATACCGACCGGCTGAAGAAGGCGCGCGCCAAGACGGGCCAGGACGACGCGATGAGCATTGGCGTGGGCACGATCCACGGCGTGGACGCGGTCGTGCTGGTCCAGAATTTCGCCTTCATGGGCGGCTCGCTCGGCATGGCGGCGGGCGAGGGCTTCATCGCCGCCGCCGACGTCGCGCTGGAAAAGCGGATGCCTTTGGTCGTCTTCACCGCCGCGGGCGGGGCGCGGATGCAGGAAGGCGCGCTGTCACTGATGCAGATGCCGCGCACGACCATCGCCGTGCAGCGGCTACGCGAAGCCGGCCTGCCCTATATCGTCGTGCTGTGCGATCCCACGACGGGCGGGGTGACGGCCAGCTACGCCATGCTGGGCGACATCCATCTGGCCGAGCCAGGTGCCATGATCGGCTTCGCCGGTCCGCGCGTGATCGAGGAGACGATCCGCGAAAAGCTACCCGAAGGGTTCCAGCGCGCCGAATATCTGGAGGAAAAAGGCATGGTCGACCGGGTGGTGCCCCGCTCCGAGCTGCGCGAAACGCTGGCCCGCCTGCTGTCCGTGCTGATGAAGACGGACGCCTCGCTGCCCGCCGCCACGGAAATCGCAGAGCCCGCCCCCGCATGACGCGTCTCGAGCGCGCGCTGGAAGACCTGCGCCGACTGCATCCCCGAAAGATCGACCTCGGCCTGGACCGGATCGAGGTGGTGCTGGAGGCGCTCGGACGCCCGCAGGACCGCCTGCCGCCCGCGATCCACGTCGCCGGGACCAACGGCAAGGGGTCCACGGTCGCGCTGCTGCGCGCCATGCTGGAGGCGTCGGGCGCGCGCGTCCATGTCTACACCTCGCCTCACCTCGTGCGGTTCAACGAACGCATCGTCCTGGCGGGCGAGGAGATCGGCGACGAGACCCTCATCCACGTGCTGACGCGCGTGCGGGAGGCCAATGGCGATGCGCCGCTCTCCTTTTTCGAAGCCACGACAGCCGCCGCTTTCCTCGCCTTCGCGGAGACCCCCGCCGACTACGCCATCGTCGAAGTGGGCCTGGGCGGTCGGTACGACGCCACCAATGTCTTCGCCCCGGCCCTGACCGCCATCACTCCGGTCGATATGGACCATGCGGAATTTCTGGGTCGGGAGCTGGCAGGGATCGCGGGGGAAAAGGCGGGGATCGTCAAGCCGGGTGTGCCGGTCTTCATCGCCCCGCAGCGCGACGTGGCGCGCCAGGTCATCGAGATGGAAGCGGACATGCTCGGCGCGCCCCTACAGGCCTCCGGTCGGGACTTTCGCGCCTATCGCCTGCAGGACCGGCTGATCTTCGAGACCGATAGCGAGCTGCTCGACCTGCCCCTGCCCGCCCTGGCGGGCGAGCATCAGATCATGAATGCGGGCGTGGCGATCGCGTTGGCGCGCGCGCTGGGGCTGGAGC
>JBATXP010000407.1:0-2524 GCA_049673465.1 Litorimonas sp.
GCCAAATAGGATACATCTGTGGAAAGTGCGGAGGGTCGCGAGGTTATAACCAAAGGCGTTCCAAAGCTGTCTGTCAACATGGGTCAAGCGAACCGTGTTCTGAATGACCTTGCAGAAAAGTCAGGGAGGCGGATCTGACTCTTGCTCGACGAGTGGAGTTCTCTTCCGGAAGTTTTGCAACCATTCTTGGCAGATTTCATTCGCCGCGCAATCCTTCCGATTCAGATGATTACAGTTCAGATAGCGGCAATAGAATTTAGGTCGGCTTTCAGAATTGAATTCGACGACTTGCGGGCGGGGCTTGAATTGGGTTCGGACATCTCAGCCGATATTAATCTTGATGATTATTTTGTCTACGATGTTAACGCCGAAACCGCCACAGAGTTTTTTCGGGATCTGCTGTTTAAGCACATGACTGCGTTCGCGGGCGAGCGGGGTCTGAATGAAAAAAATGGCGCCGAGGTCGTTTCAGCCATCTTTTCACAAGACAGATTTTTTTCAGAACTCGTTCGAGCATCTGAGGGCGTCGCACGAGATTTTATCAACATACTCCAGTTAGCTGCGATGCGCGCTGATCAGTCGAAGATTACGATGCATGAGGTACGAACAGCATCTAAGGATTGTTTTGAGCGTGACAAGCAAAGAAGCCTTGATACAAGACCACGTGCTCGCGCGCTTCTCGATTGGATTCGAGATTCTGTTATCGAAAATAGGCGTGCTCGAGCTTTTCTTTTGGGCGCAAACGAGATTAACTCAAAATGGAGTTTCTATTCGATGAGCGACTACTCCATATTGCTCGTAGATCGTATTCAGCTCAGGATCAGCCAGGGGTGAGATATAGGGTTTGGAAGGTTGACTTCGGGTGCTATCTTGATCTAATCAATACGGCCCGTAACCCGGACGGCTTTCTTGGCGATGGTGTGGAAGTCGCCGATGGGGGTGATATCCAGGTGCCCGAGGATGATTATCGTGCGGTTCGAAGGGCAATCTTGGATCTCGAAGCATTTGGGAGGGAATACGGAAGTTGATTTTGATTGTCTCATTATAATCGGGTTCCGGCGGAATGCTGCCTTGCAAACTTTTCCCGCTACGACAGTACCGCGATCTTTGGAGTAGCGTAGGAGGATTTTCGTTCACCGATTGGTCCGCTCTTGGGGGCGCTGCGGTCAATACGACGGGCAGCTTAAATTGGCACTGGTGTTCGCGGTTCATCATCGGCCGGAATGGGCCGGTCACGTCGTTGCTGGGCGGCCTCCCTGGAGCGCGGAGAAGCGCGCAGTTACTAAGGCGCCTGAATGTCGGATATCCCTGCGCGGCGTGTCTGGCTCGTCCTTGCGGCGAATGACCGATATCCGCCCTCCTCTACCAAGATCGTCCTCGGTCAGGCATCGCCATTGAACAGAATAGTCCAGTCCGTTCAGCCAAGCGCTCCGACGGCTCCCTGCCGCACTGAAGGCTTATTGGGACGGCATCTCGGCTTGCAAGATGTTCAGCAGCATCTCGTCGGATGTGACGAGAGCGAGGTCCTCGATTTCGGCCGTCGCGAAGATGAGCCGGTCGAACGGATCGCGGTGGGGCCAGGCGTATCCGGCCGCCCTCTCGGCGATCTCGGCGGAGATCGGCATCACTTCGATGCCCGAGGCTCGGGTGAGCCTGATCGGATCCCGCGCGAAGGCATCCGGGAGGGGGAGCTTGCCCAGGCGGTGCTTCAGGCGCACCTCGTAGGAGCTCGCCGCGCTGATCGCCCGCGTGGAGGACGCCTCGACGCGGGTGCGCAGGGCGGGCGTAAGGCTGGGAGAGTCGGTGAGCACCCAGAGCCAGACATGCGTGTCGAGCAGGAGCCGCTCGCTCATGCGCCCTCCCAGGCGTCGATCTCCTCCGGCTCCGTCGGGGCCATCATCGCGGCATCGAGCGCGGCCTGGGCCGGCCCGTCGAGGGGAACCATGCCGAAGCGGACCGGCCGCGTACGGTAGGGCGCCAGCACCGCGACGGGACGGCCGCGGTTCGCGATGACGACCTCCTCGCCGCCCGCGACGCGCTCGATCAGCTTGGAGAGTGAGGTCTTCGCCTCGTGTATATTGACTTGCATGAACGGCACCTGATCAGGATGAACTTAGTCCAATATGGTCATATTCGGGTCGGGCGCAACTCAGTGGGTGGTGGAGATCATCGTCCAGGCCATCTTGGAGTAACAGCCCTCCATGAGGGGCGGTGCAATCGTACAGAAAAGTTCAGTCCATTCAGCGTCGCACAAACCGGTGTTTCCGGACGGACCGGCTTGTCTCAAGCGATCGCCTTCAGCCCCCTGCTCCGCACGAGGCTCAGCAGCTTGAGCGACGGCCCGGCGGGCCGCTTCTCGCCGCGCTCCCACTGGCTGACGAGGCCGGTCGTCACGTTGAGGTGCCGCGCGAGCACCGCCTGGCTCACCCGCTCGCGCTCTCGTAGGGCGCGGATCGCGGCAGCGTCCATGGGCTCGACCGGGGTGAGGCACATCTCGTCGAAGCGGCGCAGGGTGCGCTTGGGC
>JBATXP010000408.1:0-2433 GCA_049673465.1 Litorimonas sp.
CAGTCGGGCAGCGCGCCCGCGGGCAGCTCGAACAGGGCGACGGCGTCGCCGGACAGATCCCGCGATCCGAGGCGCGCGGTCCAGCGCTCGGACAATCCGATCCGCGTCTCCCCGCCCCGGTTCAGGAAAACGGCCAAGGTCGGCTCGGCGTCCATGGCGAGGGCGAAGCCGAAGCAATGCAGGTCGGGAGCCTCCCAGTCCTCCGAACCCATCACCCGCCCGTCCGGCGTGATCCACTGCACGTTGGGCAGGCCGGAGCCGTCGAGCGGTTCGCCGTGCAGGAAGTGGTCTTGCCGGAAATGCGGGTAGCGGCGGCGCAAGGAAACAATCTCGCGGACCTGTCCGAGCAGGTCTTCGTCCGCCGCCTCCCAGTCCAGCCAGCTCGTCTCATTGTCCTGGCAATAGGCGTTGTTGTTGCCGCCCTGGCTTTGGCCCAGCTCGTCGCCCGCCAGCAGCATCGGCGTGCCTTGGCTGAACAGGAGCGTGGCGAGCATGGCGACCTTCCGCTCCCGGCGGGCGGCGACGATCTGCGGGTCCTGGGTCGGGCCCTCCACGCCCAGATTGTCCGACAGGTTGTGGCCGTGCCCGTCGCGATTGCCCTCCCCGTTCGCCTCATTGTGCTTGCGCGCGAAGCTGACCGTGTCGTGCAATGTGAAGCCGTCATGGGCGGCGAGGAAGTTGACGCTGGACCACGCTTCGCGACCGCCATGATCGAACCGGTCCGCCGAGCCGAGCAGCTTTCCGGCGAGCGAGGTCTGGGCGAAGCCGTCGCCGCGCCAGAAGCTCCGCGCCGCGTCGCGATATTCGTCGTTCCACTCCGCCCAGCCGCGCGGAAAGTTTCCCAGCTGGTAGCCGTGCGGGCCGATGTCCCACGGCTCCGCGATCAGCTTGACGGTGGACAGGACCGGGTCGGTCGCGATCATGTCCAGCATAGGCGCGCGCGCATCGAACCCTATTTCTGTTCCGGGGCCAATCCGCCCCAGCGTGGGCGCGAGGTCGAAGCGGAACCCGTCGATCCCATACTCCAGGACCCAATGGCGCAGACTGGCCAACGTCAGCTCGCGCACCGCCGCGCAGCGCATGTCGAGCATGTTACCCGTGCCGGTGTGGTTGACATAGTATCGCCGGTCGTCGGCGAGCGCGTAGTAGGACGCGTTGTCGATCCCCTTGAAGGACAGGGTCGGGCCGAGGTGCCAGCTTTCGGCCGTGTGGTTGTAGACCACGTCGAGAACGACCTCGATCCCCGCCCGGTGCAGAGCGCGGACGCTCGCGCGCAATCCGTCCTCGCCCTTCGGGCCGAGATAGGCGGCGTGGGTCGCGAAATAGTTTATCGGATTGTAGCCCCAATAGTTCGACAGTCCCATCTTGGTCAGGCGCGGCTCGGAGTGGAATTGCTGCAAAGGCAGCAGCTCCAGCGCGGTCACGCCGAGCGCGCTCAGATGGTCGATCACCGCCGGGTCCGCCAGCCCCTCCACCGTGCCGCGCACATGCTCCGGCACGTCCGGATGGCGTTTCGTCAGGCCCTTGGCGTGGGCCTCGAGGATCACCGTGTCGGACCAGCCCGTGCCGGGTCGCGTCCAGCGGCGGCGCTTGGCCGGAGCCGTGACGATCCCCTTGGGCATGAACGGCGCGCTGTCTTCCGCGTTGAAGGACAGATCGTCCTCGCCGTGATGACCGTAGAGCGACGGGTGCTCCATGATCTCCCCGGACAGCGCCGTCGCATAGGGGTCGATGAGGAGCTTGTGGGCATTGAAGCGGTGGCCGTCCTGCGGCGCATGGGGGCCGTCCACGCGGTAGCCGTAAAGCTGTCCTTCCCGCACGCCCGGCCCGTGGACGGACCAGATATCGCCGTCGCGCGCGAGCGGGATGCGGTCGGTCTCCGTCTCGCCGTCGAACAGGCAGAGCGTCACGGCGGTGGCATGGGCCGAAAACAGGGAGAAGCGCGCGCCCTTCCCGTCCAGAACGGCTCCCATGTCCACGCGTGGCGAGGGCGTCATGCGCGGTAGAGGTCCAAATAGTCGCGCGCGGGGTCCGTCCAGCCGAAATTCATGGCCAGGCCGTTGTCGCGCATCCGCGTCCACGCGGCCTTGTCCTGGTAGAGCGTCAGGGTTTTGTCGATCGCGGCCCAGAGCATGTGCGCACCCACAGGATGGAAGGTCACGCCCGTGGCGGAGCCGGTCTGCATCGTGGCGGGCGTCGCCCCGACCACCGTATCCATCAGCCCGCCGACGCGGGAAACGACGGGAACGGTACCGTAGCGCATGGCGCAGAGCTGCGTCAGGCCGCACGGCTCGAACCGCGACGGGATCAGGATCGCGTCCGCGCCCGCCTGCAGCCGGTGCGCGAACGGCTCGTCATAGCCGATGGTGATGGAGACATGGTCGGGGTGGCGGTCCTGCGCGTCCAGGAACGCCTGCTGGATCGCCGCGTCGC
>JBATXP010000409.1:0-2210 GCA_049673465.1 Litorimonas sp.
CCGCCGCTTCCATCAGCGCGCCGTCGGTCCCGTCCAGCAACAGCACCGTCTCCCCGCGCTTGGCGGCCTCGCGGGCGAGGCGCAGGGTCGCGCCCAGCAGCTGCGCGTGGCAGGAGGGCTCTTCGGCGGCGCAGATGACCCCGACCAGCCGTCCGGCCGGTTCGTACGTTTCCGCAAATCCGCCGTCTCTCGACGCAGGCGCGCGCGCTTCCATCTGACCACCTTTCACCGACGCCTTTGCGGCGTTCGTTGAGCGGCGGTGTAGGGGAGATGGGCTAAGACGCCGTCAAGAGGCGTGGTTAAACCGCGTTAGGCGCGAATTTAGAAGGCGTTACGGTCGCGTGAAGGATCGGTCAACCTTCCGGAGGCGGTCCAAGCGGGGCCGGGTCGACGACCTGGAAGCCGCCATTGCGCACGCGGTAGACGGCGAGGCCCCGGTCGGGTCGGCCATCGCGCGCGAAGCGCACATAACCGTCCGCACCGAAGAAGCCGAGCGGGTCCTCCGCGCGCTCCAAGCGCGTATCCGGGTCGCCGTCCGCGATATAGGCCCCCAGCAGCACCGCGTCATAGGCGAGGCTGGCAAGGCCCGTCGGGCGGCTGCCATAGCTGCGCTCGAACCCGGCCTCGAAGTCGGCGCTGGATTCCTTGTCGGCGGAGGCGAACACCCCGCCATTGAGGGCGGGCTCCCGCGCCACCTGGAGGTCGTCCCAGCGCGACGTGCCCAGGAACATCACGCGCGACGGGTCGATGCCATTGAACGGCAGGAGCGGGGCGAGGGAACGCAGCTGCGTGCCGGCTTCGGGCAGCAGCACGGCCTCGAAGGCGTCGCGTCCGGCCGTACGCGACTGCGACCGGAAGGCCTGCGCGAGCCGGATGGCGGGTTCCTGCATCGCGCCAATGTCGCGGCCCTGATAGGTTTCCACTACCGTGACCTCGCCGCCCGTGCGTTCCACGGCTTCCAGATAGGCCTGGCGGACGCGGCGGCCATACGTGTCCTCGGGTCCGATGAAGGCGAAGCGGGTCACCCCTTCGGACGCGGCATAGGCCACGATCCGGTCCACTTCGGACTCCGGCGGGAACGACAGCAGATAGGTGCCCCGGTCCGCGACCGAGCGGTCGTTGGAAAAGGCCAGAAGCGGCGTGCCGGACCGGCGCGCCTCGCGCGAGGCGGCGCGGACATTGCCCGCGATGATGGGGCCCAGGATCACGTCCGCCCCCTGTTGCAGGGCCGCCCGGGTCGCGGACCGCGCCCCGTCCTCGGTGCCTTTCGTGTCCAGCACGGTCAGCACGATATCGGCCTGGTCGCGCTGGAACAGGGCCAGCTCGGCGGCCTGGAACATGGCGTTGGCTTCGGCGCGCAACGGCTCGCTTCCAGCAGAAAAAGGCAGCAGGAGGGCGAGGCGCTTGGTGTCGCGGCCCGCCATGTGCGGCAGGGTGAGGCCGTCGCGATTGTTGAAATAGGGCGCGGCGGAGTCCGGAACCTCGACAACCGGCCCGTCGTCAGGATCGTCCTCGGTCGGCACGGGGTCCACCTCGACCGGGGTCGGGTCGACCGGTATGGTGGGCCGCTCGATGACGGGGTCCGGCGCGGGTCCGGTGGTTTCGACGGGCACGGTGGTGCAGGCGGTGAACAGCACGCCCGCACACAGCAGGACGGCCGACTTCAGCTTGGAATTGGTTTCACGCTCGCGCATAGTCGAAAGCCACTCACTCTGTGCCCGAAAAAAGGTCCGAGACATCGCCGACACCCCTATAAGCGAGACCGCGCCTTCGCAACTCTCCTCGGCGGCCCCGCTCGCCCCACCCCCGCTTGCTCCGGGCCTGCACGTCGTCGCGACCCCGATCGGGAACCTGCGCGACATCACCCTGCGGGCGCTGGACGCGCTGCGCGGCGCCGACCGCATCCTGGCGGAGGATACGCGGGTGACGGGAAAGCTGCTCTCGGTCCACGGCATAGACACCCCCCTGAGCGCCTATCATGACCACAATGCGGCGAAGCGCGTGCCGGGCCTCGTCAAGGCGTTGAAGAAGGGCGAGACGCTGGCGCTCGTGTCGGACGCCGGAACGCCCCTGGTCAGCGATCCGGGCTTCCGCCTCGTGCGTGCCGCCATGGAGGCCGGGATCGACGTGTTTCCCCTGCCGGGCGCGAGCGCCGTGCTCGCCGCGCTGGTGAAGTCCGGCCTGCCGAGCGACCGCTTCTTCTTCGCCGG
>JBATXP010000410.1:0-5165 GCA_049673465.1 Litorimonas sp.
GTCCGACAGGCTGGCAACGCGGGCACCGACGCGCTGCGCCGATCCGTCCACCGTGGCATGGCTGCCCGTGAAGACGGCGACGAGCGGGCGCACGACGCGCGGATTGGCCTGGCCCTGAACGGATGCGATGCGTGCCAGCGGCGCGGCCAGACGCCCGAGCGGTGACAGATTGCGGCCCAACCTGTCGGCGCGGTCCAGCAAATCCGCATAGAGATCGCCGTCGCGTTCCGGGACGGACGCGGCCAGGGCGCGCACGTCGTCGAAGGGCCGTTCGGGCCGGTCCGTCTGAGGGGTGTCGGTCATGCGCGCATATTAGGGCCAAACGGCGGATTCGTCTTGATCTAAATGCCGCAACGGAGGTGTGCGGAAAGTCGCGGCCAGTATGCCGTCTCTTAACGATCTCGCCTTAGGAGATGGTCGCCTATGTCCAATTCGCTTTTCATCCAGGTCGCCGGGATCGCCGCCATCGCGGTGGTGGGCACGCTCTATCTCGCCGAGAACAGCGAAAAGCGAGAGACCACTCTGGAGAGCGCGCCCGTCGAAGCGGCAGCCCCTCATCAGATCGCCAAGGGGTCGGTCGTGTCGATCCCGCGCAGCAACGGACAGTTCTACACATATGGCCGCGTCAATCGCGGCTCGGTGCGTTTCCTCGTCGATACAGGTGCATCCACGGTGGCGCTGACGGCCCAGGACGCGCTCAAGTCCGGCATCGACCCGACGACGCTGCGCTATGACCGGGCGGTTGATACGGCCAATGGCCGCACCTACGGCGCGGTGGTGGAGCTGGACGAGATCATGATCGGCGGCATTCGCGTGCGCGACGTGCGCGCCATCGTCATCCCGGAAGGGCTAGGCATCTCGCTCCTGGGCATGAGTTTTCTCGGCGAGCTGCAAAAGGTCGAGGCCACGCCCAACCAGCTGATCCTGCGGCACTAGAACAGGCCGGTTTTCCGCGCCATGTTGAGCGCGACGGCGGCGAGGCAGACCCCGAAGATGCGGCGCAGCGGCACGGCTTCCAGCCTGTGCGCCAGCGCAGTTCCCAGCGGCACGGCGAACCACGCGCTCGCCACGATCAGCACGAAGCCCGCCCCGTTGACGTAACCGAGCGAGATGGGCGGCCGCCCCGCCACGCCCCATCCCGATACGATGAAACCCAGGGTCGCCGGAACGGCGATGGCGAGGCCGAACCCGGCCGCCGTGCCGACCGCGCGGTGGACTGGGACGCTACACAAGCTCAGCAGTGGCACGCTGATCGACCCGCCGCCAATCCCCATGATGGCCGACAGCGCGCCGACCGACCCGCCCACAAGCGGCGGCGCAGCCCCGCCTGGCACGGTGTCGCGAAAGGTGAAGTCCGATCGCCCGAGGATGAACTGCAGCGCCACTATGAAGGCGACGACCGCGAAGATCAGGGTCAGCGCGTCGGAGCCGAGCCGGGGCGCGAGCCAGACCGCGCCCAGAAACGCGCCGAGCGCGATCCAGAGTGCGTAGCTCCGCCACCACGCCTTTGGCCAGAGCAGGTCCATGTCCACGCTGTTCCGGGCCAGATGCCCGCGCGTGGAGCGATATCCGTTGACGATGATGACCGACGCGCTGGTCGCGACCGCGCAGTGCATCACCACCTCCGGGTCGACGCCCAGCGCAGCGAAGGTGAAGAACAGGGCGGGCACCATGACGGCCCCGCCGCCAATGCCGAACAGCCCGGCCGTGAACCCCGCCAGCGCGCCCACGGCCAGCAAGAGGGCGATCAGCGGCAGGAATTCGGTCAAGCGGGCTCTCGCATCACGGCGAGGCCGCTTTGCAATATGTCGGACGGACGTGCCTTCGCGGCCAGACCTTCGGACAGGGTTCGCCGCCAGATGCGCGCGCCGGGCTGTCCGGCGAACAGCCCCATCACGTGCCGGATCAGCGCCTTGGCGGAGCGGTCCCCGTCCTGGACGCGTTCCAGATAGGCGATCAGGTCGCGCGCCACCGCGTGCCGGTCGGTGGCGGCGGGCGGGTCGCCATAGGCCGGATCGACCCGCGTCAGCGACCACGGATCGTTGTAGGCCGCGCGACCCATCATGAAGCCGTTCAGCCCCTTCGCGATCTCCAGTCCCTGCGCGATCTCCAGTCCCTGCGCCACCGTTTCGATCTGGCCGTTGACGACGATGTCGAGCGCAGGAAAGGCGCGCTTCATCTCCGCCACCAGCGCGTAGTCGATGGGCGGGACGGTGCGGTTCTCCTTGGGCGACAGGCCCTGCAGCCACGCCTTGCGCGCATGGACGATGAAGGTTCGGCAGCCGGCAGCGGCGACCGTTTCGATGAAGCGCGGCAGGGTCTCGGACAGGTCCTGATCGTCGATGCCGAGTCGGCACTTGACCGTGACCTCCGTTTCGCCAGCCCCGTCCGTCATGGCCGCGAAACAGTCCGCGACCAGCTCCGGCTCCGCCATCAGGCAGGCTCCGAAACGCCCCGACTGTACCCGGTCGGACGGGCAGCCGACATTCAGGTTGATCTCGTCATAGCCATAACCCGCCCCGACGCGCGACGCCGTGCGGAGCTTGTCCGGGTCCGACCCGCCAAGCTGCAACGCCACCGGATGCTCGACTGGATCGAAGGCGAGCAAACGCTCCACCGGCCCGTGAATGACCGCGTCCGCCACGACCATTTCGGTGTAGAGCCGCACCCGGCGCGACAGCATCCGGTGGAAGACCCGGCAATGCCGATCCGTCCAGTCCATCATCGGCGCGACGGAAATGGTGAAATCGTCCATTGTGGGGGGTCGCCGTGTCACGGCGGACTCCTATCATCCCTCCGGCGTCAATGCCGCAGAAAAATCAGGGCTCGACAGGATGGACTCGCGCTGGCCCGCCAGGATCCTGTCCAAGCGTTCCATCAGCGCTTGGCCGTCCTGCGTCTCCAGATAGGACCGCAAAAAAGGCGAATGGCGCAGCCAGCCTACATCGCGCCAACCCAGATCGACCGCTTGCGACAGCCAATCATGAGTGAGCGAGAGCCGACCGACGCTGGCGGCCAGTTCGGCGCACACCACACGGAATTGCGGATCCGGCGTGTCCCCCATCTTCGCGACCATGTCGCCCTGCAGAAGGGCGGTCGCGGCAGAAGCGTCTCCGAGACTGGCGTCCAGCGCTGCCGCTTCGATGTCCGCGAACGTCCCAGCCGCCGCGAGATGGCGCCTGGCCTCCTCGATCCGATCGAGGCTGAGCGCGGCGCGGCTCCGAAGGCGGAGGATCGCGGGCGACATCGCATCGTCGCCTTTGACGGAAGCCAGGCTTTCCAGCGCGGCGGCCGGGTCCCCTTGCCGGATATGGGACCGGGCGATCTCTCCCACGACGACGACCTGCCCGGGATTGAGGCGCAGAGCTTCGGCATACCAGTCTGCCGCCGCCGGATGGCCGATCAAGTCCAGCGACTGGGCGATCTGCACCTCCGCATAGCGCGAGCGTCCACCCGCCCGTCTCGACCGGAATTCGAGTTGCAGTGCCCGATGGAGATCGCCGCGCAGGAGATGGAGATGGGCCGCGCTGGACAGGGCCGGGGCATTAGCGGGATTGATGTCATACGCCCGCCGATAGGCCGAAAGCGCTTCGTCGATGCGCCCTTGCGAACCGAGGGAATAGGCCAGGGCGGACCAGGCATTGCTGTGATTCCGGTCCGTCTCGATGACCGACCGCGCCAGGGCTTCGGCTTCCGGCCTGTCCGTATCCAGAGCCCGAAACTTGGTCGCGCGGGTGGTCAGGGCGAAGCTGAGCGTGACTTGCGCCGACAGATCGTCCGGGTCGGCTTCCAAGGCATCCCGCAGCAGGCCGATCGCCGTATCGGTTTCTGCCGACTGGTGCAGGGACAGATGCGCCTGCGCCCGATCCGTCAGCACGGCGCTCGCGCTCGGCTCTGTCAGTCCCGCCGACCTGTCAGAGTCGGGCCAGGAAACGGCCAGGACCGCGACGGCCACGAGGCCGACGCAGACCACAGCAGCCATCATCCCTGGGTTGCGCACGGGCCTGGCCGTGAATGCCTCCTCCGTCGCGACCGTCTCCACCGGGCCGCAGGCTGCGTAGCCGCGCCCTCGCACGGTCCGGATATAGGCCGGGTTCTTCGGATCGTCGCCAAGCGCCTTGCGGAGCAGGGTCAGCCGCTGCGCGACCGTTTCCGCCGACACATGATCGATCCGCCAGACGGCGGCGGCGAGCTGGCCCGCCGAAAGCGGTTCCGGTGCCGCCCGGACGAGGGCCACCAACGCATCGAAGCTGAGATCGGGCAGACGGATCGGCACGCCGTCGCGACTGACGCTGCGTTGGTCGGCATCGACCGTCAAATCCCCGAGCCTGACCCGCATGGTTCCGTCTTGGAGCGGGCTTCAAGAATATTCAACTCTCTTCAAGTGACCGCGCTGGGTTCCGGGCGGCAGTGTGGCGGCATGAAGGAGATACATATGAAACATCTTATCCTGCTGGCCGGCGCGGCGAGCCTGATCTGCGGACCTGCGCTGGCGACGGATGCCTGGCTGGACCCGGAGGCCATGGCGGAGGCGATCGAGACCGGCAAATACGGCACGGTCACCAGCCTGCTCGTCATGGAAGACGGCGACATCGTCTATGAGGGCTATTTCAACGAGGCTGACGCGGATACTCAGCACAATACGCGGTCCGTCACGAAGACCGTGACCGGCATGGCGGTCGGCGCGGCACAGGATCGCGGACAGCTGGACGTGAAGGCCCCGGTCGCGCCCTATTTCGAGGATGTCGCACCCTTCGACAATCCCGACCCGCGCAAGCAGAGCCTGAGCCTGCAGGACCTGCTGACCATGAGCAGCGTCATGGAGTGCAATGACAGCGATCAGTTCTCGCGGGGGAACGAGTCGCGCATGCACAATGTCGAGGACTGGACATCCTTCTTCTGGGACCTGCCGATCCGGGGATATCCGTCATGGGTCACGCCGCCCAGCCAGTCCGAATATGGCCGGGTCTTTTCCTACTGTTCCGCCGGGGTGGAGATCGCCGGGCAGGCCGTGGAGCGCGCGACGGGGCAGAGTTTCCAGGACTATGTGGCGCGGACGCTCTTCGAGCCGCTGTCGATCACCGACTATACGTGGCAGGTGAACGGCTTGGAACAGGCGCACAAGAGCGGCGGGCTGGCGCTGACCAGCCGGGATCTCGCCAAGC
>JBATXP010000411.1:0-9487 GCA_049673465.1 Litorimonas sp.
GCGCTGGATGCGGCGCTCGACGCGGTCGCCCTGCAGCCGGACGCGCGCTCGCGCCCCATGTCGGGCTATTCCAAGGGCATGCGGCAGAAGGTGGCCATCGCGCTGGCGCTCCTGCGCGAAACGCCCGTCCTGCTGCTCGACGAGCCGACCTCCGGCCTCGACCCCGTCGCCATCGACGAGTTCAATGCCCTGATCCGGCGGCTGGCGTCCGATGGCAAGACCGTGCTGATGGTGACGCACGACGTCTACGGCGCCTGTCAGGTCGCCGACCGGATCGGGCTGTTGCGACACGGCGAGATGGTCGGCACGTTCGAAGCCGACGGTGACCAACGGATCGACACGCAAACTGTCCATGCCGCCTTTGCCAGCCGGTCGCTCGCCGGAGAGACCGCCGCATGAGCCGGATCAGCACCATCGCGCGCGACGAATGGCGGCAATGGCGGCGCTCGCGTCTATCCGTCGCCGGCCTCGTCCTCTTTGCCGGCCTGCTGCTGGTCGTCTCCGTTCTGACGGCGCTCGACGTCAGCGAGGCACGCCACCAACGGCTGCACCAGCAAGCCGAAGCCGAACAGACCTTCCTCGACCAGCCGGACCGCCACCCGCACCGCATGGTCCATTACGGCCATTACGTCTTCCGCGCGCCCGCTCCGCTGGCGCTGTTCGATCCGGGCGTGGACGCCGTGACGGGACAAAGCCTGTTTCTCGAAGGCCACCGCCAGAATTCCGCCATGTTCGCCGACGCCCGTGCCGAAGCGCGCACGGGCGGGTTCGGCGCGCTCTCGCCCGCCATGCTCTACCACCTGTTCCTGCCTCTGCTCCTCATCGCCCTGGGCCATGCCGCCATCATGCGCGAGCGCGAGGCCAGGACCCTCGGCCCATTGCTCGCCCAAGGTGTGAGCGGACCGACCTTATGGCTTGGCAAGGCGGTTGCGCTGGCTGGCTTGATCGGCGTTCTGTCGCTTCCGGCCCTCATCGGTGCGATCGCCGGGGTCGCGACAGGCGAGTCGGTGCTGGCCGCGACCGCGCTCTACCTCGCCCACCTGCTCTATCTCATGGTCTGGGGCGCGTTCATCCTGCTGGTTTCGGTCATGGTGCGGACACGCGGTATCGCTCTGGGCCTCTGCCTCTTCGCCTGGTTCGCGACCAGCCTCGTTGTTCCGCGCATCGGCGTGATGACGGCGGGCGCGGCCCTGCCCATGGAGGGCAAGATCATCACCGACATGCGGATGAAGGAAGACCTGCGAAAACTGGGCGACGGGCATAATGCCGCCGACCCGGCCTTCGCCAAGCTCCGCGCCAATCTGCTCGCGCAATATGACGTGGAGACGGTCGAGGAGTTGCCGATCAACTTCCGTGGGGCCGTCGCGCAGCAATCGGAAGCCGATCTGACCGACACGCTCAACGAATATGCCGAACGCAGCATGGCGAGCGAAACCGCGCAGGCGGCCTTTGTCGCCCGCTTCGGCTGGCTGTCACCCTATCTCGCCATCAGCACGGTGTCGCGGCGCATTGCCGGAACCGACCTGTCCACCCATCATCGCTTCCTGCGCGAAGCCGAAGCCCTGCGTTACGACTTCGTCCAGGGGCTGAACGCCGCCCATGTCGAAAAGCTCGACTATCAGGCCGATATCAACCGAAACGATGGCGAAGAAGGCAATCGCCGCGCGCGGATTTCGGCGGATAATTGGCAGGTGCTGGACGACTTCCGGTTCGCCCCCGACCCAGCCCGGACCCGCATCGCACGCGCGAGCGAAGGGTTGCTGGCCCTGCTGATCTGGTTTGCGGCCCTGTTCGGAGCGGGGCTCTTGGCAGCGCGGAGGCTTGCGCCATGACCGACATTTTGAAACGGGAATTCCGCTTCCTGTTGCGCGACCGGGCGGCCTTGCTCTGGATCGCCATCGGGTTCGTCCTTTCCGCCATCGCCGTGCTGCTGGGCCTGCTGGAAATCGACCGCCAACTCGATGAACTCGACGCCCTGCGGAGCCTCGATCAGCAAGAACGCGCGGCGGTCCTGTCCGAACAATCCGATTGGGGAGGCGCGGCTTACTACACTTTCCACCTGACCGCCGATCCACCGTCGGACTTCGCCTTCGCCGCCATCGGCCAACGCGACACGAGCCCATGGAAGCACCGCGTTCGGATGCTGGCACTCGAAGGTCAGATCTACGAAACCGATGCGGGCAATCCCGATCTCGCCCTCGTCGGGCGGTTCGACTTCGCCTTTGTCGCGAGTCTGCTCGCGCCGTTGCTCGTGATCCTGCTGCTGTTCGACCTACGCTCCGGCGAGGCCGCCGCCGGTCGATTGAGCCTGATCGAGGCGAGCGCGCGCGATCCCCGATCCCTGTGGCGTGCCCGCGTCGCGTGGCGCACGGGCGCTCTGACCGTTGCCCTGCTCGCGCCGCTCTGGGTCGGCGGAATGATAGCGGGAACGGGTCCGTTCATCCTCCTCGCGGCTTCGCTCACGGTCGCGCTCTACCTCGCCTTCTGGTCCTGGCTCACCAGCCGCATCGCGACCGAACATAGAACGGGCTCCGTCAATCTGACTTTGCTGCTGGGCATCTGGATCGGCCTGTGCGCCGTGCTGCCCGCCGCGCTGACCACCGCGATCGAGCGCGCGGTTCCGCTCCCCGACACGGGCGAGATCATGCTGACCCAGCGCGAGGCCGTGAACGACGCGTGGGACCTGCCCAAGGCCGCGACCATGGAACCCTTCACGGCGCGTCACCCCGAATGGGAAACCGTGGTCACGCCCGAGGAAGGCTTCGACTGGGGCTGGTACTATGCGTTCCAGCAGGTCGGCGACCAGACGGTCGAGCCGCTCAGCCTCGCCTATCGGGAGGGCCGGGCTCGCCGGGACCGGTTGGCAGGTTGGAGCAGTCTCCTATCGCCTGCCACGGGCACGCAGCGCATCATGGAGCGGCTCGCGCACACCGATGCCGCCGCCTCGCTCGCTTACGAGGCCCGCATCCGCGATTTTCACGCCAGACTCCGCGCCTGGCACTACCCACGCTTCTACGAGGGACGGAGCTATGTCGCGGCGGAGGCGATCGAGACGACGCCTAGATTTTCCGTCGACGACCGCTAGGTTGCGGGCTTCGGGATCCGTTCATGGCTCTTCGTGCCATTCGGATCCCGATCGGGCGGATCATGTTTCGGCTCGGACGCTACGACCCCGGCCCAATCCTCAAAACCTCGCTTCGAGCTGTAGCGCGAAGGCCCTCGGATTGCCGATCTCGGCGAACTCCGCCGTGAAATCGTTCTGCAGCGGGTCGATCGTGAATTCGGTCAGGACATAGTCCTCGTCGAGTAGATTGCTGGCCGTCAGGTAGACGCCGTATGTGTCGTTTTCCCAACCCGCCCGGGCGTTCACGAGGACCCTGTCGGGGATGTTTCGCTCGGTCTGCGGCCGGTCGGCCCGCGTGAACGAAGCCGACGCGTAGTTGGCGTTGCCGTTTACGACCCAGCCGCCCTCCGGACGCCAGGTGAAACCGCCCGCGAGCGTCCACTCCGGCGCGAGGAAGAACGCGTTGCCGGACAGGTCGAGCGTCTGACCGCTGGCCTGGACGATGAACTCCTCGAACTGAGTGTCGGCATATCCGATCGACCCGTAGACACCCAGCGCATCGGTGACGCGCAGGTCGCTTTCGATTTCGAAGCCGAAGACGCGCGACGCGCCCGCATTCTGGGTTTCCTGGTCGAAGACGTTATCGGACAGCTGCACGCGCACCTGCTGGTCCGTCCAGTCGATGTAGAAGGCGTTGGCGTTCAGCGTCAGCCTCTGGTCGAGCCACTGGCTGCGCAGGGCCAGTTCGTAGTTCCAGATGAACTCCTGATCGAACTCGAAGGACTGGGCCCGGGCCGTGTTCACGCCGACACCGCCGGACCTGTAGCCGCGCTGCGCGGTGAAGGTCAGGCTGCGCAGATCGTCGAAGGCGTAGCCGATCCCGATCTTGGGCAGGAAGGCGTTGAAATCGGGGGAGCGGGCCGTGGCGGGCTCGGCATTGGCCTGCTGGACCTGCCCGTCCACGAATCCGTTCACGAGACCGATGACCGGCGCGAGCGTGGCGGGAAAGCCCGCCGGGTCGGGCAGTGTCGACAGTCGCGTGACGACATTGCCCGTGCTGATTTCCTGCTTTTCGGTGTCGTACCGGAAACCGCCATAGAGCGTGACCCTGTCGGTCAGTTCGAACGAGGCATCGGCGAAGATCGCATAGGTCTCGATTTCGTTGGGGTTTTCCAGAACCGCGTTGATCTGGACCGGCTCCGTGTAGAAGCCAGCGATGAACTGCGCGGTCGCGAGGTCCAGCCCCTGGCCTTGCAGGACCTGGATGAGGCCGAGATCGTTGACGAGATCGAGGTTCAGGGTCGAGTCGAAAACCGCGTCCGTCGTCCTGATGTCGGAGTAGTAGGCCCCGATCAGGCCGGTCAGGCGGTCGCCTTGATATTCCAGCCGCAGTTCCTGCGTGAACGTGTCCGTGACCGACGAGTTCTCGCCGAACTCGGAGTCCACGGGCAGGCGATCGCCATCGCTCAGGAATGTCCGGTCGACCGAGTTGAAGGCCGTGATGGACGTCAGGGAGAGCGTGTCCGACAGGTCGTAGTCGATCTTGGCCGTCGCGATATCGGTTGCGATGTCGTCGCCGATCGGACGGTTGGAAAAGGCCTGCCGGGTCTCGAACGGGTCCGGTACGGACAGGTCGATGATCTCGTCGCCGATTTCGCGCTCGTCGCGCGTATAGGAGAGCAGGACACTCAAATCCGGCAGGGCATTCGGCTCGATCAGCAGCTTGCCGCGAACCATCAGGCTTTCGCTTTCGTCCTGATTGGTGCCGCGCGTGGGGTTTTCGATGAAGCCGTCGCGCTGCGCATATTCGGCGGCGACGCGAAAGGCGATCTGGTCGTCCAGGATCGGACCTCCGACCGCGCCGCCGATCCGGCGCTCATCGTTTCCGGTCCCGGCGATCGCGCGGACCCGGCCCGTCCAATCATAACTCGGGTCGGCCGTGGAGATGATGACCGCGCCCGCCAGCGAGTTCCGACCCTGCAAGGTGGATTGCGGCCCCCGGAAGATCTCGATCTGCTCCAGATCCCAGACATCGAGCGTACCGCCCAGCGTGGCCTCGCGCGGAAGGGCCGAGCCATCGACATAGATGGTCGCGAGGTCGCCCAGTCCCGCCCCGGACACGTTCAGACTGTCGATTCCGCGTATGGTGAAGCGCGAGCCGTTGGACACACCGAGATTGGCCGTCCGCTCGATCACGTCGCCCAGATCGAGTATGTTCTGCTCCTCGATATCGATGGACGTCACGACGGCCACACTGTCCGGCGTGTCCTGCAGGGAGCGGCTGATCTTCTGTCCCGTCACGATGACCTCGTCGCCGACTTGCGCGAGCAGGACCGTATCGTCCTGAGCCATGGCGGGCGCGGTGCCGAGCAGGATCGCGAGGCTCGACGCGGCCGAAAGTCTATGTCTGATCACGGTGAACATCCCCTTAGATGCGATTAAGTCTCAAATGCGGTGCGGCCACTATTGATAATCATTCGCACATGCAATAGGGAATCCACGCGCTACGATGTTCAGCGCTGTAGGGAGCCGGGACAGATGCTGACCGCGATTGCAGTCTTGTGCGCGTATGGGGCGTGTCTGGCGTTCTTTCACGCCTCGCCGCGCCGAACCGCGGTGTCGCAGATCAAGTCCAGCCTCGCTCTTCAGCGAGGTGTACGCGCTCTAGCCTGGAGTCTGTCGGTGGCCGCTCTCGTCCTCATGGTGGCTCTCATGGGTTTTGAACGCGGCGTTCCGAGTGGCTTGGGCCTCCTGATGCTCGCCGGCATCACCAGCCTGCTCGTCTCGGCCTTGCGGCCCGAGCGGCATGTGAAAAGTCTCTACGCCGTCGCCGCCCTCTGCGGTCTCTTCGGTACCGCTGCGCTGATCGGATAGTAGGATGAGCCCGATATTCGCCGCAATTTTCCTGATCGTCTTCGTCGGCCTGGCTCTGGCGAGCTGGAAGGCCCCGCGCCTGACCAGCGTGATCGTCTGGGCGTTGCTGGCGGCCATCTTCCTGACGGCCGCGCTTCTAATGCACCTTCCGGGGTCCTTCTCCGAAAAGGCGCTCTGGCTGACCCTCGGCGTGCCGCTGATCTGGGTCGGGCTTCAGTTCTGGACCTATTGGGACCGC
Source organism: Litorimonas sp. (assembly GCA_049673465.1). GTDB lineage: Bacteria > Pseudomonadota > Alphaproteobacteria > Caulobacterales > Maricaulaceae > Litorimonas. Next base: position 6,177 of record JBATXP010000411.1, read on the forward strand.
AAGCCATGGCGGGTGACGGGAGGATTGATCGCCATCACCGTCGTCTGCGCCGTTCTCGTTTTCACCACCACGCCGTCGGGCCTGTCGGCCGCCGCGGCGCTCTGACGGATCAAGCCATGGACCGCGCGAGACATCTTCGGAACTACGGACTGCATAGCTGGTCGGGCATGGTGCTGGGCCTGTTCGTCTATGTCGTGGCCTTCACCGGCTGCCTCGCCCTGTTCCACGGCGAACTGCTGAGTTGGGAGGATCCGGCAAAGCGCCTCCCGGTCGCGGAAGCGCCCGCACCGATCGATGCGATTTTTACCGCCTGGGTCGAGGAGACCGGCAAGGGCGAAGAGGTGATCGAGTTCGCCCGCCTCATCTACCCTGACGAACACGAACCCTATTACCAGGGCGGCGTGAACATTCACGACGCGGACGGCAACCATCTCTTCATCGAACAGAAATGGGACACGCAGACCGGCGCGCCGCTGGACACGCGCACGGAAGCCCTGTCGCTCTGGCTGCTGGACTTCCACCGCGACCTGATGTGGCCCCAAGGGCTGGGTGGTCGCACGGCCGGTCGGACCATCGTCGGGATCGCAGGGATCATCCTGATGCTCTCCATCCTGACCGGCGTGATCGCCCACACCAAGATCGTGCAGGAATTCTTCACCCTGCGCTATCGACGCTCCGTTCGGCTGAAGTGGCAGGACACGCACAAGGTGGTCGGCCTGTGGGGGCTGCCCTTCTTCGCCATGATCGCCTTCACCGGCGCGGTGCTGGGCGTCGTCGCCATTCTTGCCCCCATCGTCGCCTTGCTGACCTTCAAGGGGGACCAGCAGGCGCTGCTCGACGAGGTATTGGGAAAGGCGATCGAGCCCGCGGGCATTTCCGCGCCGATGCTGTCCATGGATGCCATCGCCGACTTTCCCCACCCCGAAACGGGCGAAAGACCGCGTCTGGTCACCATCGAGAATTGGGGCGACGCAAATGCACGGATGGAGCTCTTTTATCCGACAATCGAGCTGCTGAACTACGCCATCGTCGAGATCGACGGTGTGTCGGGCGAGATCGTCGCGGATAGCCCCGCCGCCAATCTGACGCCGGCCAATAAGGGCGTCGCCATGATGACCCCGCTCCACTACGGCACCTATGGCGGCATCTGGCTGAAATTCCTCTATTTCGCGCTGGGCCTCGCCCTCGCCGTCATCACCGTCTTCGGCCTGATGATGTGGATCGAGCGCAGACTGCACGGCAATGAGGGCGCGAAGTCGCAGGCCTTCTACCGCCGCCTCGGCCACATGGTCACGGGCGTGGCGGTCGGACTTCCCCTCGCCTCGGTCGCGATCTTCTGGCTCGACAAGCTCTATATGGGCGCGGAGAGCGCCCGGCTGTTCTGGACCGGCACGACCTATTTCGCCGTCTGGGCCGCAGCGCTCGTCTATGCCTTCATCCGGCGGCAGGACTACCGCACGACCCGCGAAGCGATCGGTCTGACCGGGCTCTTGCTCGCGGGACTGCCCGCGCTGAACGCGGCCATGACGGGCGACACATTGCTCGGCATATTCGGAGCAGGCCATGCGCCGAGCGCTTGGGTGGATGTCGTTCTTCTCTTGGGGGGTATCGCGACCCTCGCCGTCGCGGTGCGGCTCCCGAAGGCACGCCAGCAAGCGAAGCGGGCGAAACGCGAACGCGCGACGACCCCCTCTCCCGCACTCGAACCGGCGGAGTGAGGGCTATCCCAATGAGAGCATGAGGCTGGAGGCGGCCCAGGTCAAACCGCTGGCGTGGACGATGAACGCTTCAAACTGCGTGTCGGCGCGCCGTGGAGGCCAAGGGTCATCCAGTCTGTAAAGGTGCTCTGGACGATCCACCACGCCATGAGTTTCCCAGGGAGACGGACCGCCGCTGTTCTTCCGGCCTATCCTTCGCCGAACACGGCGACCCGGGCCGGCTCGCCGGCCCGGACCCAGGCGCGTTTCATGCCGAGGGAGTTGTAGGGCATCGCGATCCGCCCCTGCGAGTCGACGGCGATGAGACCACCGTCGCCGCCGCGGGCCGCGATGGTGTCCAGCGCGGCGCGGCCGGCTTCGGTCACGCAGGCTCCGCCATAGCGCATCCGGGCCGACACGTCGTAGGCGGTTTTGCCGAGCATGAAATATTCGCCGAGACCGGTGCAGGAGACGGCCACCTGCCCATCCGCCCAGCTACCCGATCCGATGAGGGGCGTATCGCCGACACGCCCCGCGCGCTTGCCGAAGAGCCCGCCCGTGGATGTCGCGGCGGCCAGGTGTCCATCTTGGTCCAGGGCGACCGCGCCGACCGTGCCGTGGGCGAGTTCGTCCTGGCGGGTCTCCGCAGCCTCCACGCCGACTGGCAGGCGGTACCAGTCGGCACGACCCGCCGTCAGCTCCAGGCCCACTTCCCGGCAAAACAGGTCCGCGCCCTCTCCAGCCAGCAGAACGTTGGGCGTACGCTCCATGACAGCACGGGCGGCGCGCACGGGATGAGCGAGGTCGCGAACCGCCGCCACGCCGCCGGCGCGGTGGCTGGCTCCGTCCATGATGGAGGCGTCCATCTCCACGATGCCGGACGCGTTGGGCGCGGAGCCGCGCCCCGCCACATAGAGACCGGACGCTTCCATTCCCGCGACCATCTCTTCCACCACGTCCAGCGCGGAGCGTCCCCGGTCCAGCAGGGCCTGTCCCTGATCGATGAGCCTTCCGAGATGGGTTTCGACCTCCGAGTAGTCGCGACCGGGCGTCGGGCCCGCCCCGCCATGGAGGACCAGCGCGTAAGCGGCACGGTCGGTCATCGAAGCGTTTCCAGGGTGACCGCCACGGGAAGGATGTCGTAGCGGATATTGGCGATCGTGTAACGGCCGCGCCCTTCGGGACCGCGCCCCCAGAAGCCCTGCGAGGCGCGGCTCTGGGTGAAGATATAGCCCACGCCCCGGCCCTGTCCGTCGAAGCTGATCCGCTCCACGCTGTCGCTCTCTTCATTGTCGATCAGCCCTTCTCCGATCACGTCGGACAGGGTCTGGCCCTGCACGGCCATGCCGCCCCCGCCGGGCGAAGCGCTTCGGACATATTCGTCGCCCACCGTGGCTTTCTTCCAGGTGGCAGGCGTGAGGGCGAGGGTGGAGAGGTCGATCCGATCGCCCGCGCTCGCGAGATGGATCATGAGGCCGGAGATCTGAAGGTGATCGCCCACCGGCTTGGCCGCCGCGTCGCGCGCATCCAGGATCGTGACGTAGCCCGTGCCCGCCACCGTCGCCGTGCCGTCCGGTCGCGTCACCAGCGCCGTGTTTTCGTCTATGCCGTAGC
>JBATXP010000412.1:0-3855 GCA_049673465.1 Litorimonas sp.
GGCCGGGGCGGCTCGGGGCGAGCGGGTCGTCCGCCGCGCTGGGCTTGTAGGTCCGGTTCTGGCGATGCGGCGCGTAGAGGTTCCACTCCCCGCGCAAGGGGTGGAAGCGAAGCTCCCCGCCCTTGGCGACCTCGGACGGGGCTTCGGGCCGTTGCGGCTGGTCCGGCGGGGCGTAGCCATAGAGCAGCGCGTAGCGGCCGTCGGGACGCTCCACCCGCCTACGGTGGAGGGAGAGGTTGCCCGACCGGATGGGTATGCTCTGCGTCATGTCGGATGTGTCGCCATGGGCGATCCCGATAGGCAAGGGCGGCGCCGACCGCAACTGGCCGCAAACCCCCTTGTTGGAACGGGACCGTTCCGCTAGACCGCGCGGTGGCGGGTCACCGACAAGGGTTGGGGGTCATCGCCATGGGCGCACAATTTCCAGACGGAACGATAGTAGAATGAAAATCCTCGTTACGGGCGGCTGCGGATTCATCGGGTCCGCCGTTTGCCGCATGGCCGTGGAGCGCGGCCACCAGATCGTCAATGTCGACTGCCTGACCTATGCAGCCAACCCGTCCAGCGTCGCCATGATCGAGGGCGACGATTACGCCTTCGAGAAGGTCGACATCCGCGACGCCGATGCCGTGACCCGCGTGTTCGAGACCCACAAGCCCGATGCGGTGATGCACCTGGCCGCCGAGTCCCACGTGGACCGGTCCATCGACGGGCCGGGGGCGTTCGTCGAAACCAACGTGATGGGCACGTTCAATATGCTCCAGGCGGCGCGCGCCCATTGGGACTCGCTGGACGGCGAGGCGAAGGCGCGTTTCCGCTTCCACCACGTCTCCACGGACGAGGTCTATGGCGATCTGGAAATGGACGATCCGGCCTTTACGGAAGAGACGCCCTACGACCCGTCCTCGCCCTATTCGGCGTCCAAGGCGGCGTCAGACCATCTGGTGCGCGCCTGGGGCCGGACCTTTGGCCTGCCGGTCGTGGTGACCAATTGCTCCAACAATTACGGACCCTACCAGTTTCCCGAAAAGCTGATTCCCGTCGTCATCCTCAAGGCGCTGCACGGCGACGCCATTCCGGTCTACGGTACGGGCGAGAACGTGCGCGACTGGCTCTATGTGGACGACCATGCCGACGCGCTGCTGACCGTTCTGCAGAAAGGCGAGCTGGGCCGCACCTACAATGTGGGCGGAAACAATGAACGCACCAATCTGGAGCTGGTGGAGACCATCTGCCGCCTCATGGACGCACGCGAGGACCTGCAGCGCAACGACCATGCCGATCTGATCACCTTCGTCACCGACCGCCCCGGCCACGACGTGCGCTATGCCATCAATCCGGAACGCATCCGCGACGAGCTGGGCTGGTCGCCCAAGATCGAGTGGAACGAAGGCTTCGAGAAAACCATCGACTGGTATCTGGACAATCGCGACTGGTGGCAGCCATTGGTCAAGGCGGGCCAGTTCGGCCAGAGGCTCGGAAACTAGCTTCCAAGTTCCAAATGCGCTGGAGTGTGAAGAAAGTCACAGCCCCGGCGCACCGATTGCACCAAGGGACGCATCATGAACCGCAAAGGCATCATACTCGCCGGGGGCACGGGCTCGCGGCTGCATCCGGCGACCATCTCGGTCTCCAAGCAGCTCATGCCGATCTTCGACAAGCCGATGATCTACTACCCGCTCTCCACCCTGATGGAAGCGGGCATGCGCGAAGTTCTGGTCATCACCACCCCGCAGGACCAGGAACAGTTCCAGCATCTGCTGGGCGACGGCTCGCGCATCGGCATGGACATCCAGTACGCCGCGCAGCCGAGCCCCGACGGGCTGGCGCAGGCGCTGATCATCGCCGAGGACTTCCTCGATGGCGACCACTCCGCCCTGGTCCTGGGCGACAATCTCTTCTTCGGGGACGATTTCGACGCCGCCATCCGGTCCGCCGCGACCGTGGAAACCGGCGCGGTGGTGTTCGGCTACCACGTCAAGAACCCCACGGCCTACGGCGTGGTCGGGTTCGACGAAAACCAGAAGGTCGTCTCCATCGAGGAGAAGCCCGAAAACCCCGCCTCCAACTATGCCGTTACGGGCCTCTACTTCTACGACGAGCGCGCCTCGGAGTTCGCCAAGCAGGTGAAGCCGTCCGCCCGCGGAGAGTTGGAGATCACCGCGCTCAACCAGATCTATCTCGACCATGACGACCTCAAGGTGGAGCTGCTGGACGAGGGCACGGCTTGGCTGGACACGGGCACCCATGCCGACATGCTCAGCGCCTCGCAATTCGTGGGCATTCTGGAACAGCGCCAGGGGCGGCGCATCTGCTGCCCGGAGGCGATCGCCTGGCAGAAGGGCTGGATCGACGACGCACAGCTGCGCGCCATCGCGGAGCCGTTGGTCAAGTCCGGCTATGGGCGTTTCCTGCTGCGGCTGCTGGAGCGCGGCAAGCGCAAACGGTAGTTCAGTCGAACGGGCTGTCCCAATCGGAGAAGGCGACGGCGTCGCGGTCCTTGCCCGACAGGTGGATCGCATCGAGCGGCAGCCCCCAGTCGAGTCCCAGAGCGGGGCTGGTGAAGGACACGCTGCCATCGCATTCGGGCGAGTATATGTCGCTGACCTTGTACTCCACTTCCGTGTCCGGCTCCGTCGTGACGAAGCCGTGCAGGAAGCCCTTGGGGACGAGGAACTGATGCTTGTTCTCCGCCGACAGCTCGACGCGAACCGACCGGCCATAGGTGGGCGAGCTCTTGCGCGCGTCCACGGCGATGTCCACGATGGCACCCCGGACGCACCGCACGAGCTTGTCCTGGGCATGGGGCGGCGACTGGTAGTGCAGCCCGCGCAGCGTTCCGACCTGGGAGGACATGGAATGGTTGTCCTGCACGAACGCGATGTCCTGGCCCGTCGCCTCGCGAAAGGCGTCGCGCTTGAAGGTTTCCATGAACCATCCTCGGTCGTCGCCGAAAACGCGCGGCGTGATCAGGCAGAGACCCGCTATGTCGAAAAATCTAACGTCCATGCTGGGCCTTTCGGGATGCGTCCGCAGCTTGTCAACCGGTCGTCGACCATCGCCTGCATTGGGCGGCGGCGGTCGCACCGGGCGGGTTTTGCCGACGCGCCGAATGGTCTATCGCGGGCATCCATGTCGCGACCTCCCACATCCCGCCCGACTGGCCGCGCAGCGGACCACCGGACCGGAGCCTGACGGCCCGTGGCGGTTCTTCTCGATGCGATCCGGTCGTCCGTGACCACGCTCCTGCCGTGGACGAGCAAGGCCTTCTGGACGTCGACCCACCCGGCCAATGCCGATCTGCCGCCCGACGACCAGATCGTGCATCCCCTTCTGGTCAGCCCGGACACGGCGCGCTGGCACCGCGAGATGGAGCGACGCCGTGCCGAGATGGCCCTGCCCGAGCCCACGGAGCCGGACGACTGGCCGCTGATCAGCGTCTGCATGGTGATGTTCGAGTCCGCCCCCTTGATCGAGTCCTTCATCGCCGCTCTGCAGGCTCTGGACTATCCGGCCGACCGCCTGGAACTCGTCTTGGTGGACAACCAGTCCTCGGACGGAAGCTGGGAGCGCAGCGAAAGATTTCCGTCCGATCTCGAAGGCTGGCGGCGAGTGGAGCGCCTGCGCCGACCCAATGAGGGCTACGGGACGAGCCAGAACGCCGCCGTAGCGGCTGCGCGTGGTGATTTCATTCTGCTGCTCAATCCCGACGGCGCCCCCGCCCCCGACAGCCTGCGGCGCGCCGTGGTGCGCGCCTTGTCGGACCGCGCGGACGTGGCGGCCTGGGAGTTCCGGCAGAGCCCTGCGGCACACCCCAAATATCACGACCCCGTCACGTGGGAGACGGGCTGGAAC
>JBATXP010000413.1:0-6017 GCA_049673465.1 Litorimonas sp.
GTCTCGACGTGTCCAGACACGTCATCGACACCGCTCCTAGCCCAAGACACGCGCACCGCGATCAAAAGCCGTCCCAGATCTGGGGACACGACCTAAGGCCTGACCAACGTCATGCGAGCCGTCGGCACGTCCACGCTGGAGATCACGTCGCTGGACGCGGCCTCCCTCACGCTGCGCGACCCGGATACGGGCGTGACGACAAGCTATCGTCGCGATTAGGGATCGTTGCGCCTGACCTTCGGCAGGTCGGCGAAGGTGCCCGGCCGTTTCTGGCCGTTGGCGACCATCGCCTCCATCATCTCGGCGGGCACCAGCATGGACATGTTCCAGACCGCGATCTGGTCCAGCGCGTCCGCCGTGGAGTGGTCGCGCGAATAGGTGATGATGCGCTTGCAGCCATAGATCGCGAGAGGCGGCTTCGACGCGATCTCGCGCGCCATCGACATGGCGGCGTCCATCAGCTCGTCCTCCGTGGCGTAGGTCGAGTTGAACAGGCCGCGCCGTTCGCACTCCTCCGCCTCCATGCGGCGGCCCGTATAGGCGAGCTCGCGCACCACCCCTTCGGGCATGTGGTTGAGGATGCGCGGAAACGTCCCGACATCCGCCGTCATGCCGACATTGATCTCGTAGATGGTGATGAAGGCGTCCGCGCTGCCCAGCCGGATATCGCACGCCGTGACCAGGTCCACCCCGCCGCCGATGCAGCCGCCGTGGATCGCCGCGATCACGGGGATGCGGCAATTTTCCAACGCGCTGAAACTGTCCTGCAGCCTGAGTACGTTCTGGTAGAAGTCCGCCCCGTGCACGGCCACGTTCTTGTCGTTGCCCGACACGCCGCCGGAGCTGAACATGCCAACGTCGATCCCGGCCGAGAAGATCGGCCGGTCGCCGGTCGTGTCCGCCGAGATCACGATGCACCGCGCCTTGGCATTGTCGTCTATATCGCGCACGATCCGGGGCAGGTCCGCCCAGAAACTCTCGCTCATGGCGTTGCGTTTTTCGGGACGGCTCAGCCGGATGTGGGCAACCCGGTCCTCGATGGACACGGTAAAGCACTCATGGGACATTCGGTCAGCCTTTCAGCGTGAAAAGGGACGCCTGCGTGGGATCGACCGTCCCGTTCAGCAGGTCCTTGTATGTGGCCAGCATCGCCTCGACCCCGGCGGGCGCGTCGGCGACCGTCATCCACTGGGCCGCGTCGTGCAGGAACGGGATCCAGCGTTCCGACAGGCGCTGGGAGAACGCTTCCATGCCCCATTTACCGATACGGCTCTTGGCGTAGTCGGGGGCGAAGAACATCTTCATCGGCGCACCTTCCGAAGGTTTGGGCGCGGCGTCGCCTTGGTAATGCGACTTGCCGACCGCGCAGCCATAGACGACCTTCTCGCGCAGATGGGCGTAGATGCGGGCCAGCAGCTCGCCATTGCCCGCCATGTCGACGACCACAGTCGGCACCTTGTCCATGCCCTCGATCATCTCGTAGGTCGCGACCGTGTCGTAATAGCCCGTCTCTTCCACGAAGTCCCTGTTGCGGTCCGACGTCAGGCCCACGATCTCGATGCCGCCGCGTTGCTTCAGGCAATAGGCCGTGCCGAGCGCCGTCTTGGACGACGCGCTCGTCAGCACGACCCGTTCCGCGCCGAAAAACCCTTCCGCCGCCAGGAAGTCGTCGATCAGAAAGCTCGTGAGGAAGAGTGGTCGCAGCACGGGCTGGATCGCTGTCTGAACGGCGTAGGACGGATCGGCACTCGTATAGTTGTAGCTGTTATAGACCGGGTGGAGCGAGGCGCGGTGGTCCGACACGTCCTGAAAGCCCAGCGGACCGACCTTGCCGGGGGTGACGACCAGTTCGTCCGCGACCGGGAAGAAGCCGTAGACTTCCGTCCCGCTCGGCACGGCATCGCTGCGCGACTCCACGACCGTGCCGAACCCCCAGACCGGCATCCGGCCTTGTCCCTCTTCGCCGTAGCCGTAGGCCTGCGGATCGAAATAGCGCCAATAGCCGATCTGGTCGCCGAAGATCATGTAGGTGACGTTGTTGGCCGTCAGGGCGAAACTGTCGATCCCGATCCGGACCTCGCCGTCGTCCAGGGGCGGCGCGTCCAGCGTGGCAAGGGTGATGTCCGCCGGGTCGGTCCGGTTCACGAGCAGGGTCTTCATGGGCTTCCTAGTTTTCCTTAGGGCCTTATCATCACTTTCGTCACGCCGTCAGCCCGCGCGTCGAATAGCGCATATGCGTCGGCGGCACCTGCCAGCGCGAAGTCGTGGGTGCAGCAGCGGAGGCCGTGGCAGACGAAGGCTTGCATCAACCCTTCGCTAACCCTGTTCCTACCCGCTTTCCATACCTTCCCGTGGCACAGGGTGCGGCATGGATCTGACCTCCGGCATCACGGCGAGGCCGCGCACGCATGAGGGCGCGATGAGCGCTGAGGCGCGCTACGGCTATATTCCGGGGCTGGACGGGCTGCGGGCGATCGCCGTGCTGATCGTTCTGGTCGCCCATTTCGGTCTGGGGCACCTCGTCCCTGGCGGGTTCGGCGTGACCGTGTTCTTCTTCATTTCCGGCTTCCTCATCACGCGGCTCCTGATCGCGGAAGCCGAGAAGAAGGATCGCATCGGCTTGAAGGATTTCTACATCCGGCGGGCCATTCGGCTGTTCCCGGCGCTGATCGGCATGACGGTCGTGACGACCGCGATCCATGTCGGGCTGGGACTCGGCGCGCCGACGGGCGGAGAGTTCGCCGCCGCCAATCTCTACGCCACCAACTATTACCAGATCGCGCAGCAAGGCGCGGGCGTGATGCCCTATATGAGCTGGACGCCGCTCTGGTCGCTGGCCGTGGAGGAGCACTTCTACCTGCTCTTCCCCGCCCTGCTCGTCCTGACGGGGCTGGACTGGCGTCGGCTGACGGCGGTGCTGCTGGCGGTGGTCGTCGCCGTGCCGATCTGGCGACTGGTCGTCAGCCTCGTCTGGCCGGACACGGCGGAGCTCTACACCTACATGGCGACGGACGCGCGGATCGACTCCATCGCCTATGGCTGCCTGTTCAGCCTCGGCCTGCACCAATTGCGCAATCCGGAGCGGTTGCGCTGGCTGATCGGCTGGGCACCGGTGGCGCTGGCCGTCGCCGCCCTGCTCGCCACCTTCGTGATCCGCGACGAGATGTTCCGGCAGGTGCTGCGCTTTTCCGTGCAGGGCGTCGCCATCGGCGTGCTGATCCTGAACCTCTATTTCGGGCAGATGTTCCGCTGGACCTTTCCCGTGCTGGAGCTCGCCCCGCTGCGCTGGATCGGGCGGGTCAGCTACGGGCTCTATCTGTGGCACTTCCCAGTTCTGGACGGGGTGCGTCGGCTGGAGCTGGGCGAGGCGCAGACGGTGCTACTCGCCCTCGCCGCCTCTTTCGCCGTCACGGCGCTGAGCTTCTATTTCTGGGAGCAGAAGTTCGTGGCCCTGCGCAAGCGCTTCGGGGCGCACATCGTCAAGGCGCCGGGCTAATACGGACCGACCCGCCCCGGCCGATAGATCTGCATCCGCGCGACCGAGCCGCGCCGTTCCCCGCGCGAGCCGGGCCGCCACCAGGCCGGGTCGTTCGCCCAGAGCTTGGATGTCGTCGCCACGAACAGTACCCAGCTAATGTCGTTCTGCTGCAGGATGGAGCTTTCCGACAGGGAGAAGAGGATGAAGAAGAACAGGCTCAGCACTACCCAGTAGGTTTCCACCCCGCCCGTCTTGATGCGGGTCAGGCTTTTCACCGTCGTGAGCAGCAGGAGAGCGCCGAACAGGCCGATGATGACGACCCCACCCGACAGCCAGCTGTCCAGCCAGCCATTATGCGCCGTCGGCACGGCCCATTGCAGCACGGTGCGCGTCTCGTAGGAGGGGCCCAGCTCGTCCAGCCAGAACACGCCGTAGCCGTAGCCGAGCCAGAACTTCTGCTCGATGGCGCGGCCCAGCAGCACCCAGATGTCGGTCCGGCCGGTCAGGGTCGGGTCCTTGCCGATCAGCCCCAGCGCCCACTCATAGCCGACCGTCAGGAACAGCACGCCCCCGGCCGTGCCCGCCACCACGAACCAGATGACGGGCACGCGCAGGAAGGGAAAGCGGCGAAACACGCGCACGACCAGGAAGATCGCGAATACGCCGATCATGGCGAGCAGCGAGGTCTTCGACGTCGACAGCAGCACCAGCATCGCGCACAGCATCGCGGTCGGCCCCCACAGCCAGATCCGCGACGGCCGCAGTGCGAAGGCGCAGAGGCAGACCGCGAAGCCCTTGGCCATGATGCCGCCCAGATAGTTCTTTTCCGCCCAGGGCCCGCGCCAAGCGCCGGGATGGATGGACTGCATGATGCCCCGATCCGGATTGGTGATCGCCACGAACAGAGTGATGAGGCACAGGATCAGGATCGCCGCGCCGATGCGCTGCACCATCTCGCTCCAATCGTAGCGGGCCGCGAAACCGAGCCCCGCCAGCGTCGTCATGGTCAGACCGATGGCGCGGCGCATCGTCGACGCCGGATCGACCGACCAGAGAAAGGTCAGGCCGAGCCACATCACGCACAGCACGATGAGAGGGTTGCGCGACACCAGCCGGAGAACCTTGGGAAAATAGACGATCGTGCCCAGCAGGACGAGGCCGTAGACCGGATACCAGAGCGAACGCGCCCAGCTGTTCTCGCCCGTGTCCAGGGCTTCGGCGGAGGCGAAGGTCAGGCCGATGACCGCGCCCGAAAAGAAAACCAGCACCATCACCCAGGCGGCGGATTCCAGACCGCGCAACAGGCCGAGCAGCGCGAAGTTGCGCTGCTGCAGTTCGGCATGTGAATAGCCGTGGTGGTAATCGAGAACAGCCACGAATCGCCAAATGGTTAAGAAGGGTTGACGCGCCGTTAACCTTACCTGCGTCTTAAGAGGAAACCGGGACGTTAACCTCCCGCTTCCGAACGTAAACGAAACGTGTCACCAGAGCCGCATGTCCCGCACGCACGTTATCGACCGACGCGATACCGATCTCGTCATCTTCGACTGCGACGGGGTGCTGGTCGATTCCGAGCCTCTCTCCAACGCCGTGATGGCCGACCACATCAGCCGTCTGGGCTGGCCGATGGACGGCTCCGGCGCGATGCGGCGCTTCAAGGGACTGACCATGACGCAGGTCCACGCCGCCATCGAAGCCCGGCTGCAACGCCCCGTCGACACGATCTGGATGGATGCCTTCCGGGCCGAAGCCGAAGCCCGGATGAAGACGGAGCTGAAAGCCATTCCGGGCGTTCGGGCGCTGATCGAGCGGGTCCACGGGACGGGCCTGAAGAGCTGCGTCGCGTCGCAAGGACGCCTGGCCAAGATGCGGGTCAGCCTCGGCGCGACAGGGCTGTGGGATCTGTTCGAGGGCCGCATCTTCTCCGCCGTCGACGTCGCCCGACCCAAGCCCGCGCCGGACCTGTTCCTTCACGCCGCGAGGACGATGGGCGCGGACCCGTCGCGGTGCACCGTGATCGAGGATAGCGCGACCGGCATCGAGGCGGGGATCGCTGCCGGAATGAGAGTCGTCGGGTTCGACGCGAACGGTGACGGCACGCTGGCGCGGGAGGGGGTCGTCGTCGTGACCCGGATGGACAGGCTGGGCGTGGAATGACAGTCTGAGCCCCATGAGCAGGATCGTTCGCATCGGTGGAGCTTCGGGCTATTGGGGCGAAAGCGACCTGGCGTGGGCGCAGCTCCTCGCCGCCCGTCCCGACTATCTGGTGTTCGACTATCTCGCCGAGATCACGATGAGCCTCATGGGCCGGATGCGCGCTCGCGACGCGCAAGCCGGATACGCGCCAGACTTCGTCGCCAATCTCGCCCGGCACCTGCCCGCCATCGCGGACGGTGGAGTGAAGATCGTCAGCAATGCGGGCGGGGTGAACCCGCACGCCTGCGCGGACGCCGTGCGGAAGGCGGTGGCGGAGGCGGGGCTGCACTTGCGGGTCTCCGTCGTGACCGGCGACGACCTGATGGACCGGCTGGGCCGCCTC
>JBATXP010000414.1:0-7809 GCA_049673465.1 Litorimonas sp.
GTGCGTTTCGCTCCCGAAGGAAAGGCCGCGAGCGAGCCGGTTGTGGGCCACGGGCGAGGCGGCGGATGCGCGCCAAGCGTCTGCCCGCGCGGGTCCTGCCCGAGCGTAAAACGGTACTTTTCCCTTCCTTCCATCGCGAAGGCAGGACCCGCGCCCCGTGCCACGGCACGGAAAAACGGATGGTTTGCCGGACGGGGCGGTCCGGTCGCACGTGGAGACGTGGGCGGATGAGAGAGCCAGATGATATTTCGCACCCGACCCCACCTTCCGCTCATCCCCGCGAACGCGGGGATCCAGTGGGGGTTGAGGGCGGAGGTGAAGCCTACCCTTGAAGTGTCAGGATTGGACGAGAGCGGAAGCGAGGACCCATTTCCACGGTCCGGCAAGGACTGGATTCCCGCGTTCGCGGGAATGAGCGGATAGGTTTTGATGGCACATTACGCCCTATACTCTGGCTCAGGCCGACTTGATCGGCCTGTCCATCTCCCAACAGGCACGTCAGGCTACAAGAGTGCCGTGATGTCACACAAAAACTATCTTTGCGACTCCTGTCCCCCCAACCGCCAACAATGGGAGATGGGCTCGCCGATCAAGTCGGCGAGAGCGGTAAAATTCAAGAAAACCCACAATATCCGCTCATCCCCGCGAACGCGGGGAACCAGTGGGCTTTGACGGCGGGTGCATGAGCAAGCACTTGGAAGCGTGAGGAATGGACGAGAGCGGAAGCGAGGATCCATATCCACGATCTGGCAAGAACTGGATTCCCGCGTTCGCGGGAATGAGCGGGAGGAGGTTGAAGCAAAACCATCACCTCTCCACAGGCTCAGGCCGACTAGATCGGCCTGCCCATCTCCCAACGGGCACAGCGCGCCGAGCGGGTGGCGGTCGCAGTGGCAGAACGATGTATCGACCTTGCTACACCCATCTCCCTCAACCGCCTGCAATGGGAGATGGGCTCGCCGGTCGAGCCGGCGAGAGCGGTGATGATGCAGTTTGGACTCTGCATCTTCAACTCCGCTCATCCCCGCGAACGCGGGGATCCAGTGGGTTGCGACAGTCGATGTGGAGCCCATTGCTGGAAGCGTCGGGACCGGAGGACGCGGCAGCGCGGCCCCACTCATGCGAGGACGAACCCTGCGCTTCACCACCCGCCAATATCCGCCAGCGCGCGTTCCGCCATGGCCCGGCGCTTGACGCGCGTTTTCTGCTTGCCCCGGGCGCGGGTCCCGTCCGGGTTCTTCATCACGAGGTTCTCCACCGGGGGCAGCAGGCCGAAGTTGACGTTCATCGGCTGGAACTTGGCCTTTGGGCCATCCATGAAACCGCCGGTGACATGCTCGACCAGCGCGCCGAGCGCGGTCGTGGCGGGCGGAGGGGCGAGGGTGTCGCCGAGGGCTTGCGCGGCGGCCATACGCCCGGCGATCAGGCCCAGCGCGGCGGATTCCACATAGCCTTCCACGCCCATGATCTGTCCGGCGAAGCGCAGGTCGTGGCGCGAGGCGAGGCGGAGCTGGCGGTCCAGCAGTTTCGGGCTGTTGATGAAGGTGTTGCGATGAATGCCGCCCAGTCGCGCGAAGACGGCGTTCTCCAGACCGGGGATCATGCGGATCACTTCGGCCTGCGCGCCATACTTCATCTTCGTCTGGAAGCCGACCATGTTGTAGAGCGTGCCAAGGCCATTGTCCTGCCGCAGCTGGGCGATGGCATGGGCCTTCACGGTCGGGTTGTGCGGGTTTGTCAGGCCGACCGGCTTCATCGGGCCGAAGCGCAGCGTTTCCGGTCCGCGCGAGGCCATGACCTCGATGGGCAGGCAGGACTCGAAATAGGGCGTGTCGCGCTCGAAGTCCTTGAACTCGGTCTGATCGGCGGAGGTCAGCGCCTCGATAAAGGCATGATATTGGTCCCTGTCGAGCGGGCAGTTGATATAGTCCGCCCCGTCGCCGCCCGGCCCCTTCTTGTCGTAGCGCGACTGGAACCACGCCTTGTCGAAATCGATGCTGTCCTTGTACACGATGGGCGCGATGGCGTCGAAGAAGGCGAGGCTGTCCTCGCCCGTCTCCGCCAGGATCGCGGCGGCGAGCGCGTCCGAGGTGAGGGGGCCGGTCGCGACGATGGTGTTGCCCCACTCCATGGGCGGCAGACCCGCGACCTCGCCATGTTCGATCGTGATGTTCGGGTGCTGGGAGAGCATGGTCGTCACGGCGTCCGAAAAGGCGTCGCGGTCCACCGCCAGCGCACCGCCCGCCGGAAGCTGGAACAGATCGCCCATGCCGAGGATCAGGGAGCCGTTGCGGCGCATTTCCTCGTGCAGCAGGCCGACCGCATTGCCGAGATGATCATCGGAGCGGAAGGAGTTGGAGCAGACCAGCTCCGCGCATCCCCCCGTCTGGTGCGCCGCCGTCATGCGGTGGGGCCGCATTTCGTGCAGCACGACGGGGACGCCGCGTTCCGCGACCTGCCAGGCGGCTTCCGATCCGGCGAGACCAGCGCCGACGATGTGAACGGGTTCGTGCATGGAAGGCGGGTTAGTCCGCGCACCTCTTCCGCGCAATCGCGCGGCGCGGTTCGCCGCAGTCTTGCGCCCACGCGAAGGCTGACCTAGCGTCGCGAAAAAGGGGAACGACCATGACTGTGCAACCGACGCCGTACCATAAGGACTACGAGATCACGGACGCCATGTTCGGGGCGTTTCGTTCGCCGGGTGGGATGCCGTTCTTCTGGAAGCTGCTGGGGTGGGGAACGCTTCTGTTCTTCGTGTTCAACTTTCTGACCGTTCCCTTCATGATCTCGACCTATACGGACTTCCTCGTGGCTGCGGTCGAAGTCGAGAACTCTCCAGAAGACGCCATGGCTCTCATGGGATCCATGGGTCGATTCCTCGGTCTCGTGCTGCTGTGGAGCGTCGCCTATTTTGCGGTCACGGCTCTGATCCGGGCCGCCTTCTATCGCGGCTATTTTTTCGGGGAGACCCAAGCGACGTTTCCGTTTCGCCTGGGTCGTGACGAGTTGCAGCAATTCCTGGCGGGTCTCGGGTATTGGGCGCTGTTCTATCTGTTCATGTTCCTGTCGACCCTGGCCTTGATCGTCGTGGTCGTCGTCATGACCCTCTTGGCGGCCCTGTTGCCGGGCGAACCCGGGACGGCTCTCGCCATGATCGGCATTCTGATGTTGGTACTCCTATACGGGCTCATGGTCGCGGTCTGGATCTGGTTCGGTGTGAAATTCGTCTGCGCCGGGGCCCTCACAGCCTTGCGGGGAACCACACATGTCATGGCCGCGCGACACGTTTCCAAGAACAGGTTCTGGGCCTTGTTCGGATCGCTGCTGGTCGCGGCCATCATCGGCTACGCCGCAACGAACGTTGCGTTCTACGCGGCCATCGGGATTGGGGTTTCCGGTTTCGGTGCGAGCGACTTGTTCAACCTGATGACCGGAACGGATCTGGAAGCATCCCTCGAAGCGATACAGGCCGCGACCCAAAGCACCTCGTTCAAGCTGACGACCCTGCTCGCCTTGCTTGTCGCCAGTGCTGGTTACGCCTTCTACTCGATCCTACTGGCCGGTCCTCAGGCCTTCTTCACACGCCAATGGGCGGAAGCCGGCGAAGGATAGCTACTCCGCCGCCTCCGCCCGTGCCGCGATCTTCTCCAGCATCGGCTTGAGGTAGCGGCCGGTCCAGCTGGCCTCGACGGAGGCGACGTCTTCGGGTGTGCCGGTCGCCACGACCGTGCCGCCGCCGTCTCCGCCTTCGGGTCCGATGTCGATTACGTAATCGGCGGTCTTCACCACGTCGAGATTATGCTCGATGATGACCATGGTGTTGCCGTTGCCGACCAGCTCCTGCAGCACGCTCAGCAGCTTGTTGACGTCCTCGAAATGGAGGCCCGTCGTGGGTTCGTCGAGAATGTAGAGCGTCCGGCCCGTCGCGCGCTTGGACAGCTCCTTGGCGAGCTTCACGCGCTGCGCCTCGCCGCCCGACAGCGTCGTCGCCTGCTGGCCGACCTTGATGTAGCCGAGGCCGACGCGCTGCAGGGTGACCATCTTGTCCCGGATGGACGGGACCGCCTTGAAGAAGTCCGCCGCTTCCTCGATGCTCATGTCGAGCACGTCGGCGATGGACTTGCCCTTGAACTTGATCTCCAGCGTCTCGCGATTGTAGCGCTTGCCGTCGCACACGTCGCAGGTGACGTAGACGTCCGGCAGGAAGTGCATCTCGATCTTGATGACGCCCCCGCCCTGGCACGCCTCGCAGCGCCCGCCCTTGACGTTAAAGGAAAAACGCCCCGGCTTGTAGCCGCGCGTCTTGGCCTCCGGCAGGCCGGCGAACCAGTCGCGGATCGGCGTGAACGCGCCCGTATAGGTGGCGGGGTTGGAGCGCGGCGTGCGGCCGATGGGTGACTGGTCGATATTGATCACCTTGTCGAGCTGGTCGAGGCCGTGGACCGCGCGGTGCGGCATCGGCGCTTTCGTGGCCTTGTTCAGCTTGCGCGCCGCCGTCTTGTAGAGCGTTTCCATCGTCAGGGTGGACTTGCCGCCGCCCGACACGCCGGTGACGCAGGTCATGACGCCGATGGGGAAGTCGACGTCCACATTCTTGAGGTTGTTGCCGTAGGCCCCCTCGACTCGGAGGACCTTCTTCGGATCGACGTCGCGGCGTCGGGCTGGGATCTCGATCTCCTTCGCGCCGATCAGATATTTGCCGGTCAGCGATTTGCGTGAGCGCATGATCTGCTTCGGCGTGCCGGACGCCACGACCTCGCCGCCATGGACGCCCGCGCGCGGTCCCATGTCGATGACATAGTCGGCCGTCAGGATCGCTTCCTCGTCATGCTCCACGACGAGAACCGTATTGCCGAGGTCGCGCAACTCCTGCAGCGTCTCCAGCAAGCGCTCATTGTCGCGCTGGTGCAGGCCGATGGAGGGTTCGTCGAGGACGTAGAGGACACCCGTCAGGCCCGACCCGATCTGGCTGGCGAGCCGGATGCGCTGGCTCTCCCCACCGGACAGGGAGCCGGAGCCGCGGCCCAAGGTGAGATAGTCGAGTCCGACCGCATTGAGGAATTTCAGACGGTCTGTGATCTCCTTCAGGATGCGCTCCGCGATCTCCATGTCCTTGCTGGACAGGGCGGTCTTCAGTCCCTCGAAATGGTCGAGCGCATTGGCGATGCTCATCTCGCCCGGTGCGGCGATGTCGAGCCCGGCGACCTTGACGGACAGGGCTTCGGGCTTGAGGCGCTTGCCGTCGCAGCTCTCGCACGGGCTGTCGCTCTGATACTTGCTCAGCTCCTCGCGGACCCATGTGCTTTCCGTCTCGCGGAAGCGGCGGTCGAGGTTCGGCACGACGCCCTCGAACGGCTTCTTGGTCTTGTAGGTGCGGCGGCCGTCGCGGTAGTTGAATTGGATTCGAGTGCCCTTCGTCCCGTAGAGAACAACGTCCTGCGACTGGCTGTTCAGGTCACGGAACGGGGTTGAGGTCGAAAAGCCGTAATGGTCCGACAGGGCTTTCAGCGTCTGGGCGTAGAGCTTGCTCGGCGTCTTGCTCCACGGCGCGATGGCTCCACCCGCCAGCGAGCGGGAGTCGTCCGGGATGATCAGGGCAGGATCGAATTTCAGCTCCTTGCCGAGACCGTCGCAAGTCGGACAGGCGCCTTGCGGCGAATTGAACGAAAACAGGCGCGGCTCGATTTCCGCCAAGGTGAAACCGGAGACGGGACAGGCGAACTTCTCGGAGAACAGAAGGCGCTGGTCCGGATCGTCCGCCTGTTCGGCGACGGCAAGACCGTCCGCCAAGCGCAGCGCCTGTTCGAGACTGTCAGCCAGGCGCGTCTCGATGCCCTCGCGCACGACGACACGGTCCACGACCACGTCGATGTCCTGCTTGAACTTCTTGTCGAACTCCGGCGCGTCCTCCAGCCGGACCAGCTCGCCATTGATCTTGGCGCGCTGATAGCCCGCCTTCATCCACTCCGCGATCTCCTTGCGGAACTCGCCCTTGCGGTTCCGCACGACGGGGGCGAGCAGGTAGAGCTTGGTGCCGTCCGGCATCGCCATGATCAGGTCGACCATCTGGCTGACGGTCTGGCTTTCGATGGGCAGGCCGGTCGCGGGCGAGTAGGGGACGCCGATCCGCGCCCAGAGCAGACGCATGTAATCGTAGATTTCCGTGACGGTGCCCACGGTGGAACGCGGGTTCTTGCTGGTCGTCTTCTGTTCTATGGAGATAGCGGGCGACAGGCCCTCAATGGAATCGACGTCCGGCTTGCCCTGCAACTCCAGGAACTGCCGGGCATAGGCGGATAGGCTTTCGACGTAGCGGCGCTGGCCTTCCGCGTAGATCGTATCAAACGCGAGAGACGACTTGCCGGACCCGGATAGGCCGGTGATGACCACCAGCTTGTCGCGCGGCAAGTCGACATTGACGTCCTTGAGATTATGCTCGCGCGCGCCGCGCACCTGGATGTTCTTCAGCATCGCCATGATCGTGTAACTCGCCGCTCGCGTTCCCGCTCCCAAGGTGGACTTTTTAGCTGGAACATATACAGAACATTTGCGCTACTCGAAGCGCCGAGTCGCGGCAAGCGCGTGACTGCAATGGGACCGTCCACCCTACTTACGCTCCAGATGGGGCAGGGGGGCGGAAATGCAATGCAGTCCACAGCTATGGCGGTCATCCACAGTGACCGCGCCGCGTCCTGGTGCGAAGGAATGCGCGTCAACCCGCCCGCGGGGCCACGCCAGTCAAGATTGGCCAAACGTCAACGGACCCCGCGTACTTATAGGAGAACATCATGGCAGGTTCAGTGAACAAGGTCATTCTCGTCGGCAATCTGGGCGCGGACCCGGAAGTCCGCACCTTCGGCAATGGCGGCAAGGTCGCCAAGCTCCGCATGGCCACCAGCGAGTCGTGGAAGGACCGCCAGAGTGGCGAGCGCCGCGAGAAAACGGAATGGCACACGGTCGAAGTCTTCGGCGAAGGCCTGGTCGGCGTTGTGGAACGCTACGTCAACAAGGGGTCCAAGCTCTATATCGAAGGTCAACTCACCACGGAGAAATGGCAGGACCGCGACGGCAACGACCGCTATACGACCAAGGTGAAGGTCGCCGGTCCCAACAGCAACCTTACCATGCTCGATTCGCGCAATAGCGGCGGCGGCGGAAACTATGGTGGCGGCAGTGGGGGCGGAAGCTACAACCAGGACCGCGGCGGCTACAGCCAGGGCGGCGGCTCCCGCTCCGCGTCCAACATGGACGGCCCGAAGCAGGACTTCGACCTGGACGACGAGATTCCGTTCTAGACAGCAACGGCCAATCTGGTCCGGAAGCTATCCCACCGGCAAAAAGGCAGCTCACGCAGGCGCAGCCGAGTAAGGTGTCTTTTTGTCGCCGCCGCGACTTCAGCGGCGTGAGCGGCAGCGAACCAAGAACGTTGCATCTGCGCCGTTCTCTTAGCTTTCGAGGAGCAACATCAATTCGGAGAGCGGGCGTATCGCCGGAATGCTCTACCCACCCGCTCCGAACTGCAACTCCGCCAGACGCGCATACAGCCCGCCCCGCGCCACCAGTTCCGCGTGCGTCCCCGTATCGACCACGCGTCCCTCGTCCAGCACCACGATTCGGTCCGCCGTCAGCACAGTCGCCAGACGGTGCGCGATGACAAGCGTGGTGCGCCCTTCGCGCAATCCCTCGAATGCCAACTGAACGGCCCGTTCGCTCTCGCTGTCCAGCGCGCTCGTCGCTTCGTCCAGCAGCAGGATCGGCGCGTCGCGCAGCACGGCGCGAGCGATGGCGATGCGCTGGCGCTGCCCGCCC
>JBATXP010000415.1:0-2474 GCA_049673465.1 Litorimonas sp.
CGACGTCCCAAGGCTCGCGCATCGCGACCCTGACGGGCGACCTTGGGGCGGCCCGTGGACGTCGTTGCGGTCTTCCCGAAGGCCACAGCATTCGGTTCAGCCCGCGCCTAGCCACGAACCGCCCCAAGGGCGTCAAAACCGGCCCCAGATGTGAGGATACGACCTAGCAACCATGAAAAAAGCCCCGCCGGGGAGGGCGGGGCGATGCTGGAAAACCCTACTTCTTGCGTTTAGGTTTCGGCGGAATGGGGGTCGGAACGGGGTAGTGAACGGGCTTTTCGACTTCGATGTAGACGGGCTTTTCGACTTCCACGATCTTCTCGACCTCGACGATCTTCTCCACGATCCGCTCGACCGGCTTTTCCACCTCGACCGTGCGGACGCGGTCGACATAGACGATCTGGGACGGAATCTCGCAGCAGATCACGTCGTCGCCGCTGCCGTAACGGGAGCGGAGTTTCGGCTTCGGACCGTATCCGGGCGCGACCGCTCCAGGATGGCCGTAGCCCGCTCCCGTCCAGCCAGCAGAGGCCTGAACGCCCGGACCGATCTGCCAATCGCTTCCTTGCGCGCCGAACTGGCCATGCGCCGCGCCCATGTGACCGTGATGTCCGGCATGGGCCTTGACGGGCGCCCCGCCATAGCGGGCACTGCTGTGATGGCCGACCTGGGAGCAGGCACCGAGGCCGCCCGAAACCAGGGCGGCGATGGCAATAAGTCGAAGGGAATGTGGCATGGTGGTGCCCTCGTGGCTAAAATCCTGAGACCCTCATTAAGCCTATCAGCGTTAACGCCGGGCTAAACGTCAGGGTTAACGCGCCCGAGCGTTTTCTTAACACGTCACAGGAATAAATTCCTGCAAGTCGGCGTCCCGTCGCCTGTCCCGCCATGCTAGAGCGGTGGGCGAATCGGGGCAGGATCGCTCCCGGTAGAGGCGAACCGAAAGCGGCAGGATGTCTTCATGATCGGCATGATTTCCGGCACCTGCCTCTTGGCCGGGCAGACATCCTCAGGGGGCGAAGCCATCGTCGATTGTGGCGGGGTCGGCTATCTGGTGCGGTGCGGCGTGCGCGCCCTTCGCGACATGCGCGAGGGCGAACCCGTGCGGCTTCATGTCGAAACCCATGTTCGCGAAACGAGCATCACCCTGTTCGGTTTCGCCACGGAGGAAGAGCGCGCCTGGTTCGAGCGCTTGCAGGCCGTCCAGGGCGTCGGTCCCAAAGCGGCGCTAGCGATCCTGGACATTCTCTCACCCGGCGAGGTGATGAGCGCGGCAGCGCTGGAGGACAAGACGGCCTTCGCGCGCGCGTCGGGCGTCGGGCCGAAGCTCGCGACCCGCATCGCGACGGAGCTGTCCGGCAAGCCGCCTCCCATTGGCCGCGGCTTCACCTCCGCCTTTACCGCGCCCAGCTCCGACGCGGTCGACGGCGCGACCCGCAATGAAGGTCTGTCCGACATGCGGCTCCGCAATGACGCCATCAGCGCGCTTGCGAATCTGGGCATCGGGCAGAGCGAAGCGTTGCGGGCGGTGGCCGAAGCGTACGGCACCTTCGAGGACGACCCGGCGCTGGACGATCTGGTCCGGGCGGCGCTGAAGGCGTTGGGGTCGTAGGGGATGGTCTCGCTTCGCTCGGTCTTACTCTCCTTCTCCCCGCGGCGCGGGGGGAAGTGGGCTTTGTCGCGTAGCGGCAAAGGTCGATGGGGGGACGCTATCGGCGCAGGCTTCCGGCAAGGGCAGGAGTTGTCAAGGTCGATGGATGGCCACACGTTGGCAATCTGCAAAGTCAGTGACCCATACCAATTGCTCTCCACCTGTTCGAGCAACCCCCCATCCGCCCTTCGGGCACCTTCCCCCCCGCGCCGCGGGGAGAAGGAGATCATGACGTGACAGACCGCCTCACCTCTGCCGATCCGCAAGTGGGCGACGTGCGCGACCGCGCGCTACGGCCGCTCACCTTCGCGGACTTTCGCGGCCAGCAGGCCGCCATCGCCAATCTGAAAGTCTATGTCGAGGCCGCCCGACGCCGGGGCGAACCCCTGGACCATCTCCTGCTGTCCGGTCCGCCCGGGCTCGGCAAGACGACCCTTAGCCAGATCGTGGCGCGCGAACTCGGTGTGAACTTCCGCGCCACGTCCGGGCCGATCATCAGCAAGGCGGGCGATCTCGCCGCGCTGCTGACCAATCTGGAACCCAATGATGTCCTGTTCATCGACGAGATCCACCGGCTTAACCCGGTGGTCGAGGAAGTGCTCTATCCGGCGATGGAGGACTACGAGCTCGATCTCATCATCGGGGAGGGCCCGGCCGCGCGGTCCATCAAGATCGACCTGTCGCCCTTCACCCTGATCGGGGCGACGACACGCGCGGGGCTGCTGGCTACGCCGTTGCGCGACCGGTTCGGCATTCCCGTGCGACTCGAATTTTACTCCAAGG
The DNA here is from genome assembly GCA_049673465.1 of Litorimonas sp. GTDB lineage: Bacteria > Pseudomonadota > Alphaproteobacteria > Caulobacterales > Maricaulaceae > Litorimonas. The sequence continues at coordinate 2,435 of JBATXP010000415.1, forward strand.
AAGACCTGACCGACATCGTCGCCCGCGCCGCCGGGAAGCT
>JBATXP010000416.1:0-9788 GCA_049673465.1 Litorimonas sp.
GGCACGTCGGCCCTGACGCGGGCGGCCGCCAGCGAGACCTTTGCCGCGACCAGCACGGCCGGGCAGAACCTCAAGTCCAGCGTGGCCGACATGCAGAGCGCGCAACGCTCCTACAACGACGCCACGACCGATCTGCGCGAGCTGTCCGAGCAGCAGTCGCGCGTCGCATCGCTGTCCGCGTCGCAGGCCACAGACATCTCCCAGCTCGCCTACGCCAACTACGCCAGCGCGCATGGGGGAGGGGCAGCGGGTTGGCAGGCGGCGGAAGCCTTGTTCTCCCAGACTGGCGACGCGGACGCGCTCGCCCGCCAGCGCGCGGCGATCGGACAGGCCGGCATCCAGTATCTCGAAGGCATCCGCCCCTCGACCGGCATCCCGGAGTTCGACGCATCGAGCGCCAGTATCCATTCCGGGCTCTCCAGCCCGAGCGAAGTCTATGCCAGCGGCTTGGCTCGGATGCAGTCGGACCCGACCGGCCAGTACGCCATTTACGCCTCAGGCGTGGTCGGCGGCAACGCCGCGGCGGACACAGCCCAAGGCCTCGGCATCGACCTCAACGCCGCGTCGGAGCGCCTGGCCGTGCGGTCGAGCCTCGTCGGAGCCGCCACGATCGCGATCCCGAACGGCAACGAGGCCGCTATCGGGCTGCACGGCGGGGGGTTTGACACGGTTTACGGGCGGGATCCGGGCGCAATGGTCGAAGGGGATCTCAGCCAAGGCACTCATGCGGAAAGTGTCGGTAGTCCCATATCAGCACTTCAGGGAAACCTTGGGCGAAATGGACAAGAGTTTGGTGTCGGAGGTTCCACGGTTAGAGATGGGGGATTTGCTGATGAGAAGCTTAGCGCTCAGTCAGGCATGTCAGCTCTCGGCACCGCAGCTTCACGTGGCCACACGGGTTTAGGCGCGCCCTTCCGGGGACACCTTGTAGAGACGCGCTAGTTCCCAGCAATGATGCCAAAGAACGAGATTACAACGACGATCGCAATTCCGGCGAACACCAGGCCCAGAACCGTAAGGACGAAGCTAGTGATCAGCTTTTGCTGCTTCATCAACTCCGGCGACAGCCCGACCTCTATCTTGCCCTCGCCAGCATCCCGCGCGGCCTTGAGCCGTCGACGCTTCTCGTCGAGCAGGGCCTGGTCGATCTCGTCAGCGCTCATGCGGTCGATGGCATCATCTGTCAGTCGGGTCGGGTCGGTCGTCATCTTGATCAACTCATGGGGTCGGCCATGCCTCTTTCTTCCTCGGATATGCAGACTCTTTAAAGCCTCCTGCGGTGCGCGCCAAGCGCCGCCCGCTCCCCTCTCGCATGCCGTCCGTGGCTCTGACTTCCCGTCCTGGAAAGGCCGCCAGATGCTTGGACACAGCCTCGACTTCCAATACGCTCGGGGAAGGCGCTCACCATGATCGACAGTCTGGCCTACTGGCCTGTGGCGGTCGGCGCGATCGCGCTGTTTGCCCTGCGGGATATGCTAACTGGTCGCTGGCGAGGCGCGCCGATGCTATTCGGATCGGCATCTCGGCATTACGCTCTGGTGGGGCAGATCACAAATAATTCGGAGAGTCGCTTCTTCCGAAGTCTCCAGTCCCACGTCCCGCGCGGAATGCTTATCCTCATCAAGCCGAGGCTCGAGGATGTTATCGAGGTCTCGAGAACGGCGAAGAGGCGACACCGGGCGTTGCGGGGGCGGGTGAAGTCGCGCCACCTCGATTTCCTGATCGTGGATGCCAGGCTCCGGCCGATCGCCGCCATCGAACTCGACGGACCGTCGCACCGCAGGCGGCAAACTCGCAGAACGGACCGGTTCAAGAGCCGCCTCGCCGCATCGGTCGGGTTGCCGCTCTACCGGGTTCCCGTCGGGATGGATTATGACGCCGCAAGCCGCTATATATTCGGTCAACTGAGATAGACTACAAGCGGACTGTCTCTGTCTAATCTGCTCCCGATCGGTAACAGGACCGTGTCGATGCTCCATAGAGGAGAGCGTTTTCCCGTTCGGGAACATTCCGCTTGTATCGCTTCGATAACCCGCCTATGTTCCCGTTCGGGAAACTTATGAATACAATCGATCATATCGCGGACACGGTTCGCACTGTGCGCAAGGCGCAGGGCCTGCGCCAGGAAGAGCTGGCCGCCGTGGCCAATGTGGGCCGCCGCTTCCTCAGCGAACTGGAGAGCGGAAAGCCAACGCTGCGCCTCGACAAGGTGCTCGACGTGCTCGACGCGCTAGGGGTCGCCATCGTGATCCAGGCACCCGGCGACGAGATATGACACGGTCGCTTACGGTCTGGTGGGACAAATCCACGATCGGACAGCTCGCGCTGACGGAATATGGGGAACCGACCTTTGCCTATCTCGATCGCTGGCTCGAGGGGGAGGAGGCCCGGCCGATCTCGCTGTCGCTGCCGCTCCGGTCCGAGCCCTTCAACCGGCGTGAATGCCTGCCTTTTTTCGAGGGTCTCTTGCCGGAAGAGGGTCAGCGGGCCGCTGTCGCGCGCGCCTTGGGCGTATCCCGGACCAACGAGTTCCGATTGCTCGAAGAACTGGGCGGGGATATCGCCGGGGCGCTGACGCTCCTGCCTGACGATGAGTCACCGATGGACCCGCAGGCAGGCGCCATGTCGTCGCGCCCGCTCGAAGGTGCCGCCCTGTCGGACCTCCTCGACGCCTTGCCTCTGAGACCCATGCTGGCGGGGGATGGGCGCAAGGTCCGGCTGTCTCTCGCCGGCGCGCAGTCGAAACTCCCGGTCGTCCTCGTGAACGGGCAGATCGCTCTGCCGGCTTCGGGGCAACCGACGACGCACATCCTGAAGCCGGGCATCGAGCGCTATGACGGAACGACGGAGAACGAAGCCCTGTGCATGACGCTGGCCGCCGCGATCGGCCTCGACGTGGCACCGGTCGAGATGCGAGTGACAGGCCGCCATCGATATCTGCTGATCGAGCGATACGACCGAACGACGGAGAACGGTCAGGTCACCCGAGTACATCAGGAGGATTTTTGCCAGGCCTTGGGGTACACGTCCGCGCGCAAATACGCTGCCGATGGCGGGCCGGTCTTCCGCGACTGTTTCGATCTGCTGCGCGCAGAGGCCACCCGACCCGCGCTCAGCGTGCTGGCCCTGCTGGACGGTGCCGTCTTCAACACGATCATCGGCAATGCAGACGCACACGCGAAGAACTTCAGCCTTCTGCATGCCGCGTCCGGCCTGCGGCTTGCCCCGCTCTACGATCTGCTGTCGACGGTCGCCTATCCGGCGATCGACGACCGCTATGCGATGAAGGTCGGCAAGGCGCGCACACTGCGCGAAGTGACGAGCGCGAGCTGGGACCGCTTTGCATCCGACGCAGGGGTTGGCGGACCTTATGTCCGGCGGACGGTCAGGCGCATCGCGGAACACTGCCTGGAGACGCTCGACGACGTGGCCGATGCCCTGCTGGCATCCGGAGGACGAATGGAGATGATCGGTCCCTACACGCAGCTGCTACGGGACCGGGCGGCACAGGCGCTCGGGACCGTGGTGTAGGGAGATCCCGGTACGGTCGCCGATCGAAGCCCCGGGCCGCCGGCAGAAGAGCTGCGCGTTCCTCTTGGGCCAGGGTCGCCATGACCGCTGTCGTGAGTCCCGGGCCCGGATTGGTGGAAAGCTGACGGCTCTGCGGACCACGTCGCTCGGCGCGTCGATGCGCTCGGATCGCGTTTCGGAGGGAGTCGAGTTCATGACGGGCTCCTGTATCCAGGTGGAACGATACAGCCAGCTGCTGGCGGTCGAACCGAAACGACGGCGCCGGATGTCCCGGACAGAACCGGGGTGGGATCAGGAAAACCCGGCATCTGCGTTTGGGCCGGGCTTGCGATTGACATCCAAACTCCGGGCATGTCCGAGCTCCAGTCTTCTCGGCTTCGTCGGACGATGAGGCGACAACCGACGAAGCCCTGACTGCATGGGGGGTTGGTGGGTATCCATCGGCAGAGGTTGGACGGCTAGCCATCCCGGATGAGGCCGGCCGACCTGAAACTGAACGGCTCGCCACGCCCGAAGATGAGGTGGTCGTGCAGCGTGCAATCGAACGGGGCCAGACCGGAGACCAAGGCTCGGGTCAGCACCTTGTCGGGCTCGCTCGGCTCCGTGCAACCTGTCGGGTGATTGTGCGCGATGAGCAGGGCCGTGGCATCCAGCAGAAGGCAGCGCCGAATGACCTCCCGCGGATAGATGGGTGCGCGGTCGATCGTGCCTTCGTGGACGTCCTCCGCCAGAAGGCGGTTCTTCTTGTCGAGATAGAGAATGATCCCCGCCTCGTTGCGGCGACCGTTGAGATGGGACGCAAACCAGGCCTTGGCCGCATCCAGTGAAGAGATCTGGTCCCGGGGCCGGGAGAGCACGGGCCGCAGAAGGGCCCGGGTTGCCGGTGCGACCGCACCGAGCACATTGGCCGCGTCCCGGCCGATAAGGGGAACGAGTTCGGCCATGTCGGCCCGCACGGCATGATGAAACGTGCTGAAGGTCTCCATCAGGTGGAAGGCTGCCCGATCGGGATGCGGATGGACGCCCGAAAGCAGGTCTCGCAGCACCTTCCTGTCATCGAACTGCGCGTCGGGATCCGTTGTCGGCGCGCTCACCCGTCGATCTCCCGTGCGGCCGGGACGTTCAGCAGGCCGGAAAGATCCAGGGATTCTCCGCTGCCGGAAACCCCCGTGACCCGACCGGAGGCGACAACGATCCGCACACTGGCGAGGTTGCGACCTTCGGATGTCGCGGCAAGGTTCATGAACAGAACGCGGAGATGACCGACGAGATCATCCGTTGACCGGCGATGCACGAGATGCGGCCGCACGGACTTGCCACCTTCAGCATCCGCGAGATCGAAGGTTGCCAGCGTCACCGGAACCGACGGGCATTCCGGCTCCAATGCGACCCGGCCGGTCGCCTCGACAGCCGCTGACTGGACGGCATGCGCGCGGAGCGCCTCCATCAGAGTGCTCAACCTGGAGCGGGCAATGAGGCGGACCGCGGTCTCACGGGACGCCGGACGCGGAGGCTCGATAGAGCTGCGCGGCGCATGGAAGACCGTTGGTACAGTGGCGGGCCGGATATGGCCCCGTGCATCGAGGTCTTCGGTGAAAGGGCGGGCAGGGTCGGTCATCGGGTCCTCGCTTTTGGGTCGCTGGTCTCACCCCCCTCCTCGCTCTCTCTCCTCCGGGTGCCACTGGTCGTGGCCATTTCTGGATTTACAGCCATTTCTGGTGCCCCCGCTCTCGAGTCGGCCCGTCTCACAGCCCGGGGAGCTTCCGGGTTTCCGGCACGCGTTTACGGCGCTCCGCGATGATCCCGTGCAGGGACCGTTCGACAAACAGCCGGCCTTCGCGATAGGCCTCCATCATGCCGCGCAGATAGGCGTCCTTGCGCTTGATGTGCTCGCTCTTGGCGATGATGGCGGCCGCGCAGGCACTGGCCCGGTCCCGGCCCATGAGAAGTCGCGCGTCGTCGAGCAGGCGGACGGACAGACCGACCTCCGAAGCGGCCTCCGCCACATGGTCGTAGACCTCGTAGAAGCCCCAGTCCTCACGAATATGCACGGAGACGCGGGGCGGAAGCGCGGCCTTTACCTGTCTCAGAGAGACCTTCGCCGGCGTGTAGGCGTATCGCTCCACCGGACCGGGCACCTCCGCGTCTGCCCGAGCCTCGATCTGCCGGATGCGATCGAGCCGCCGCTGCAGAGCCCCGCCCTGTGGCGGAATTGCAACACGTCCACCCGCGAAAGTTGCGGCCTTCTGCGCCCCATCATCGCGATCCGATCCCGCCGAACGGTCCCCCGGTCTCTCAGGGTTCCGGTTTTCCGCATCGGCCGCGTCGCTACTCTTATCGCTAAGCCTATTACTTGAAGGTAGAAAAGCTTCTGTAATATTTCTATTAGAGGGTCCACCTTGACCCCCCGTGGGGGGTTCTTTTGGTTTGAAGGATCGCATCCGTTCCAACTGCGCGTCGTCGAAAACCGCGAAGTCGGGCAGGGGGGACAGGGCGTCGTGGGCCAGCTCCGCAATCAGCGTGTCCAGGGCGATGCGATACCGCTCCAGAATGGCCTCCTTGAGCGCGTAGTCTCGCCCGCTCTCCGCGATCTCGTCGTCGAGGCCGTCGAAAATGCGGCGCCTCGCCTCGAAGCTCTCCGTCTCCATGAGATCGGCGGCCGCTGTCAGCAGATCGTCTCGCTCCCGACGGTAGGCAGTGACGGTGGAGCGGATCACACGCGTGAATCGTGCATGGATTTTCACCTCGTCCGCCAGGCGCTTGAAATCCGCGTGGAGACCCGCGATCGAGTTGAGAACGATGCCGTAGGAGCGCGCATAGTCGATCGTCCCGTCAGCTAGCCTGTAGCCATAGCGTTTCCGGGTCGGACTGTCCTTGTAGTCGATGAGCCCGAGCGCGCGCAGCTGGCGCATCAGCTTCTTCAGGTGGCTGACATCGCCGATGGCCAGGTCGCTCATGATACGCTCGTTGGACGGCCAGATCAGGGCGAGGCGGTCCTTGTGCCAGTCCTGCGGACCCGTCATCGAGAACAGGTAGTCGTAGAGGCGCAGAGCCCGTTCGCCGATACCGAGACGCGGAAACGCTTCCTTCAGCGTGTGCAGCATCTGAGCCGGATGATCGACGCCGTCCGGTAGACCTGCATAGGCGCGGACAAGCTTCCGGGCGAGAAAATCTCCCGCCTTTGGGCGCCTGACGGACTCCGTTCGCGTAGGATCGTAGAGGTCGCGGGCGTCGCCGTGTATCCTCTGTGTTGTGGCAATACTCATCAGTTCGTCCCTGAAAGAGGGCCGTGAATCGAGACAAAGCGAACCCGCTGCGCCAAAGCGCACTTTTTCGCTTGAAGATGTCGGAGGGTGGGACTAGATGACGAGTGCTTAGTTCGTTGGTCTAGCGCCGACCCTTAGAATGAGCCTGGCCTGCAAGCCGGGCTCTTCTTGTATCTGCTGGTCTAATTCGTGGCCGGTTTCCTTTTCTTCTCGATGTGCCTGCGGAGCACGGTCCAGGACGGGTTTCGTCCGGGTACGTGCATCCGCACGCGCTGGCTCGACCCGCAGGGCGGGGCGATCCGGGCCGGTGAATGGGCGAGGGCCCATGCCGGAAGGAGTTTGAACAGGCGGGTCATGATCGTGTGCGAACGACGGGGTGTCTCCCGAACATGCCGACAGGCGCGGCCGAAGCCGCAGTTTTTTCTTGCCAATGTCGAGGGGGACTCCTAGGGAGAGTTACCAGCTGCTCTCTAAGAGTTCCCGAAAGCCCCGCGTTTGCCGACGCGGGCTTTCGCATATCTGGGGGTCTATCCGGCGCGGCGGCCCTCCTCTTCCAGTTGACGGTATCGCGTGACTTCCGCGACCAGCGCGGCCACGGCATCACCCTTGGAGGCGAGGCGGCGGTCGCGTTTCTCGGTTTCGAGGAAGGCGTTGACGTCCTGGGGGACATGCAGACTGAGTTGCTTGAAGCCTCGTGCCTTCATCGCGTCGCGGTGACGGGACATGCGCTGCGTTGCCTCAGTCTTTGCGCTCATCGCCCGCTCCTCGTGTAACTAGTTCTGAATCAGCTTCAGAACTGTGTAAGGGGATTCGCGGTTACCGAACCGTTAATATTAGGCTCTGGTTAAGAAACTCCGTTGAAATACCCCGAATTTATTTCCGCTCCGATACGAATCGGAAGCGTATCGATGAAATTCGCTAGAATGGAGCGCGCCCGGAGTCACTGATTCGATTGTCGGACCTCGCCCGACGGGAGGTGTCGGCCGTTGCGGGAACACTCACGCTTGCACAGGGTGTGGGGAAGGCTGTCCGGACCGGCAAAGAGTAAGGTAACGCGGTCCAAATCCTTCTCTCCTACCTGCGCACGACAGAGTATTATGACCAGTGCGGCAAACTATTCGATGTCAAGATCGTCGATATATCGCGACTTGGTTGATGGCTAGAACGTGGGGCGCTGCAACCTGCAGGCTGTCGACGACCCTGACGACCGGATGACGCTCGTCTTCCAGATCGAACGTATTGTCGCGTACCGGAACGGCCGCATCGTGAGGATCGTGCCCGGTCTCAATGCCTTTGTCGACAGGGGATCAGGCGAGCCGGTTGCCACAAAACCGCTCCGGTATGGTCAGCGCGTCAAGGTCTTTGGTACAAGTGCTGCCCCCATCATGAGAACGACGCGCGCTCTGGAAGTCTTCGGGCCGAGATGCTTCAAGCTGGAGGAGGACTTCCAGCCGATCGAGTCCTTGATCGAGACGGCACGGACATCATCGTGAACATTTTCGGCGACGCGGGGAGGTCGGGGACAGCTCGATTGAGACTCATAGTTGTCGACAGTGACTGGCCGCTAATACAAGGCTTTGCGTCCGTAGAATGCGCGATGATAGATCAAACTGAAATCGACTGCACCTTGCGTGTAGACGGTGATTTCAACTTGACGATGGAGGTCGGGACAGCCCAGGCGCCCGAGAAAATTGTCACCTTACTCGGTTCATTGCGATCTTTCGGAAGTGCCCGATCTGCAGAAGAGCTGGGCAAGCGGCGTCATGCCGAAAGGCTATAGGACGCTTTGTCCAACTTTCGGTAGAGGTAAACTTGGCATCGGAGTGTCTGCGGGACACTGGCCTAACTTCGGCTCCATCCGACAACAGCATGCCGGTGGACATATACCCACCGGAGCGAACAACCAGGCTTTGACTGCGGATGCATTTCCGGTGTAGGGTCGGGCGGATCCCATATGTCCGGAATCGTTTTTGAAGTTCAACACGGACCATGACTCAGCAGAAATCCTCCTCTGAAAACCGCATAAAGGCGGCCAAGGACCTTGTGAGGTCAATGCACAGTCGTCTGGACGAAGCTTCGCCGAACGAGGTGCGCGCTGCGCTGTCGCCATTCGTAGCCGAAGGATGGCACTGGCGCGGCATGCATCCGTTCCACGAACTGCGCGGGGCGGAGGCCGTGGCCCGGCAGTTTTGGACGCCGCTCAAGAACGCGGTTAAGCCGATGCAGCGACGTCCCGACATCTTCATCGGCAACGTCAATGGGCTCGACGGTGACGATGACGCCGTCTGGGTCGTGGAGATGGGCCACTTGATGGGCCTGTTCGATAGGCCCTGGCTCGGCATCCGGCACACGCTGCGGATCGTGATGCTGCGTTATTGCGAGTTCAACAAGGTCGTGGATGGCAAGGTGGTCGAGACCGCGATGTTCTGCGACATCCCGCACCTCATGATGCAGGCAGGCCAGAACCCGTTTCCACCCCAGACCGGAACGATGTTGATCCAGCCGGGGCCCCGGACGCATGACGGGCTCTGCTACGACCCTCAGGACGCGGCGCTCACAACAGCGACGCACGATGCCATCGAGAGCATGATCTTCAATCCCGGGCCCAAGGCGTTCAACCGGGACGAGGCCGACAACATGGCCGAGGTCTGGCACGAGGACATGATCTGGTGGGGTCCGGCCGGGATCGGCGCGGCCTACACGATCGAGCGCTACATCCGCCAGCACAGCATGCCCTTCGACCGCGCCCTGTCGGCCGGATACCGGTTCAACGGCCACATCTGCCGCTTGGCGGAAGGCAGCTATGGCGGCTTCTTCGGCTGGCCGAACCTCACCGTGCAGAATGCCGGGTCCTATCTGGGGATGACGGCGGGATCCGGGCCCGCCGACATGCGTGTCGAGGACATGTACCGCGTGCAGGACGGAAAGATCGCGGAGAACTGGGTCTTCATCGACATCCTCCTCTTTCTCAACATGCAGGGGCTGGACGTT
>JBATXP010000417.1:0-4655 GCA_049673465.1 Litorimonas sp.
GGGACGTAGACGCTGAGCGGCGCCCGCTGGCGGTCGCGCTGACGCTTGGACAATTTGGGCGCATCGCCGGTTTGGGTTGTGGGCGCGGCTGCGGGTGTCGTGGCCGCGTCCGCCGAAGCTGCATCCGGAGACGCCTCGGTCGAAACGGTCGCGTCCGCGTCCGGAGCAGGTTTCGGGTCCGGGACGCTGGCCTCGGGCACGGAGGATTCCTGCGAAGCGGCTTCCGCAGACGCGGCCTCGGATGTCGCTTCAGGGGTCGGCGTTTCCGGAGCCGTTTCGGGTGGGGCGCTCTCGGCTGCGTCCGAAGTCTCCTTCGGCTCGGCCGGTGTCTCCAGCGGGGCGTCCGCCGTGAACGGCTTGAAGCCAAGCGCTTCGAGCACGCCGCGCGTTTCCTCAAGCGACGCGCCCAGAAGGGCGAGCATCTCGCTCATGACCTGGAAGGTCGGGCGCTTGGGCTTTTCGATCGCGTGGGTTTCGAACTGGCCCTGCGCATCACGAATCTGCGTGGCGAGGCGGTTGAGGATGTCGAAGCGCACGATGCGCGGCCCGACCGCCTTGTACCCTGCCAGCGCCAGCGCGTGGGAACCAAATCCATCGGCCTTCAGCTCGCCGTCATTCGCGATGGAGGTGACGCCCGCGAACGGGATCCACGGCTTGCGGTCGCCGCCCGCGCCAAAGGCGATCAGCAGCGACAGAAGGCGCGCCGGCTTGGGCTTGAGCATGTCCGGCATGTAGACATTGTACTGGCCGAAGGTGACGCCCGCACTACGCAGGTCGCGGCGCTCCTCCGGGCCGAGGTCGCGCACGATCTTGCCGTGGATGCGGCGGTCCAGCGAGCCGTGATTCTCCAGCAGCGTGTAGGCGAAGCCCTTGGAGCCGGGCAAGACGTCCGGGCGATCCTGCAGCTCCTTGAGCTTCTGCAGCGGCGCGAGATGGGTCTGCACCTCGGCGCGCAGATATTCGCGCATCCGGTCCTCGGCCAGCTGGCGCAGGGTCGGATTGCCCAGCTCCCCGCCGACGACCTCGACGTCGGGGCTGAAGACGGAACCCGACTTGGCGATGCGGCCGACCACCATGCCGCCCCACAGGATCTCGCCCGTATCGGACAAGGTGAAGATGGCATGCTGTCCGGAGGAGAGCGAGGTCAGGCGGCGGTCCACTTCCGGCGTGACGGCGCTGACGGCCGCCGCTTCGAGCGCCTTGGCCTCCAGGTCGGACGTGCCGGCGTCGCGCGTGAAGGACAGGCCGTTCAGCTGACCGATGAGGTGGCCGTCGACGAAGACGGAGCCGTCGTCCTTGATGGAAGCGTCCATGGGGGTTCCTGCGCCTATGCCTTTCAACAGCGTGGATGTGCGTCGGTCGACGAAGCGGGCGATCAACCCCTCGTGGAGCGCGTCCGACAGGCGGTCCTCGACCGCGCGTGCCTCGCCCGCCCAGTGCTCGCCACCGTGCATCCAGCTCGATTTACTGGCGCAATAGGTCCAAGTGCGGATGTTCGCAAGCCGCGCGGACAAGGCGTCGACATCGCCGGACGTGTCGTCCACGCGCGCGATCTTGCGCGCCATGAAGTCGTCCGACAGCTTTCCGCCTCCGCTCACGAGCGTTCTGTAGATGTCCTGCAACAGGCGCACATGGGCGTCGATGGTCAGGTTGCGGAAGTCCGGCACCTGGCACACGTCCCAGAGCTGGCGCACCTGCACGGGGATCTTTATGCCGTTCGCGACCTCCGGGATCGCCATGAAGCGTTCCAGCGATTGTTCGTCCTCCGCTCCCTTGATGCGGCGTAGCCGCTTGGTCGGGCGCGGCGCGTGCAGCGTCTCCACCAGCCGGGCAAGCGACGAGAAGTCGAGGTCCGAATTGCGCCATTCGGCATAGTTGAGCATCTCGAACTTGTGGCCGACGATGCGGTCCACCAGCTCGTCGTCCATCTCCGGACAGTCGCCCGTGGTGCCGAACGTGCCCGCTTGCCGAAAGCGTCCGGCGCGCCCCGCAATCTGCCCGGCTTCCATCGGGGTGAGATAGCGGCGGCGGCGTCCGTCATATTTGGAGAGCGACGCGAAGGCGACGTGGTGCGTGTCGAGGTTGAGCCCCATGCCCACCGCGTCGGTCGCGACGAGGAAATCCACCTCGCCGCTCTGGAACAGTTCGGCCTGCGCGTTGCGGGTGCGCGGGGAGAGGCCGCCCATCACGACGGCCGCCCCGCCCCGGAAGCGCCGGATGGCTTCGGCCAACGCATAGACCTGCTTGGCCGAGAAGGCGACCACGACGGACCGCTTGGGCAATCGGTTCAGCTTGGTCCGGCCCGCGTAAGACAGCTCCGAGAAGCGCTCCCGCCGGTCGAACTGGATGTCCGGCACCAGCGTGCGCAGCACGTCGCGCGCCGTTTCCGCGCCCAGGAACAAGGTCTCCTCATAGCCGCGCGCGTTCAGCACCCGGTCGGTGAAGACGTGCCCGCGCTCGTGATTTGCCATGAGCTGCACTTCGTCCACGGCCAGGAAGGCGAAGCGCTTTTCCACCGGCATGGCTTCCACCGTGCACACATAGTAGCGCGCGTGTTTCGGGACGATCTTCTCCTCGCCCGTGACCAGGGCGACGGCGTTCGCCCCGACCCGCATAACGATCCGGTCGTAGACCTCGCGTGCGAGCAGCCGCAGCGGCAGACCGATCACGCCCGACGACCGTCCGAGCATCCGCTCCACGGCATAGTACGTCTTGCCCGTATTGGTGGGGCCGAGGATGCCCTTTAGAATCGGCTGGAAGGCCATGCCGCCCATGTTGGGGGAGGGCGGCGGAAAGGCAAGCGGCGCGCGGCGTCAGTGACGCGAGCGCGCTCCGATGCCTGTCCCGAAGCGTTTGTGCACGGGCTCAGCTTTCCTGACTGATGACCGTGCCCTCGGGTGTCACCAGGGTCAGGTCGTCCATCTTGATGACGGCGCGGAAGCCGCTGATCTTGTAGGAAAAGCGGACGGGCACATGCATGTCGACCTCCGGATAATACCGGAAATAGAGATCGACCGGCGTGCCCGCTTCCTCCGCGTTCGGCAGGTCTTCCGGGTCGTAGCCCGCGATCGGCTCGTAATAGGCGTGGCAATGGATCGCCTCGTCCCTGTCGCCCAGGAACTTCACCCGGTCCGTGCCGACCGGCGCCAGCCGCAGCGTGTAGTGTTGCTTGGAATCGAAGATCGGCACCCGACCGCTGCAGAGCTGGCTCGCTTCCTGCCGTCCCTTGTGGGTCATGCGCAGCAGCGCGCTGATCGTGTCGAAGGCGCTGTAGCGCTGCTCCGGCGAGGCGGGCGGCACGCCCTGGCTGCCGAGCGGCGGGACGATGGCGACGTCGACGCTGCGCGCGTCGTGATCGTAGTTCATCTCCACGCGGCGGTTCTTCTTGTCCGTGTTCTGCTGGACGTGAAAGTCCGGGCGCGGCGTGCCGTCGGCCAGGATGCGGCCACTCGTCACGGACCAGATGTCCATCTTCTTGACCAGCGCGCCGAGGCCGGTGGTGCGCATGTCCGTATAGGCGGCGTAGCGGTCGCCGTCCTCATAGCCCATATAGTTGGCCGTGATCAGGCGGATGCCGAACACATAGCCCTTCAGGGTGAAGTCGAACTGGGTGGCGTCCGCCGACGGGGCGGGCACGCTGTATCGCCGGTCCGACAGGTTCTGCGCGTTGAGCACCGTCATGTGCCGGCCCTCCGCAATCAGGTTGGGGGCGATCAGCTTGGCGGGCGCGGTCTGGGCGGACTGGCCCATGGCGGACCCAGTGAATAGGGGCGCGGCGAGGGTGAGCGCGGCGACGGAAAGAAGCAGGTTTTTCATGCCGGTCTTCTACGCCCTTCCGGCTGTCGCGCCCATGAACGATCCGCTCATCGGAATTAAGAGTTGGTCAGGTCGGGCACGTGCGACACGGGCTTGACCGGAAACATACGTCGAAGTATGTCGCCTGCCGAACGCCCGCGCCACGCGGGCTTTTTTTCGTATTTTCAAGACCCGAATCCTCTGGAAGGCAAGTCTCATGTCCCGCACCTGCGATCTTCTGGGCACCGGCCCGATGAGCGGCCACAACGTGTCCCACTCCAACATCAAGACGAAGCGTCGCTTCGAAGTGAATCTCTGCAACGTCACCCTGCGCAGCCAGGCGCTGGGCCAGGATTACCGGATGCGCATCGCCGCCAAGACGCTGCGCACGGTCGACTTCAAGGGTGGCCTGGACGGCTTTCTGATGGGCACCAAGAACCACAAGCTGACGCCGATGGCCAAGAAGCTGAAGAAGTCGGTCGCCGCCAGCCTCGCCGCGACGGGTGCCGAAGCCGCCTAAGGGCGCTTCGCCCAAGGGCACTTCGCTTAAGAGCGTTCTGACGCATCGATCCAAGGACCCGCCCCCGAGGCGGGTTTTTTCATGCGCGCTTCACGTCCTGCGTCGCGACAGCATGGCCATGACCAGGATGCTCGTCGCCAGCATGAACAGAAACGTCACCGCGTCGCGCGCCACCGCATTGCCCGCCAGACCCGATTGCGGGCCGTAGGTGATCGCCACCAGGCCCAGCACGCCCCCGGCATAGACGATCAGCGCCGTGCGCATCGGCACGGGGCGGGCTTTCGCCACACGCCCGCCGCGTCGCCTGCGGGTCCGCACCATGACGAGCAGCAGCGCCATC
>JBATXP010000418.1:0-2063 GCA_049673465.1 Litorimonas sp.
GCGCTCGGCACGGACACGATGGGCAGCGTGCGCATCCCGTCCGCCTATTGCGGGCTCTGGGGGTTCAAGCCGTCTCATTCGGCCGAGATGCTACGAGGCGTCGTCCCGCTTTCGCCCACGCTCGACACGGTCGGAGTCCACGCCCGCTCGCTGGAAGACGGCGTGGCCGTGATGCAGGTCATCATGGACGCGGAGCTGTCCGGCGGCACGGCGCGCGAGGTGGTCGCGCTGGATTGGGGCCACGCGGTGGAGGTGGAGCCGTTCGTCGCGGATGAGTTCGCCAGGATCGCGGACGGCCTGCCGATAACCGCGCTCGATCCTTACGCCTACGGCCAGTCCCGCCGCGCCGGGCTGATCCTGTCGGAAGTCGAGGGCTACGCAGCGCATGAAAAGCGCCTTAAGTCCAAACCGGACGGCTTCTCGGATTTTTTTCGGGGGATGCTCGAATATGGGCGCGACTTGTCCAAGGACCGGATCGATACCGCCTACGCCCACGTCGAAGCCTTGCGCGCCGCCGATTATCCCGACTTCATCCTCATGCCGACCGCGCCGCAGACGGCTTTCAAATTCGGCGATCCCGTTCCCGCCAATCAGGCCGACTTCACCGCCTTCGCCAACCTCGCCGACCGCCCGGCCGTCGCCTTTCCCTTGGGCCGAGATCGCAGGGGTTTGCCCGCCAGCGCGCAGATCGTGGGGCCGAGGGGGCGAGAAGCGGACCTCGTCGCGACGGTGCGGGCCTTTCTGGCGGACGGCTGAGCGGCGTCAGGGCGTGCCGAAGCGGTCCGCGAAGGCGTTCATCACCCGTTCGCGACACGATTCGGACGGGTCGTTGGCGAAGCAGGCGAGGGCCGCGCCCTCCGATGGCAGGGCGACCATATAGCTGGACGCGTCGATATCTCCGCCCTCGTACCAGAGGGTGTCGAACTCGCCGAGCCGACCGTGAACCAGCCCGAAGGCGTCGTTGGCCTTGTCATGCTCGAACGTTTGCGTGCGCCGCATCAGCGTCCAGAACTCCTCGCCGAAGGTCTCGTGGCTCAGCATCTCTTCCAGCCAGAGCGACCAGTCGGACAGGCTGGTCAGAACGCCGCTGCCACCATAGTGCGGCGCGTTCCGCCGGATGAGAACCCAGCCGCCCTCATCGCGCGCCTGGATCGCCGCGCCGCCGCGCAACGCGTCCAGAACGCCCGCATTGCGTTCGATATAGGCATCGGCACGGTTGGGAACGATGCGCGTGACGTCGTCGTGGATCAGCGAAACCTTCATGCCGAGTGGTCGGAATATGCGCGCCTCGACCACGTCGGCAAACGGTCGGTCGTAGGCGGCTTCCACGATGCGCGTGATGAGCATGTAGTTGACGTTGGAATAGTCCCAGGCCGTTCCTGGGCGGAACTTCAGCGCATCGACGGACAGGCTGGCCTCGATGGCATCATCCGTGGTGAAGTAGTGGAACGTCGCCCACGGGCGTCCATCCTGGCGACGAACGGACGTGTAGTCGGTCAGTCCGCTGGTCATGTAGACGAGATGGGCGACCGTCAGTTCGTCGCCATATTTGGCGGCTTCGGGCAGGTGGAGCGAGACGGGATCGTCCAGCGAGACATGGTCGTCAAGCACGGCGTGGGCGAGGGCCGCCGCCGTGATCTGCTTGGACAGGGATGCGATGTGGAACACGGCGTCGGGCGTGATCGGTCGTGCCTGCTCGATATTCGCGGCCCCGGCGGCGTCGATGACCTGCAACCCGTCCTGAGTGACGAGCCCGACGATATGGCCCGGCCGGTCAAGGTCGGAAGGGGTAGGCTCCGTCACGGTTTCCGGATTGCACCCCACAATCGCCAAACAGGCAATCAGCCCGAACAGTCGTTTGGTCATGTCGATCGCTCCCATCATTGAGGACACGACCTAGAACTCCGGCTTCCGCTTTTCCATGAAGGCGGTGTAGCCTTCCTTGAAATCGTCGGACGCAAATCCCTCCAGGAACCACTGGATCGTGTCCTCGTCGTCCTGTCTCTGGCCCCGGGCATGGCGGCGGAACATGCGCTTCATCACGCGGGCGCTCTCCCCGGACT
>JBATXP010000419.1:0-5120 GCA_049673465.1 Litorimonas sp.
GGGCCGGATAGCCCGAGGCGAGCCGGTCGGCGTCCTGTCTGAGCGTGTGGGCGGAGGTCTCGACGGGCACTGCTAGCGGATGCGGTCCTTGAGGCGGTCGATCGTGCCGTCGATACTCGCCCCGTCCGCGCGGGCGGCGAAACTGAGCGCCATGCGGTGACGCAAGACGGGTCCGGCAAGGTCGAGCACGTCGTCCACGCTCGGCGCGACCCGGCCATCGATCAGTGCTTTGGCGCGGGTGGCGAGCATCAGGGCCTGTCCGGCGCGCGGGCCGGGACCCCAGGCCACGGTCTTGCGGATCGCCTCGTCCTCGGACTGGTCGGGGCGGGCGTTGCGCACCAGCGACAGAATCGCCTCCAGCACGCTTTCGCCGACGGGCAGCTTGCGGACCAGCGCTTGCATCTCCGTCAGTTTCCTGGCGGTCATGGCTTTCCGGGGCGTGGCCAGCGTCGCGCCCGTCGTGGCGAGCAGGATGTCGCGTTCCGTGGCCAGCTCCGGGAAGCCGACGTCGATCTGAAAGAGGAAGCGGTCGAGCTGGGCTTCGGGCAGGGGATAGGTGCCTTCCTGCTCGATCGGGTTCTGCGTGGCGAGGACGTGGAACGGCTTGGGCAGGGCATGGCGCGCGCCCGCGATGGTCACGGCCTTTTCCTGCATGGCCTGCAGGAGCGCCGACTGCGTCCGGGGCGAGGCGCGGTTGATCTCGTCCGCCATCAGGAGCTGAGTGAAAATCGGTCCCTTGATGAAGCGGAAGGCGCGCTTGCCGGTCTCGTCCTGGTCCAGCACTTCGGAGCCGAGAATGTCGGCGGGCATGAGGTCCGGCGTGAACTGGATGCGCGACTCCGACAGGCCCATCACCGTGCCGAGCGTCTCCACCAGCAGCGTCTTGGCGAGGCCCGGAACGCCGACCAGAAGGGCATGGCCGCCGGACAGGATCGCCGCGAGGGCCAGCTCTACCACGCGGTCCTGGCCCAGCACGACTTGCCCGATATTGGCACGTGCCTCGGCGAGCGTTTCGACGGCGGCCTCGGCGGCTTTTTCGGTCGCGGGATCGACGGAGGTGTCGAGAGGGTGGCCCATAAGTGCTGTCCATGCGTAAGATGACTGTGAGACGAGTAACGAGGCGGGTGCCGCCGGGAAAGGCCCATGACCACTGAAAACGCGTTAAATGGCGGTAAGCCCGCTGACGGTGATCCTGCGAGCGGGTTCTCGTTGCAGGACCTGATGGACGCTCTGGCCGACACGTCAGAGGGCGAACGGCCCGTCGAGCGCTGGAACCCCGACTATTGCGGGGAGATGGACCTGCTCATCAAGGCGGACGGGTCTTGGTGGCACGAAGGCTCGCGGATCACGCGCAAGGGTCTGGTCGAGCTGTTCGCTTCCGTCCTGCGCAAGGATGAGGACGGGCGCACCTATCTGGTCACGCCGGTCGAGAAGCTGGGCGTTCAGGTGGAGCGCGCGCCCTTCCTCGCGGTGCGGGTCGACGCGACGGGCACGGGCGAAGACCAACGCCTTTTCTTCAAGACCAATCTTAACGAGACGGTCGAGGCCGGACCGGACAATCCCATCCGCGTGGAGACCGATCCCGACTCGATGGAGCCCGATCCCTATGTGCTGGTCCGGGGCCGCCTGGAAGCCGCAATCAACCGTCCCGTCTTCTACGAGCTGGTAGAGCTGGCCGTGGAACGGAACGGATCGCTCGGCGTGTGGGCGGGCGGAGCCTTCTTCCCGCTCGGCCCGGAAGGGGCGCACGAAGCCTAGGTGGACGCTGTCGAGCAAACCCTTCGCCGGTCTTTCCTGCCCGTCGCCATTCCGGACGGCGCGGACCGGATCACGCGCGACATGCAGCGCGTAGCGGCCGTGCTGCTGCCCTTCGTCAAGCGCGATGTGGCGGACGGCTTCAATGGTTGGCACCTTATCTACACGCAGCGGCCCGAGACCATGCCCAACCATCCGGGGCAGATCGCCTTTCCGGGCGGCAAGGCGGAGCTGGGCGAATCCGTGCTGGACGCCGCGATTCGCGAAACTGACGAGGAGATCGGGCTGAGCGCGGACGAGGTGGAGATCATCGGACGGCTGCCCTCCTTCGATGCGGCGGGCCACTTCCGCGTCACGCCCTTCGCCGCCATCGTCGACCCCGAGGCCGATCTGGAGATCGACGCGCACGAGGTCGCCGACGTGTTCGAAGTGCCGCTCGCCTTCCTGATGGACCCGACCAACCATGTGGCGAAGGACGTCACCTTCGAGGACCGCGCGATCACGGTCTACTACATGCCCTACACAGGCGCCGACGGGGTCGAGCGCAACATTTGGGGCATGACGGCGGGCATGACGCGGCGGGTGTGGACCCGAGCCTTCGCGGAAAGTCACGCCGCCTGAGCTTGCAGTTGGTCGCCGAGGCGCTAGAGCGGGCGGCCATGTCTTCGACTCCCGCCTTCGACTTCACCCAAGACCCCGGCGCGCGCGCCATCCTGGCTGCCTTGCCCGAAGGCTCGACCCGCTTCGTCGGAGGATGCGTGCGCAACGCGCTGTGGAGCTTGCCCGTCGCCGACATCGACATGGCGACACAGCTGGATCCCGCCGCCGTTAACGACGCCCTCAAGTTGGCGGGTATCAAGACCGTGCCGACCGGCATCGCGCACGGAACGCTGACGGCGGTCCATGGCGGCAAGCCCTACGAAATCACGACCTTGCGCCGGGACGTGGAGACGGATGGTCGCCGCGCCGTGATCGCCTATACCCAGGATTGGGCGGAGGATGCGCGGCGTCGCGACTTCACGGTCAACGCTCTCTACGCCGATCTTTCCGGTCAGGTGTTCGACCCGACGGGCGAGGGGATGACCGACATCGAGGCGCGTCGCTTCCGCTTCGTGGGCGACGCCGACGCGCGCGTGCGCGAGGACTATCTGCGCATTCTGCGGCTCTTCCGCTTCCTCGCCTGGTATGGGCAGGAGGCCAGGATCACCAAGGAAGCGCTGACCGCCTGCCGCGAAAACCGGCGCGGCCTGAAGCAGCTCTCCGCCGAACGGGTCTGGAGCGAACTCAAGAAGCTCCTATCCGCCCGCGATCCGGTCCGCGCGGTTCGGATCATGCTGCAACAGGAAATCCTCGAAACCCTGCTGCCGGAAGCCACCAATGTGGACGGTCTCGGTCGGCTGGTGGCGCTGGAGGCGCGGGAAGGGATCGCGCCCGACCCAGTGCTGCGTCTCATGGCCATGATGGCGCGCGAGCCGCTCTCGGCTGCCTTGCTCGCCAAGCGGTTGAAGATGTCAAACAAGGAAAAGGAACGGCTCAAGGCGTGGGCATCCGATGGCGAAAGCCTGTCGCACGACATGCCCGAACGCGCCCGCCTGCAGGCGATCTACCGCGCCGGCAAGTCCGTGATCCTCGACCGGGCGCGCCTGCGCGCGGCGGGCGCAGAAGCCGCCATCGAATCGGCGCACTGGATGGTGCTGGCCGATCTGGCGATGGGCTGGACTCCGCCGACCTTTCCCTTGCGCGGGGCGGACCTTGCTGCCGCGGGAGTCCCGAAGGGGCCTGAGATGGGCAAGGCTTTGCAGGCGCTGGAAGCGCTCTGGATCCGCTCGGGCTTTTCGACGGAGAAACCGCAGCTTATGGCAGCCCTGAAACTGCTGGGATATTGATGTGGCGCTGACCCTCTTCATCGGAAACTACAATTATTCCAGCTGGTCGCTCCGGCCCTGGCTGATTCTGCGCAAGATGGAGGTGCCGTTCACGACCGAAATGGTCGATCTGGATGTGCCGGGCTACAAGCAGCGCCTGCTGGAGATCAGCCCCGCCGGGACGGTCCCGGTGCTCGACGTCAATGGCGAGCGCATCCCGGACAGCCTCGCCATCGCGGAGTTCTGCGCCAAGATGGTGCCCAACCTCTGGCCCAAGGATGAGGCACGGAAAGCCGAAGCGCGACGCGTGACCCAGACGATGCATGAGGGGTTCGAGGCGTTGCGCCGCGAAGCGCCGATGAACCTGAAACGTCGAACGGACGGCCGGATGCCCAAGGACTGCCTGTCGGATGCCGCCGAAATCGTGGAGATGTGGGACGATCTGCTGTCGCGTCACGACGGCCCCTATCTGTTCAACGAATGGTCCATCGCCGACGCGTTCTACACGCCCGTCGCGACGCGGTTCGAAAGCTACGGCCTGCCAAGAACAAGGCGGTCCGACACATACATTTCCGAGCTGATGAGCGATGCGCATTTCCAGGAATGGGAAGCGCTGGCCTTTGCCGAAACCCACGTCCTGCCCGAAACGGATGCCGTGAATGCCCCCTGATTTTTCGAGTCTGAAAGCGACCATCCGAACCGTGCCGGACTTCCCCAAGCCGGGCGTCCAATACCGGGACATCACGACCCTGCTGGCGGACCCGGAGGCACTGAAGGAGTCCGTGCGCCGGCTCGCCGATCCCTACCGCGACGCCGGAGTCACGGCGGTCGCCGGCATCGATGCGCGCGGCTTCATCTTCGGCACGGCCGTCGCCATCGAACTCGGGGTTGGGTTCATTCCAGTGCGCAAGGCGGGAAAGCTGCCATTCGAAACGCTGGAGCAGGCGTATGAGCTCGAATATGGGACGGACACGCTGCAGATCCATGCGGACGCGGCCGGGGAGGGGGACGTCGTGTTGCTGGTGGACGACCTGATCGCGACGGGCGGCACGGCGGCTGCGGCCGTGTCGCTGCTGCGCCGGACGGGCTGCGAAGTGGTCGGCGCGGCATTCCTGGTGGACTTGCCGAATCTGGGCGGGGCGGAGCGGATCAGGGGGATGGGCGTGCCGGTAACGACGTTGGTTGCGTTCGCAGAGTAGTCGGGGATGCGGACTCCCGGCTGGCTCCATGCTTTCCTTCTCCCCGCGGCGCGGGGGGAAGTGGGCGAGCGTAGCGAGGTCGATGGGGGGAAGGTCTCGAAGAAAGCGTTTGGCTGGAGTGGGTCTACTCGAGGTGGATGACAGGCCACACGTTGGCGGTCTGCGAGCGACCTCGACCCACCCCGTCCCAACTCCACGTCTGCGGCGAGCCCCCCATCCGCCCTTCGGGCACGCCATGCCAGTCGCGCGCCGCTAGCGCGCTTTGTGGCAAACCCCCGCGCCGCGGGGAGAAGGACGTGCG
>JBATXP010000420.1:0-2973 GCA_049673465.1 Litorimonas sp.
GAGTATCGAAGCGCTGGGGCAGGGCCTGGGTGGTGTCGGCGCGGCCGTCCATTCGCCGGTCCTGGATCCGGAAGATGCGACCCGCCGCCCGGTCCGCCACGAACAAGGTTCCGTCCGGATGGCGCGCCATGTCGGACACGTCGCCCAGCCGCCGGGCGTAGACTTCGGCGGCAAAGCCGTCCGCCACGCTCATCGCGCGGTCGCCCGATCCCGTGCTCACGCGCGGAGCCTGGGCAAAGGCGGCGCTCGCGATGGCCGCGAACGTCAGCGATATGAGCAGGGGTCGAATCGGCATGGGTCCTTCTCTAGCGCTTGCCGCGCGGCGCATGAATGCGCTCTGAGCGGGGCGTCACGGCTTTGCGGCGAAAACGTCACGCAACCGTGCCTTGTCACGGGCGGGGCTTTCGGCATAGCCTGAAGACGAATCGACACGGAGACCTGCGCTTTCAGTCCGACTGAACCCACATCCCGAGCGTCCGACCGGCCACTTCACCCAGGAGGCCGCCCGTGAGCGCGTCACCCGTTTTGCCGAACGCGGTCGCTGCGGCCGTTCCCGTCAGTTCCGGCAACTATCCCTGCCTGATCCTCAATGCGGACTATCAGCCGCTCTCCTATTTTCCGCTGTCGCTCTGGTCGTGGCAGGACGCGATCAAGGCGGTGTTTCTCGACCGCGTCAACGTGGTGGATCATTACGATCAGTGCGTTCGCAGCGCGACCTTCGAGATGCAGATGCCGTCGGTCGTCGCGCTCAAGGACTATGTGCCGCAGAACCGCTCGCCCGCCTTCACGCGCTTCAACCTATTCCTGCGCGACGGCTTCCAATGCGTCTATTGCGGCTCCCCGGACGAGTTGACCTTCGACCACGTCCTGCCGCGTCGTCTGGGCGGGAAGACCAGCTGGAGCAACATCGTGGCGGCCTGTTCCGGCTGCAACCTGAAAAAGGGCGGCCGTCACCCCAAGGAGGCGCGGATGCATCCGCGCGTGAAGCCCGTGCGCCCGACCATGCACCAGTTGCAGACGCAAGGCCGACGCTTCCCGCCCAACTACCTGCATGATAGCTGGCTTGACTATCTCTACTGGGACGTCGAATTGAAGGCCCAATGAAGATCCATCCCTATGCCATACTCATCGGGGTCGCCATCGGACTGATGAGCACCTTCGCCCTGCGCCATCCGATCTTCGGATTGATGGTCGGCATCATCGCCGTGCTGGGCCTCGACATGATCATCCGCGTCAAGCAGGACTGGCCCAAGAAGCGTTGAGCCCAAGAAGCGCTGAAGAAGGGCGCGCTAGTCGCGTTCCTCCGCATCGGGGTCCGCCCAGTCCCGCCCACCCGCACGAACGCCGACCTCGGGCTTGAACCGCCTATCGTCCTTCACGGGCGTCTTCGGGCGCACCTGCGACCGCAAGGCCCGCAGCTCTTCGTCCGTCGCCGCGAAATCCGGGTCGAAAGCGCTGCCGAAGCCCGCATTCGGGTCGAGTGGCGATGCGCCGGAGCCGGGTTCCGCCCCGTCGTCAGATATGGCGAGCGGGGTCTCCGAACCATCCGCCTCCGGCGTGGTATTCGCCGCCGGGTCCAGGCCTGACAGATCGAGCGTCAAGGCGGGCCGGGAGGCCTCTTCCAACTGCCGCGCGTCGAGGAAGACCTCGGAGTTCTGCGCCGTGGCCGCCATCGGCCAGACGAGGCAAATGGCGCATGTCCAAGCCGGTAGTTTGAATCGACCGGATTTGCTGGAAACGAATGGGGTCACGATCGGTCTCCGGGAGTGTCGGCTTTCCTGCACCTCACCGTTACCTCGCCCGTCTCCGACCGCAAGTGAACAAAGCCGAACCTTTCGCGCGGAGTGCGCCGGGCTCAACCGGTCGCGCCCGCCTCCCGCTTGATGCGCGCCACCATGCTGCGCAACCCATTGGCGCGCTGGGTGGAGAGGTGCTCCGACAGGCCGAGTGCGTCGAACAACGCGTCCACGTCCAGCGCGCGGATCGTCTCGTCCGGCTTGCGGGAAAAGACCTGCGTAGCGATGGCGACCAGGCCGCTGACGATATGCGCGTCCGACGCGCCGCGAAAGACAAGCTGCCCGTCCGCATCGCGTTCGCTGACCAGCCAGACCTGCGAGGCGCAGCCACGCACCTTGTTGGCGTCCGTGCGATCCGCCTCGGGCAGCGGGTCCATCGCCTTGCCCAGGTCGATGACATGCATGTAGCGCTCCTCCCAGCCGTCGAGGAACGCGAAGTCCTCGATCAGCTCGGCGACATCGTCCGGCCATATCTCCATTTCGCTCATCATCGCGCAGATAGGGCGGGGGAGGGTGCGCCGCAAGCGCGCTGCGGTGCCGCGCGTTCCGGGCGAGTTTTCTGCGCGAGTCCGGGCCGTCGCCCTAGCGTGACAGGCGAATCGCATGGCGGCGGGGCTGCGATCCGCGCTTTAGTTAAGGTTAACCCGCCCTATTGGAGTCCTATGAGCCGAGTCGCCGACATGCCCGCCCCCGCGACCGGGGCCGCGCCCGCGCTCCGACTGGTCGGCCCGATGCTGATCTGGCTGGCCGTGATGGCGGTGGGCGCGGTGGCGGCCCTGTTCGCGGTGGGCGAGTTCGAGACGGTCGGAAAGGTCGCCGTCGCGCTCTCCCTGCCCGCTCTCCTGTCCCTCCTGATCGCGCCCGCGCTCGACCGCTTCTGGGCGCAGATCGTGCTCCTGACGCTGTGGACCGGCTTCGCCGTCGTCGCCAGCCTGCTCGGCGGCTTCTTCCCGGTCGCGATCCTGTTCGTCTGCGTGCCCGCGCTCGCCATGCTGTTCACCCGCGAACGTGTGGCCGAGGCGATGGTGCTGGCCGCGCTGGCCCTGCTGGCGACCTTCCTGTCCATCGGCTTCGTCGATGCCGGACAGATTCCGCTCAGCGAGGCCGCGCGCGGTTTCATCGGCATTCTCGGCACGGCCGGGGCGCTGGGCCTCCTGCTCGCGGCCATGATCGCCGG
>JBATXP010000421.1:0-17618 GCA_049673465.1 Litorimonas sp.
GTCCCATGCCGTAGAGCACGAAAGCGTAGCTGGCGGCCGTGAAGATTTCCCGAGATTGCTCGAAATCCTCGCGCGAGGGCGCAACGCTCTTCCAGCGCTCCATGTTCTCGCGCAGGCGGTCCGGCCAGCTATCCGGGTCGCGATGTGCGGACCAGTAGGGCTCCGGCCGACGGCTGAGGATGTAGTGCGCCTTGAGGAACTCCACGATCCGCTCCCAGCGATAGGCGAAGCGGCGGTTGAACCGCTTCGCGCTGGAGGCGAGCCCGGCACGCTTGGGCGGCAGCAGGTCGCTCAGCGCCGTCGCGGCCAGTTCGATCATGACGATGGCGGACGCTTCCAGCGGCTCCACGAAGCCCTGCGACTGACCAATCGCGACCACGTTCCGGGTCCAAGGCGTTTCGCGATAGGCGGATCGGAAGGACAGCAGGCGCGCCGCGTCGGCTCGGTCCTCGGCATGGGGCGCGTGACGGCGGAGATAGGCGCGCAGGACGTCCCGGGCGCGGGCCTCGTCGCCATAGTGCGAGGCGAAGACGTAGCCCACGCCGCGCCGGGATTGCAGGCCGATATCCCAGACCCAACCGGCCTCCTGCGCCGTGGCGTTGGTCTGGGAGGCAAGGGGGGCTTGCGGGGTTTCGTGCGGGACGTGGACGGCAAGGGCACGGTCGTTCAAGAGGATATCCGACACGTCGGTCGCCCGCGACCCCATCGCGCCGTCGATCAGGAGCGCGCGGGACCCGCTGCAATCCACGAACAGGTCGCCCGCGATCGGCTCTCCCCGCTCGACCCGCAAGGCGGTGACGAAACCGTCCGCGTCGGTCACGGCGTCGGTCACGGTCGCGACGATATGGCTGACGCCCAGCTGGGTCGTGCAATGCTCCCGGAGCAGCGCGGCGAAAGCGGCGGAGTCGAGGTGGTAGGCATAGTTGGCGACGGCCGCGAAGGCAGGTGTCTGCGGCTGCTTGGGCGCGAACCCGCCCCGCATCAGCGCGGACTGGGCACTGATCGCGTCGGCGAACGCCGTGTCCCCGGCGGTTCGGCACAATGTGGCGGCGTCGCACTCGTCCTCGGACGGCGGCGCGTCGAACGGGTGGTAATAGCGATCGGAATCGGAACCATCGACCCAGCCGTCGAAGCGCGAGCCCTGCTTGAAGCTGGCCCCGCAACGGCGAAGGAACGTCTTCTCGTTGAGGCCGATGCGCTGCAACGTGTCGCGCAGGCTCGGCCAGGTTCCTTCCCCGACGCCGACGGTCGGAACGGAATCGGACTCGACCAGCGTGACGCGGAGGCCATCAGGGCTGTCGCTGCAATGGTCGGCCGCCAGCAGGCCCGCCGTCAGCCACCCGGCCGTGCCGCCGCCGACGATCACGATGTGCTCGATTGCGGACATGGGGGCGAACGGGTCTCCGGGGCGAAGGGTCATGCGAACGGTATGTGGCTCGCTCGCCGCGCGGTCAACGCGACGAAAGCGGGCCGGCCCCGGAAGGCCGACCCGAACAGGTTCGGATCGGTGTTCGCGCTAGAAGGTGTAGCGCGCCCCGAGATTGTAGCGCGATCCGGTCTGGACCGCGAAGTTCACATATTCCGACGTCCGACCCACCGTGCGGGTCGTCTCGTCCAGCACGTTGATGCCTTCGACGAACAGGGTCAGCTTGTCGGTGACGTCGTAGCTGGCGTTCAGGTCGACCTGGCCGAACGATTCCACGTAGAGCGGATTGTTCGGCGTGCCGCTGACGCCCACCGTAGAAGCGAGGAAGTCGCCGCGCCAGTTATAGGCGATCCGGGCCTGGATGCCGTCCTTGTCGTAGAAACCGATCAGGTTGTAGCTGTCGCTGAGGCCGGTGACAGCGAATTGCGGGTCGCCGCTGGACGGAACCTGGAAGTTGTCGAACCCGCCATCCGCATCCACATAGGTATAGTTGGCGATGGCACCGAATCCACTCTCCCCGAAGAAGTGCTGGATCGCGACCTCGAAGCCCTGGACGGTCTCCTCTTCCTGATTGACCGGCGTGCCGATCCGGAAATCGACCAGCGGGTCTTCGCCCGGCACGCCGAAGATGTTGCCGGTGATGTTGCCGTTCGTGTCCGTGCCCGTGATCTGGAAGGTCGACGGATCGGCATTCTCGAAGATGTATTGGCGGATCGCCACATTGTCGGTCGTGCCGAGCGCCGCGACGGCCTCGTTATAGCGTGCGCCGCCGAACGGCGTGTAGACGTCGAACGGCGAGTCGGTGACGATGCCGCGCCCGATGAAGTTCTTGACGTCCTTGTAGAAGTAGCCCGCCGAGAAGAACGACCCGTCGTCGCCGTAATAATATTCCGCCGACAGGTCGAAATTGTCGGACAGGAACGGACGCAGATTGGTGTTGCCGCGCTGACCGTCGCCGCCATCGATGCGGAACAGCTGCGCCACCGAAAGACCGCCGGCAATGTCGGCATAGCCCGGCCGCGTCATGGTACGGCTGTAGGAGGCGCGCAGCACGATGTCGTCGGAGGCGTCGAGACGGCCGTCGATCGCGGGCAACCAATAGTCGTACTCGCCCTCGAAGTCCTGGGTCTGCACATTGGCCGGATCGTTCAGGCCGATCAGCGCGAACTCGTTGGCGGAGACCCATTGCGCGCCGGTCGGAACCGGAACCTGGGCCGGCGAGACGACGTCGGTCGTCTCGTAGCGGATCCCGGCATCGATCGAGGCGGTCATCGCGCCCAGCTGGAACTCCGTGTCGATCTGGCCGAACAGGGCGTAGCTCTCCTCCTCGATGCGGCGGTCGATCAGGAAATCGTCGGACCGGCAGATGCCGTCGCCGCCGCACACATTGCCGAAGGTGGGCGTGTCGACCGCCGCGACCAGCGCGTCGAAATCGATCGCCAGGAAGAATTGCTGCGTGATGTCGGAGCCTTCGAACTGGTCGAAATTTCTGGCGAGGTCCAGACGCCGGAAGACGGAATCCGGCAGGTCGGCCGCGGTGCCGACGCCGCCCCACGTATCGCGCTGGGCGTTGGCGAAGGCCGAGCGGACCTTGTTGCGGGTTGCGGACGCGCCGAAGTCGACGCTCTGGACGATGGAGTTGTCGAACTCATATTTGGCGGCGGCCTGGATCTGATCGATCTCGGTCCGGATGAAGCTGTTGCCGAACACATTGCCGGTCGCGATCATGCGGGACGGATCGAGCACGTTGGTCCCGTCCTGGAAGCCGATCGACAGGGTCGGCAGTTCGGTCGTGAAGTCCAGGCCCTGGTTGCGCAGCGAGAAGTCCGCCGTGCTGACGACCGAGGTCGTGCCGTAGGGGCTGTCCTCGCCGGACTGGGCGGAGGAGCTGTGCGCGTCGATCACGAAGCTGAGCTGGTCGGTGGCCTGCCACTCGATGTTGCCGCCGATGGAGTTGTTCTCGCTGACGGTGGCGAACTTGGCCGCGCCCATGGACAGATCGGACCCGCCGTCCCCGAAATCCTCGCTGTAGAAGAGCGGGCTCGCGAGCGGACCGTCCGTCCAGGCGCTCGTCGTGTTGCCGTGGTTGAACCAGACGGACAGGTCGGAACGTTCCGTGGCGACCTTGTTCTCCGAGTAGAAATAGTCGAGCGTCGCGGTGAAGGTGTCGACGGGGCTGTATTGCAGCGCTACCTGGCCGTTGATGCGCTCGCGGTCGATATTGGTCAGCGAGTAGTTGCCGTTCTGGGGCACGGAATAGATGTCGTTGGGACCCGGGCGGTTGGTGACCTGCGGATTGTCGCGCGGCAAGGTCCCCCAATTGTTCTCCGAGCCCAGATAGGCTCCGCGCCAGCCGCTGCTGGTGCCGAACTGCGCCACGCCGGACTCGCGCTCCTGGTAGGAACCCGCCACTGCGATGCCGATCGTGTCGTCGGCGAAGGTATTGGAATAGATGCCCGAAAATTCCGGCGTGATGCTCTTGTCGCCGAGATTGGTGACCGAGTTGTCGATCACGCCCTTCACGCCGAAGGACGCGTTCATGCCGGGCGCGTTGAGCGGGCGGGCGGTGAGGATGTTGAGCGTGGAGCCGATGCCGCCGGTCGGCAGGTCGGCGCGGCCCGTCTTGTAGACCTGCACGCCCGCGATCCCTTCGGAGGCGAGGTTGCCGAAGTCGAAGCTGCGCGAGGACGGCGCGCCGCCTTCCAGGAAGGCGGACGGCATCTGGCGGCCGTTGAGCAGGACGAGGTTGAAGTCCGGTCCGAAGCCACGGACCGTGACGCGGCTGCCTTCGCCATTGGCGCGGTCGATGGACACGCCCGTGATCCGTTGCAGCGACTCGGCGAGATTGGTGTCGGGAAACTTGCCGATATCCTCGGCCGTGATGGCGTCCACCACGCCCTGCGCGTTGCGCTTGATGTCGGAGCTCTCGATCAGGCTGGCCCGGATGCCCGTCACGATCACCTCGTCCGCTTCGAGGTCGACGATGGCCGTGTTCTCTCCCGGAACGGGCGAGTTCTGCGCCAGGGCGCTCGCGCTCAGGGCGAGGGCCGAGATGCCCCCGAGAAGAAGAGCCGGCAATCGGCGCCGGGTTTCGATTTCATTGGTCATGCGGCAGTTCCCTCTACTCTGTCCGGCGATGGATCGCCCGGCTTCCATTATGGTTTGTCTTCCCAAGGCCCCAGGGCTGTCCCGTCCCAGGGTTGGTTCGTGAGGCAGGCGCGCCCCGTTTCCAGATCGCCTGCGCACTGCTCGACCCGGATCCAGTCCGCGCGCAAGGTGGCGGGAAAGGCGTCCGCGTCGAAGCCGCCGCCATTCTTCTCCGTGAGCGTGCCGCCCACGGCGAGGTTGAGCATCAGGTAGAAGGCTTGATCGAACGGTGCGTATGGCCGTCCCCGCGCATCCGCAGAGGCGGTGTACCAGTCATCCTCGTCCAGACGCAGGAAGATCCGGTCGTCCACGAGCCATTGGATCGTGCCTTCCGCCCACTCCACCGTATAGGTCCGCCATTCGGAGGCCGGGTTCACCTCGCTGCCGAAATCGGCCATCGCGTACCAATATGTGTTGTCGGGCGGACGCTCGCCGAAGTGCAGCGCTCCGGAGGTGCGCCGCTCGATCCCGCCCTCGCATTCGTCGCAGGGCGTGCCGAGATTGGTGGCTTCCATGATGTCGATCTCGCCCGAAAGCGGCCACGGGCCGTAGGCATCCGTTTCCGGCATCATCCAGAAGGCGGGCCAGGTGCCCTGGCCTTCGGGCAGCATGAGCCGCGCGGAAATCCGGCCATAGCGATAGGCGGCGAGACCGCGCGTGCGAACCTTGCCGGACGTATAGGGCTTGGAGGTCGTTCCGCCGGGCGCGCCTGGCATTCCTTCAGGATAGAGCGGCCCGGTATGATCGCCTTCGATCGCGACGAGCTGCAACTCTCCGTCCGTCACGCGGACGTTCTGCGCGAGGTCCGTATAGCATTGACGCTCTTGGTTGCCGCCGCCCCAGCAGGACTGCTCCGGCTTCCATTTCGTCTCATCGAGCGCGGTGCCGTCGAAATCGTCGAAGAAGACGGTGTGCCAGCCAACAGGCCCCGAAGCGGCCTCTTTCGGGGTGGCTTCCACGGACGCCGGGGACGGTCCGGCGTTCGATGCGCAAGCGGACAGGAACAGAGCGAACATGGCGGCGGCCATGCGGGCGAACGGTATATCTCCGACGTGCGTCTTCTGCACTGGCATCAATCCCCCGACGCGTTTTCGCGTCACCGGACCTGTGGACGGCCCTTGGACCGTGCGGTGCGGGGTTGATCCAGGTCATGCAACAAATTTGCGACGAACCGCCCGGATGATGCGGTGAGCGGGACGAAAACGGAGTTCGGAGAGGGTTTCGAGCGCGCCTAGAGCCGCTCCAGAAGCCGCGCGACCGTGTCTCGGTAGGACCGGCTCGCGCGGACCTGCGTGCCCGTGGACAGGGTCAGTTCCGCCTCTCCCTTGGCCCGCCTGCGAATATGCTCCACATGCGCCAGACCGACGATGGAGGAGCGGTGGACGCGGGCGAAGTGACGATCGGGCAGCACCTCCGCCAGCGAAGAAAGCGTGCGCCGGAGCACCAGTTCGGCTCCCGTCTTGTGGATCACGGAATAGTCCCCCGCCGCCTCGACCCAGACGATGTCGGACGTTTCCAGAAAGTGCGACCCCGCCCCGTCCTGCAGGTTGATGCGACTGTCGACCGGCCGGGCCTCTCCGTCCGGTCGACGCGTCTCGGCAGGTTCGGGACGGGTCCGGATCAGCCGGTGCAGCCTCGCCGCCTTGTCGATCGCCTGCCGCAGCCGGGTTCGGTCGAAGGGTTTCAGCACATAGTCTATGGCGTCGATCCCGAACGCGTCGACCGCATATTCCGGATGGGCCGTGGTGAAGACGATTAGGGGCTTGCGGTCCACCTCGATGCGCGACGCCGCATCCACGCCGGACAGCTCCGGCATCTCCACATCCATGAAGACGAGGTCCACTCCGCCCGTCTCTATCGCCTGGAGCGCGTCGGCGGCCGTGGCATGGTCGCTGAGCACGCGGACATCGGGCATGTCGGCCAGCATGCGCCCGAGTAGGCGACGCGCCGGAGGTTCGTCGTCGCAGATGATCGCGTTTAGGATGGGAGTCATGTCGATGCTTCCGCCTCCATGGCGCGTTGCCAGAGCCCAACGTCCACGCCAATCCCCGAACCCTATACAGACAGGGCGAGGCCATCTACGACGAAGCCATGGCGGGTCACAAGATGCAAACCTCCGGCACCCAAGCCTACTCTCCGGCCCCTACCTTGGCGTCCGCTTCGGACCGGTCACTGGCCGCTCCGCTTCCGGACCGACAATATTGGTCCCTCCAGATCGTCGGCTGGGGCGGGCTGGCGGCGCTGAGCTATCTCAGCCTGACGATCTGGTACAATCCGGGACAGATCGCCCCCGCCCTGCACACGGTCATCCAGTCCCTGGCCGGGATCGTCGTCAGCCACCCCCTGCGGGGCCTGGCATCGCGGACCTGGAACTGGCCCATGCCGTCGCGGATCGTGGCGAACTTCCTCGGCGGGCTGGTCGCCTCGCTCGTCTGGACGGCATGGCGGATCAGCACCTACAATCTGATTACGGACGAGATCATTCCGTTCCAGGACTATGGCGGCTGGATCTTCGCCTCCATCGTGGTCTTCGCGGCCTGGTCCATGGCCTATCACGGCATCCGCTACTACCGGGTGTCGGGCGTGCAGCGCGCCGTGGCGGCCGAAGCGCTGGCGGCCGCGTCGGACGCGCGAAGCAAGGCCAAGGACGAAAAGCTGCGCCGCATCGAGGCCGAGAACCTGTTTCGCGACACGCGCCTGCGCATGCTGCAGCAACAGCTCAGCCCGCACTTCCTGCTCAACGCGCTGAACTCCGTGTCGGCCAAGGTGCAGGACGGCGACCGGGACAGCGCGACGGAAATGCTTTCGCGCATCGGGGAGTTCCTTCGCATGGCGCTGGAAACGGGCGACACCCCGTTCCACAGCCTGGAAGAGGAGCTGGACGCCGCCCGGACCTATCTGGCGATCGAGAGCGTGCGCTTCGGGGATCGTCTGGAAACCGACTTCCACGTGGACCCGGACTGTCTCGACCTCCAGGTCCCGACCCTGCTGCTACAGCCCTTGTTCGAGAACGCCATCAAGCACGGGGTCGGGCGCACCTACCGCAAGGTCCGGGTCGAGATGATGGCGCGGCGGATCGGCCCATCGGTCCATCTGAGCCTGTCCGATTCCGGCGCCACGGACGAACCCGGTAGCGGCACGGAAGAATCCGGCATCGGCCTCGCCAATGTGGAAGCCCGTCTTCGATCCGTCTATGGCGACGAGGTCGGCTTCGACGCCCGCCGCGATGCAAACGGCTTCATCGTCACGATGGACATTCCGGACAAGCCCTCCAAACCTGTCGCCTGATATGAAGCGGACAGGCTGCGCCGCGGGGCGTGTATCGGTCCCCTCTCCTTGACAGGTTTCCGAACATCCGGTTTTCGGTCAGCGCGCGGAGGACGCGTTCCTGAACGTGGCCGGATCGGTGATCGAGGCCTGGCTGGATTTCGCCAGCTCCTTTGGCGCGTCGGTCGCCCGGATCATCGCGGCCGGGCGGGCATGGGCGTCCTGGTGCGTCAGAAGCGAGGCGGCCTCGGACAAAGGTGGCAGGGCGATATCCGAACGCGGTGCCGGGTGCTTCCAGCCGTCTTTAAACTCCGGCCATGCCGCCCCCGCGATCAGGACGGGATGACCGGTGCAGCGCGAGACCAGCGAGTCCACCCATTCCAGCGTCGAGGGGTCGAACCAGTTGCGACGTCGTGGATTCGGACCTCAAGGTCTTCGGCGTCAGCGACCTGCGCGTCGCCGACGCCAGCGTCATGCCGAGGTTCCGAGCGGAAACATCAACGCCCCGTCCATCATGATCTGCGACCGAGCCGCATACTTCATCCTCGACGGGTCGAGAAAAAAATCGTCTGGGCGGTCGGCATTCGAGGTGCGTCGGTTCCATCGAGGGCCAGCGGTCTAATGATCCGCACGCTCCGCTTCGGGACGGCGTGGTCGCCCAGGCTCAACCCATGGCGGCGGCCCGCCAGGCGAGCAGGAGTGGCACCCAGATGAAGGTCGTCGTGAGCAGTCCCTTGACGGTCTGATAGGCGATCCAGCCCCAGAAGAGGGTTTCCTTGTTGGGCTTGGCAAGCGCTTTCATGGAAGCTCCTTCGTCTGCACCTTGCGGCTAGCGGGCCGGCACGCTCCTTCTGTGACCGCCGTCACCGCGCGGCGCGAAAGGCCGCCTAGTGACGCTCTCACAGGAGAGATTTCATGACCGCCCTTTCCCAGACCGTTCTCAATAGCTGGACGATGCAGGACCGCGCCCGTTACGGCACGGAAATCCAGACCCATTCGCATCGGCTGGGGCAGTCCGGCCTGTTCACGGACGAGGCTCTCGCCGCCTTGCTGGACCGCCATCCCCGGTCGCTCGTCGATGTCTGCACCATGGTCGAGGACGAGGACTTCCCGGACCGTCACGCGACGGTCGATCCCGGGCAGGCGGACGGGGCGACGCTGATCAAGGCGGCCAAGTCCGGCGCGGTCTGGATCAATATCCGAGAGGCGATGAACCGCGACGCGCTCTACCAGCCCTGGCTCGCGCGGGCCTATGCCGAGCTGCAGGAGCGCACGGGCGAAACGGCGCGTGCCAGGAACCGCCGGGGCGGCATCCTCGTCTCCTCTCCGGCCGCCCGCGTGCCCTATCACTGCGACCCGACCCAGACCCTGCTGTGGCACATTCGCGGGCGCAAGCGGGTCTTCGTCTATCCGAGGACCGAAGCCTTCCTGCCGGACGAGGCCTATGAGGCGATCGTGCTCGGCGAACGCGACCAGGACGTGCCGTTCCGGCCCGAATTCGACGGCTATGCGGAGGTTTTCGACCTGCCCGACGACAGGCTGGTCTGCTGGCCGCACACCTCCCCCCACCGCGTGGAGAACCAGGGCTTCTGCGTGTCCATGGTCATGGAGTTCACGACGCGCGACAGCGCGGTGCGCAACGGGGCCATGTATTTCAACGGCCTCCTGCGTCGCCATTTCGGGGCCGATCCGAGCTGGACGCGGGACGGGCCGAAAACGCGCGTCGCCAAGGCCGTCGCGGGCCACCTCCTGCGCAAGGCGGGAGCGCACCGGGCTCATGTGCGGCAGGATTTCGTGCGGTTCCGCATCGATCCGTCCCAGCCGTCCATCCTGTCGCCCGTCCCGGCCTATTTGCGCAATTTCTAGGGCCTCGCCATGACGACCTATCCGGCCGAGTTGATCCTCGACTACGCCAAGCCCGTTCCGCGCTATACGAGCTACCCGACGGCGCCGAACTTCTCCGAGGCGGTGAACGCGGACACGGTGCGCGGCTGGATGGCGGCCCTGCCCGGTGAGGAGGCGATCTCGCTCTACCTCCACATCCCCTTCTGCGACCGGCTTTGCTGGTTCTGCGGTTGCCACACACGGCACGTCAAACGCTACGACCCGATTCGGGCCTATCTCGAGCAGCTCTACCGGGAGTTCGAGATCGTGGCGAAGGCGATCGGACGTCGCCAGCCCGTCGCGCGCCTCCATCTCGGCGGTGGCTC
This sequence comes from Litorimonas sp., assembly GCA_049673465.1. GTDB lineage: Bacteria > Pseudomonadota > Alphaproteobacteria > Caulobacterales > Maricaulaceae > Litorimonas. Next base: position 10,051 of record JBATXP010000421.1, read on the forward strand.
TCCGAGCCTGCTGCGGGCGCAGGACCTCGTCCGGCTGCGCGCGCGGCTCGACGCGAATTTCGACATTCTGCCCGATGCGGAAATAAGCCTCGAATTCGACCCGACCGACATGGACCCGGAAGAGGCGGACAGGTTCTGCGCCTTCGGCGTCAACCGGGCGAGCCTGGGCGTGCAGGATTTCGATCCTCGCGTGCAGACCGCCATCAACCGCCCGCAGAGCTTTTCGAAGACGAGAGACATCGTCCAGGCCCTCCGGGACGGCGGCGTGGCGTCGGTCAATATCGATGCACTCTACGGTCTGCCCTTCCAGACCGACGACACGATCCGGCGGACCCTGTCGCAGGTGATCGAACTGGAGCCGGAGCGGATCGCCCTGTTCGGATACGCCCATGTTCCCTGGATGAAGCGCCACCAGCGCATGATCGAGACGACCTCCCTGCCCGACACGCTGAACCGCTTCCGGCAGAACGCCGTCGCGGCCAGCGCGCTGGGCCGCGCCGGCTACCGATCCGTCGGCATCGACCATTTCGCCTTGCCGGACGACCCGCTGGCCGTGGCCGCGGCGAACGGTTCGCTGCGGCGGAACTTCCAAGGATATACGGCCGACCCCTGCGCCACGCTGATCGGCTTCGGCACGTCGTCCATCAGCCAGTTCGAGCAAGGCTTCGCCCAGAACGTCAAGACCGTACAGGCCTATGGCCGCGCCCTCGATGCGGGCGAACCGGCGACCGAACGCGGCATCGCGCTGCGCGACCGGGACCGGGTGACGGCGGCGGCGATCGAGCAGCTCATGTGCCGATTCCGCATCGACGCCGATACATTGCGGACCCGGTTCGGCCCCCTTGCCGACAGCGCTCTGCGCAAGGCCGCCCTGATCGCCCATCTGGACGAGGACGGGCTGTTCGAAGCGGACGCGCAAGGGTTCCGCGTCACGGATCTCGGTCGTCCTTTCGTGCGCACGCTCGCCTCGCGTCTGGACGACTATCTCCAGACCGACACGGGACGGTTCTCCGTCGCCGTCTGAAGGTCGTCCCTGTACCTTCCCTGCCTTCCGATCCTGCCTCTGTGACGCCCATCACAGGACGATCCCGAACAGCTGGCATGGAAGACGGGCCAGCGGTGGGCGCGGTCTTGATCCCCATCCCAGCTTCCGCCGCTGGTCCACTTTCTCCGTCCGGTTTCACCGGAGGTCGCAAGGCGAGTAACGCATGACCGCTCTGATCAATCCGCACATCCGGCAGGACGACACGCAATATTCCATGCTGTTCCTGCTGGTCCCGGTCGCCGTCTGGGCGCTGTTCGCCGCGACCCAGCCCGAGCTGGGCAGCTTCAATGGCGGCGCGATGCGCGCGCAGGCGGGCATCCTGCTGGCGGCGCTGATCGGGGCCATCATCTACATCATCGGCAAGAACGGGACCGAGCCGCCCACGGTGGACGACTCCCGATATGCCGACACCATCGTCAAGTACGGCGTGATCGCCACGACGTTCTGGGGCCTCGCCGGCATGCTGGTCGGCGTGGTCATCGCCGCGCAGCTCGCCTGGCCCGAGACCTTCTCCTTTCCCGCCGCCTGGACCAATTTCGGGCGGCTGCGCCCCCTGCACACATCCGCCGTGATCTTCGCCTTCGGCGGCAATGCCCTCATCGCGACAAGCTTCTACGTCGTGCAGCGTACGTCGCGGGTCCGGCTGGCGGGCGGCTCCTGGCCGTGGTTCGTGTTCTGGGGCTACCAGCTCTTCATCGTGCTGGCGGCGACCGGCTATCTGATGGGCGTGACGGGCGGAAAGGAATATGCCGAGCCGGAATGGTATGTGGATCTGTGGCTGACCATCGTCTGGGTCGCCTATCTGCTGGTCTTCCTGCTGACGCTGGCGCGCCGCAAGGAGCCGCACATCTATGTGGCGAACTGGTTCTATCTCGCCTTCATCGTCACGGTCGCGATCCTGCACGTGGTCAACAATCTGGCCCTTCCGGTCGGCCTGACCAGCGCCAAGTCCTACGGGGTCTATTCCGGCGTCCAGGATGCGATGACGCAGTGGTGGTACGGCCACAATGCGGTCGGCTTCTTCCTGACGGCGGGCTTCCTGGCCATCATGTACTACTTCATCCCGAAGCGGGCCAACCGCCCGGTCTGGAGCTACAAGCTCTCCATCGTCCACTTCTGGGCCGTGATCTTCATCTATATCTGGGCGGGTCCGCACCACCTGCACTATACGGCGCTGCCGCAATGGACGCAGACGCTCGGCATGGTGTTCTCGATCATGCTCTGGATGCCCAGCTGGGGCGGCATGATCAACGGGCTGATGACCCTGCAGGGGGCGTGGGACAAGCTGCGCACGGACCCCGTGCTGCGCATGCTCGTCGTGTCGGTCGCCTTCTACGGCATGGCCACCTTCGAGGGCCCGCTCCTGTCGGTCCGCACCGTCAACGCCCTGTCCCACTATACCGACTGGGGGATCGGCCACGTGCATTCGGGTGCGCTGGGCTGGAACGGGTTCGTCACCTTCGGCGCGCTCTACTGCCTGGTGCCGTGGCTGTGGAAGAAGCGCGAGCTCTATTCCAACCGTCTGGTGGAATGGCACTTCTGGCTCGCGACGCTGGGCATCGTCTTCTACATCACCGCCATGTGGGGCGCGGGCATCAGCCAGGGGCTGAACTGGCGGAGCTACACGGAGCTGGGCTTCCTGGAGTACAGCTTCATCGAGACCGTCAGCCCGCTGCACGTCTTCTACGTGATCCGCACGCTGGGTGGCCTGCTCTTCCTGCTCGGCGCGGTCATCATGGCCTACAACATTCGGATGACCATTCTGGGGCGCGGCAACGCGGTTTCTATCACCGACGATGCGAGCCGTCGTCCAGTCCCCCCGGCTGAACCGGTCCGTCCCGTCCTGGCCCCAGCGGAGTAAGGCGCATGTTCTACAGGCTGCACAAATATCTCGAGAAGAAATCCTTCCCGCTCCTGCTCGGCATCATCGGTGTCGTCTCCGTGGGCGGGCTGGTGGAGATCGCCCCGCTCTTCTACATCGACAGCACGATCGAGGAAGTGGAAGGCATGCGTCCCTACACCCCGTTGGAGCTGGCCGGGCGCAACATCTACATCCGCGAGGGCTGCTATGTCTGCCATTCGCAGATGATCCGACCCTTGCGCGACGAGGTCGAGCGCTACGGCCACTACAGCCTCGCAGCCGAATCCATGTATGATCGTCCCTTCCAGTGGGGGTCCAAGCGCACGGGTCCGGACCTGGCCCGCGTCGGCGGCAAATATTCCGACGAGTGGCACAAGACCCACCTGATCGACCCGCGCTCGGTCGTGCCTGAATCCATCATGCCGCCCTATGCCTTCCTTGCGGATGCGGAGCTGGAATATGAGGATATCGGCGATCACCTGCTGGCCAACCGCCGCCTCGGCGTTCCCTATTCGGACGAAATGATCGAGATGGCGGAGTCCGACCTGAAGACGCAACTCGACCCCATGGCGGACGATTATGACGGGCTGCTGGCGCGCTATCCCAACACGTCGATCCGCAATTTCGACGCAGTAGGCGGCCAGCCGACCGAGATGGACGCCGTCATCGCCTATCTTCAGATGATCGGCACGCTGGTCGACTTCGACGAATATGAAGCCAGTCTCGACGAGAATCTGAGGTAGGGCCATGAGCTACGATCAGATCGCGCATTTCATCAAGATCGGTGGCACGGTCGCCTTCACCACCGTCTTCGTCGGGGCCATCGTCTACGCGCTCTGGCCCCGCAACCGGGACAAGTTCGAGCGCGCCGCGCAGATGCCGCTCCAGGACGACGACGGACCCGACACGACCGAGCGGGAGACGACCCCATGAGCGGACCTGACAACACCCACGACCCGAAGGTCAGCGGCGATCCCGGTCGGGATCCCGATCTCGACCTGCCCAACGATGCCCACGGCGGCCATGAGCCGCGCTTCGACGAGGCCACCGGCCAGTACACGACCGGCCACAGCTGGGACGGGATCGAGGAACTGAACACGCCCATGCCGCGCTGGTGGCTGGGAATATTCTACGCCACCATCGTCTTCGGGATCGGCTACGCTATCGCCATGCCGTCCATTCCGTTGCTGAACAGCCACTTCCAGGGTGTGCTCGGCCATTCCGACCGGGAAGCGGTCGCCACGGAGGTGGCGGAGATGAAGCTGGAACGTGCCCTGTTCGCGGGCCAGCTGGCGGAGGCCAATCTGGATACCATCACCGCCGACCCGGACCTGTTCCGCTTCGCCATGGAATCCGGACGGGCGGCCTTCGGCGACAATTGCGCGACCTGCCACGGCGCGGGCGGCCAGGGCTTCAAGGGCTATCCCAACCTCAACGACGATGTCTGGATCTGGGGCGGGACGTTCGAGGACATCCGCAACACGCTGGTCGTCGGCATCCGGGCCAGCCACGAGGATACGCGCTTCAACCTGATGCAGGGATTCGGCAATGACGGCCTGCTGACCCGCGAGGAAATCCGGGACATCGCCGACTATCTGCTGAACTTCACGGGTCGCGGGATCGACCCCGAAGCGCAAGGGCGCGGGCGCGAGCTCTTCGTCACGAATTGCGTATCCTGCCACGGCGACGATGCGCGCGGCGACCGCAGCCAGGGCGCGCCCGACCTGACGGACGCCGAATGGCTCTATGGCGGGGAGCGGGACGACATCATTGAGACCTTGCAGATCGGTCGCCAGGGCGTGATGCCGAACTGGCACGAACGGCTCGATCCGGAGACGATCACCGCGCTCGCCGTCTACGTCCACGCGCTGGGCGGCGGCGAACCGAGTGTCAGTCCAGAGGCCGAGCCTGTGACGCCGGACACACCACGGGAGTAGCGCGTCGCCTAGTGCGGCGGCGATGACGACACTAATCGACACAGTCGGGAACGAGGCCCCCCGGCGCGAGGCCGCGCCGGGGGTTCCGCGTTCGCGCGCGCCCAGCCCGACGCCCTCCACCCCGGTCAGCCTCTACAAATCCCGCGAACAGATCTATCCGAAGCTCGCCAAGGGGCCGTTCCGGAACCTGAAATGGCTCGCCATGATCGTGCTGCTGGGCATCTATTACGGCCTGCCCTGGGTGCGATGGGACCGGGGGCCGGGTCAGCCGGACCAGGCCGTGCTGGTCGATTTCGAGAATGCCCGCTTCTACTTCTTCTTCATCGAGATATGGCCGCAGGAAGTCTACTACATCACGGGGCTGCTGATCCTGGCCGCGTTGGGGCTGTTCCTCGTCACGTCGCTGTTCGGCCGTGTCTGGTGCGGCTATGCCTGCCCGCAGACGATCTGGACGGACCTGTTCATCCATGTAGAGCGTTTTTTCGAGGGCGATCGCAATGCGCGCATCAAGCTCGACCGCGCCCGATGGAGCGTCTCCAAACTCTACAAGAAGACCGCCAAGCACGTCGTCTGGTTGTTGATCGCCCTGTTCACGGGCGGGGCGTGGATCCTTTATTTCCACGACGCGCCGACCATTGCGCGGGACTTCTTCACGGGCCACGCGCCCTCTACCAGCTACATCTTCGCCGCCCTGCTGACGTTTACCACCTACAGTCTCGCAGGCTTCATGCGCGAGCAGGTCTGCACCTATATGTGCCCCTGGCCGCGCATCCAGGCGGCGCTGATCGACGAAGACGCGCTCAACGTCACCTACCGCTACGACCGGGGCGAGCCGCGCGGGCCGCACAAGAAGGGCGCGAGCTGGGAGGGACGGGGCGACTGCATCGATTGCCGCCAATGCGTCGCCGTCTGTCCCGTCGGGATCGACATTCGCGACGGGCTGCAGCTGGAGTGCATCGGCTGCGCACTCTGCATCGATGCCTGCAACGGCATCATGGAGAAGGTAGACCGTCCCAAGGGGCTGATCGCCTACGACACGGACGCCAACGTGGTCCGGCGAATGGCTGGACTGCCCGCGCGCTACAGGCTGGTCCGGGCGCGGACCGTGATCTACGCGGTCGTGTTCGCAGGGGTCGGCTTCATCATGCTGTTCGCGCTGCTCGGCCGCTCGACGCTGGACCTCAACGTGGTGCGCGACCGCCAGCCCAACTTCGTGCGCATGTCCGACGGCAGCGTGCAGAACGGCTACACGGTCAAGGTGATGAACAAGGCGACGGAACCGCGCCGGCTCGAACTTTCCGCCCTCGGCCTGCCCAGCCCGGCGCTCAACGTCGCGGGGCAGGCGGGACTGACGCTCGACGTGCCTGCCGACGAAACGATGGATTTCCGCGTCACGGTTCTGGAAGACGAGCTGGCGGAGATCGGCGAGCGCGGCGAATTTACCTTCCAGCTGACCCATGTGGAAAGCGGCACGGTGGCGACGCGCGAAACCGTCTTCGTCGCAGGACCGTGACGAGCGAACCCAGAAGGAGAGAGCCATGAGCGGAACCCTGAAAGCCGAACGCGAACTGACCGGACGCCACGTGCTGATCCTGCTGCTGGCCTTTTTCGGCCTCATCATCGGGTCCAGCATCTGGTTCACGACCTTGGCCGTGACCTCCTTTCGCGGGGAGGATGTCGAGAAGTCCTATCGTCAGGGTCTGGACTACAACCACACGCTCGCCGAACGCGCCGCCCAGACCGATCTGGGGTGGGCCGCGTCGGTCAACACGGTCGGGACGACCGCCGACCGGACGCTGATCGTCCAGCTCGCCTCGGGGGAGCGCACGCTCTACGGACTGGACGTGGCCGGAAAGCTCCGCCACCCGGTGGATACGGACCTCGACCGCGCGCTCGCCTTCCAGCCGGGACCGGACGGAACGCTGCGGGCCGACCTGTCCGGCCTGATCGGGCAATGGGTCCTGCAGGCCGAGGCGACGGACGGACGGGACGATTTCCGCTTCTCCTACACGCTGGACCTGCGCTGACGTGAGTGTCGCGCTCGCCTCCTTCGTCGACCGGACCGGCGGGTCGGCCACGCTCGACCTCGTGGTGGGCGGGGCGAGGTGCGGCGGGTGCCTGGCCAAGATCGAGACCGGCCTGCGCGCCCTGCCCGGCGTCAGCGAGGCCCGGATGAACCTGTCGACGTCGCGCCTGCATCTTCGCTGGGACGGCGGGGCGGAGCGCGCGGACGGGTTCGCCGCCAAATTGGAGGAGATGGGGTTTACGGCCGGGCCTTACCTGCCCGATGCGGACGAGGACCGGGACAAGGCGCTGACCCGCCGCCTGCTTCTCGCCATGGCGGTCGCGGCCTTCGGGCTGATGAACGTGATGATCCTGTCCATCGCCGTCTGGTCGGGCGGGGAAAGCATGAGCGCCACCACCCGCTCCATGATGCACTGGCTGTCCGCCGCCATCGCCCTGCCGATCGCCGCCTATTCGGGCCGTCCCTTCTTCGCCTCCGCCCGGCAGGCCCTGCGCGCCCGGACGACCAATATGGACGTGCCGATCTCGCTCGCCATCCTGCTCGCCTGCGGGCTGAGCGTGTGGGAGACCTGGCACGGGTTCGAGCATACCTATTTCGACGCCGCCCTGATGTTGATCTTCCTCTTGCTGGTCGGGCGCGTGCTGGATGCGCGGCTGCGCGCACGCACGGGTCTCGCCGCCCGGCAACTGGCCGCCCTGC
>JBATXP010000422.1:0-4913 GCA_049673465.1 Litorimonas sp.
GTCCCACGGGCACGCGCTGTCGCGGTCCTCTCGGTCCGTCCGGCGTGATGACGATGCAGGCGCCTCCATCCAGCGCGTCGAGGATCTCGCGGCCCGCGCGTCCGCCGCCCTTGGCCTTGCTCTTGGCGGCGTTCTTGGCGGAGCCGCGTACGGTGGACAGGCCGAGCCAGCGGCAGGTCCAGGCCACGACGGCCCCATCGCGTGAGCGGGAAATCAGGACGTGCGGATGCTGGAAGCGGCGCTTCCAGGCGCTCGTCAGCAGCAGGAAGCGCGAGTGAAAGGTCAGGGCGATCAGCCCGTCGCCACCTTCGATCAGCGGCCGGGCGCGTTCCGGATGGACCACGTCCCAGCGCGTGGTATATTTCACCAGCGTCATCCAGAGCGCGACGAGGCCGCCGAGCAGGGCTTGCACTGGGGTGGAGCGCATTGCGCGTTTGAACACGTAAACCCTCCCTGATAACGGCGGCACGAATATGGCGGACGTAAGCGACATAGCTCCCAAAGAAAATAAGGGATTGGACCTCAACGATCCAAAGGACAGAAAGCAGGCGCGCTACGACCTGACGTGGGGCGACCACGGCTTCCTGCGCAAGCGCTTCGCCAATCGTCACGACATTGGCGGCGGCATGTATCGCGAGAACCAGCCCTCGCCGGAGCGCATTGCCGTCTGGGCGGAAGAGGGGATCAAGACGGTCGTCAACCTGCGCGGCCCCAGCCCCAAGGGCTTCTACCTGCTGGAGAAGGAAGCCTGCGAGCGTCACGGCATCGCGCTCGAAAACTACCGCATGTATTCGCGCGACGTGCATACGCCGGACCGCATACTGGGCGCGCGCGACCTGTTCGAGCGCATCGAATACCCCGCCGTCATGCACTGCAAGAGCGGCGCGGACCGCACCGGCATCATGGGCGTACTCTACCGCCATTTCCGCATGGGCGACACGATCGAGGAGGCGCTGGATCAGCTCTCCTTCAAATATCTCCACGTCCGTCACGGCAAGACGGGCATGCTCGACTTCTTCTTCGAGGACTATCTACGCTACAAAGCCGACCACCCTGAGGTCAGCTTCGAAGACTGGGTCCAAGGCCCCTACGACCCCGCCGACGTCAAAAGCCGTTTCATGAGCCACTGGACGGGCAATGCCATCACGGAGTGGCTGCTGCGGCGGGAGTAGGGGGCACTCCTAAAGCGCTTGAGGTTTGTAACGTCAGGTGTTACATTCAAGCGTGATCAAGAGCATCCGTCACAAGGGTCTGAAGCAATTCTGGACGCGGGGGCAGACCAAAGGACTTATCCAAGACCACGTCAAACGGCTTGCCCGCATGTTGGATGTTCTGGATGCAGCCCGGACGTTGGATGCACTCGATCTGCCAGGATACCATCTCCATTCTCTCAAGGGGACGGAGAAAGGTCGGTATTCGATCCGTGTTTCCGGCAATTGGCGCCTCACTTTCGAATTTGAAGACGGTGACGTTCATGTTCTGGATTATGAGGATTATCACTGATGAAACGACACCATTCCATCAAGCCCACCCATCCCGGTGCTATCTTGCGAGAAGATGTTCTGCCCGCGCTAGGCATTACCCGTCAGGTCTTTGCCGATGCGCTCGGAACCTCGCGGAACACGGTGCAAGCCATACTCCGAGAGGAACGACCCGTGACAGCCGAGATGGCGGTCCGGCTTGGCAAGGTCTGCGGCAACGGCCCACAGCTCTGGATGAACCTCCAGTCGGCCTATGACCTTTACAAGGCGGAGCAATTGGTCCCGGTCGACGACCTGAAGACCCTTCGCCCCGCCGCGTAGCATAGTCCCTATCGATACGCATTATAGCCGACCTGCGACCCCCTGACGTGACGGCTATCATTGCCGCGTGGACCCGGCGCGGCTAACGCTGGCGGCGTGATTGCCGAGGCCGGACATATCGCTTTGATTCTCGCCTTCGTGGTGGCGGTGCTGCAAGGGACCGTGCCGCTCATAGGGGCGCAGCTGAAGCACGGCCGCGCCATGGCTCTGGCGGACCGGGCGGCTTTGGCGCAGGCGGGGCTGCTGATCCTGAGCTTCGGGCTGCTGACGGTCGTGTTCCTGCGTTCTGACTTCTCCGTCCTGCTGGCGGCCAACCATAGCCACACGATGAAGCCGATGGTCTACAAGATCAGCGGCGTGTGGGCGAACCATGAAGGCTCCATGTTGCTCTGGGTCGTGATCCTCGGCCTGTTCGGGGCGATGGTGCCGCTATTCGGGCGGACGCTGCCCCTGTCGCTCAAGGCGCGGGCGCTGGCGGTGCAGGGCTTGCTGGGCGCGGGTTTCATCGGCTTCGTACTGTTCACCTCGAACCCGTTCGAGCGGCTGGACCCCGTGCCCGCCGACGGGCTGGGCCTGAACCCGCTGCTCCAGGATCCCGGCCTCGCCCTGCATCCGCCGCTGCTCTATATCGGCTATGTCGGTTTTAGCCTCGCCTTCTCCTTTGCCGTCGCCGCCCTGATCGAGGGACGGGTCGACGCGGTCTGGGCGCGCTGGCTGCGGCCCTGGGTGCTGGTATCGTGGAGCTTTCTGACGCTGGGCATCACGGTCGGCTCCGTCTGGGCCTATTACGAACTGGGCTGGGGTGGCTGGTGGGTCTGGGACCCGGTGGAGAATGTCTCCTTCATGCCGTGGCTGGCGGGTACCGCACTGCTCCACTCCATCCTGACCCTGCAGCAGCGGCACAGCTTCGCCAGCTGGACGGTGCTGCTCGCCCTCTCGACCTTCTCGCTCTCAATGATCGGCACCTTCGTGGTGCGGTCCGGCGTGCTGGTGAGCGTCCATGCCTTCGCGGTCGATCCGGCGCGCGGCGTGGTGATCCTCACCCTGATCCTGATCTATACGGGCGTGGCGCTGGGGCTCTACGCCCTGCGGTCGGGTATGCTGCAACGCCGATCGCCGCTCAGTCTGGTCAGCCGGGACGGCGGACTGGTCGTCAACAACCTGCTGCTGGTCATCGCCACGGCGACCGTGTTTCTCGGCACCTTCTACCCGCTCTTCGTGGAGGCCACGTCGGGCGAGAAGATCAGCGTGGGTCCGCCCTATTTCGACGCGACCTTCGCCCCGCTCATGATTGCGCTGCTGATCGTCATGGCGGTCGCCCCGTTGCTGAAATGGAACGCGGACAGCCTGGCGCGCTACAGGTCGCTTCTGGTCGAGGCGGGGATCGCGACCGCTGCCGTGGTGGCGTTGAGCTTCCTGTTCGGCGGGCGTTCCGTGCTCGGCGCGCTGGCCTACGGCACGGCGGCCTGGCTCGCCATCGGGACGGGCCTCGCCCTCTACCGCCGGTCTGGCGGATCGTGGCGCAAGCTGCGCGCGCAGCCCGCCGGGACGTGGGGCTTCGTCATCGCCCACATGGCCGTCGCCGTTTTCACGGCCGGAGTCACCGCGATGAGCGTCGGCGCGCAGGACAATGTCGCGCGGCTGGAGGTGGGCGAGAGCCTCGACGTGGCGGGCTACACCTTCACCCTGACCGGGACGCAGAACGGGTTCGGCGATAACTACCAGTACATGCAGGGCAACGTCGCCGTGACCAAGGACGGACGCGCGGTCACGCAGCTGGAAACCCAGCGGCGCTTCTATCCGGTGCGGGAGATGTTCACCTCCGAAGCCGGCTTCATGCTGTCGCCGCGGGCCATGCTGTTCGCCGCCATCGGGGAGGGCGGGACCGACGGCGGGATCATCATCCGCGCCTACTACCAGCCGGGCGTGCTGTGGATCTGGATCGGCGGGCTCCTCATGTCGATCGCGGGCTTCGTCAGCTTGGCCGACCAGCGTTTGCGCCTGCCCAAGACCCGGCGGGAGCGGGCTTTGCCCGCGGACGCGGTGCCTGCCGAATGAGGGCCCTGTTGCTATCCCTCCTTTTGATGCTTCTGCCTGCGTCGGCGCTCGCGCAGATGGCCGAGCCGTTCGAGGCCCTGCCCGAGCAGACGGTCTCGCTGGAAGTGGAGACCCGCGCCCGCGCGCTCGGCCGGACGCTGCGCTGCGTGGTCTGCCAAAACGAGAGCATAGAGGAATCCGACGCCCCGCTCGCCGCGGACATGCGCGTTCTGGTGCGGCACGAGCTGATGGCAGGCCGCACGGAAGCCGAAGTCACGGCCATGATGCGCGACCGATATGGCGACTATGTGTTGCTGCGACCGCCCGTGCAGATGAACACGCTGGTGCTCTGGTTCGGCCCGCTCGTCGCCGTGATCGCCGGGCTGTTCTGGTTCCTGTCGCTGCGGCGCAAGCGGAGCGGGGTCGCCCCGGACGCGCTATCGGACGAGGAGCGCGCGCGCTTGGACCAGTTGCGCCCATCGTGATCTGGATCGTTTTCGTCATCCTCGCGCTGCTCGCGCTGCTCGTGCTCGCGCCGGCCTTCACGGGCGCGGTCGAGACCGACGACGAGGAGATCGAAACCTATTTCGCGCAGATCGACGCGTTGGAGGACGATCCCGATCTAGACGGTCCGGCCAAGGCGGCGGCGCGGCTGACCTTGCAGCGCCAGATCCTGAAAGCCGAACAGGTCGGCTCCGGCCGGGGCGGGGCGCTGATCGCCTCCATCGCGGCGGTCGCTCTGTTGGCGGGCGGGGCGGGCATCTACTCCCAGATCGGCCACCCGGAGCCGCTCGCGCAGGAAGCGACCGAGGCGGACAGCCTGCTGGCGGAACTGGAAGACCGCCTGAGGACCGACCGCCGGGAGGACCCGGTCGGATGGACGCTCTATGCCCGCGCGCTCGCCTCGCTCGGCCGCACGCAGGAAGCCGTCATGGCCTACGACGTGGCGTTGCAGCTCAACGACGATCCGGCCCTGCGTGCGGAAGCCGAAGGCGTGCTGCGCGGGCCCACGGCGGACGACATCGCCGCCGCCATGGACATGACGGAGGACGACCGCGCCGCCATGATCCGTGG
>JBATXP010000423.1:0-5742 GCA_049673465.1 Litorimonas sp.
CTCCGCCCCTGCGGGGCACCTCCCCCTGAAGGGGGAGGAAAAAGGTGAACACCCTCGTCTTCACCCCCTCAGGCAAACGCGTCGCCGCCTCTCCCGGCGAGTCCGTCTACGACGCGGCCTTGCGCGCGGGCGTGGATATCCGTTCGATCTGCGGTGGGCAGGGCATCTGCAAGCGCTGCCAGTGTTCGCTGCAAACGGGCGAGCACAGCAAGTTCGGCCTGTCCGTCACAGACGATGCGCTGTTCAAGCTGCGTCCAGCGGAGAAGAAGGCGCTCCATGACGGCGACATGGCGCCACAGTACCGGCTCGCCTGTCGCGCCAAGGTCATGGGCGACGCCGTCATCGACATTCCGCCCCACGCACGACACACGCAAAGCGCCATCCGGAAAGCCGCCTTCGATTTACCCGGACCCATCGATCCGCCCATCGCGCTCAAGATGGTCAAGCTCCCCGAGCCGACCCTGCACGACCACCTGTCGGATACGGAAAGCCTGATCGGACAGCTAGGCGGGGGCGTGCGCGTTCATCCCCGCGTCTCGCTGAAAATCCAGCCTTTGCTGGCCGCCCACGACCGCACCCTGATCGCGGTGATCCGGGACGAAAGCGAGGTCGTCGATATCTGGCCGCCCGACCGGGACGGGCTCTACGGGGCGGCCGTCGACATCGGCTCCACTTCGGTCGCGCTCTATCTCTACGATCTGCGTACCGGCGCGCTGCTGCACCAGGCGTCGGCCATGAACCCGCAGATCCGCTTCGGCGAGGACGTGATGAGCCGGGTGTCCTACGTCATGATGAATGCGGACGGGCGCGAAAAGCTGACCGCCGCGATCCAGATTCAGTTGCGCGAGATGATCTCTGACGCGCGCGAAGCGGTGGGGGCGGAGGCCGACCAGCTGCTGGAACTGGTCTGCGTCGGCAATCCCATCATGCACCACACGCTGATCGGCGTGGACCCGACCCCGCTGGGCCAGAGCCCCTTCACCCTGGCCGTAAAGGACTGGCTCGATCTGGAGGGTGACCAACTCGACCTCGGTCTCTCGCGCGCCGCACGCGTGTCGCTCCTGCCGCTGATCGGCGGGCATGTCGGGGCGGATACGGCGGCCGCCTACCTGACGCAGATGGACCGTATGGACGGACGCTCCGTGCTGCTGGTCGATATCGGCACCAACGCCGAAATCGTGCTGAGCCACGCAGGGCGCACGGCGGCGGCCAGCTCACCCACGGGTCCCGCGCTGGAAGGGGCGGAGATCAGTTGCGGCGTGCGCGCCTGCGAGGGCGCGGTGGAGCGGCTGCGCATCGATCCGACGACCTTCGATTGCCGCGTGAAGATCATCGGCCATGACGACTGGCTGACAGACGAGACGATTCAGAATCACGCGGTGCCCGGTCTGTGCGGCTCGGCCATCTTCGAGGTCATGGTGGAGCTGGCCCGCGCCGGGCTGATCGACCGATCCGGCCTGTTCCGGACCGAAACCGCGCCCGACCGCTTCACTGAAGAAGGCGGGGTCGCGACCTACCGGCTGATCGGGTCACTCTCTCTGAAACAGACCGATATTCGCGCCGTGCAACTGGCCAAGTCGGCCCTGATGGCGGGCGCGAGACTGGTCGCGGAGGAACTGGACTGCGACCGCTTCGACGAAGTCCTGCTGGCGGGCGCGTTCGGCACCCATCTGGACCCGGACTATGTGGCGGAGATCGGTATCGTCCCGCATGATGGGGTGGACACGATCAAGGCGGTCGGCAATGCGGCGGGCATGGGCGCGGCCATGTGCCTGACGGATCGCAGTCAGCGCGCGCGCATCCGCGAAGCGGTGCGCGACGTGGTCAAGATCGAGACCGCGCTGGAGCCGCGCTTCCAGACCTATTTCGTGGAAGCGATGGCCTTTCCGAGTGCGCCGGAAAGCGTTGGCAATCCGAAAGGACGCCGGGGCGGCGGGCGCCGCAGGCGCTGATCAGCAGCTGCCGGCGGGCAGGCGCAGCACGTCGCCCGGCTCGATCCGACGCTCGTTGCGAATGCCGTTTTCCGCCGCGATGGCTTTCCAGCTCGTGCAGTGCTCGACCCCGATCCGGTAGAGCGTCTCGCCGTTCCTGACCGTATGGTAATGGCGGGTTTCCCGGGCGCGTGCCTGGACCATCGGTGCGGGCGACAGGGTTTCCACGAGGACCGGCTGGACGGGATGGGCCATGACCGGAGTCGGGTCGCTCTGCACCGGATGGGTGGCTTGAACAGGGGCAGGAGTTGGGTCGCGGACCTCCATCGGCTCCGGGCTTCCGCCCAGCTTGGCCGCGAAATACTCCCGGCAATTGACGTCCAGGTCGGTCAGCGTGCGCATGCCGGGCCGGACCTCCCGCGAAACGGTGATAGATGCCGTATCGTTGTTCGGATTGCCGTCCAGCGCCGCCTTGCGCATCCGCTTCGTGTCGCACGCCGCAACCGCTTCGGGCCCGTCATAGCGCACCGGGCTGGTCTGCACGGGAGCGGGCGCGTCGAGCGTCACCACGCGCCGCTTGTCCCCGACCACGCCCGTCGTCGCGCAAGACGCCAGACCGACGGCCCCGATGATCAACCACTGTTTCATATAGCCCAGCCCACTCGTCCGAACGCCCACACCGTTCGGCGGCGACCATGGCGGAACAGGGTTAGCGAGGGGTTAAGATAAGCGCCACCTGCGGTCGGGCTTGTGTGTGTCTCCTTTCGCCCCTTCGGGGTATCTCGCTCTTGCGAGGGAGGAACAAGGTGTTGTTCTTCTCCGCCATTCAAGTTCCTCCCGCGCAAGGGTGAGGTGGGCTCGCGAAGCGAGGTCGGAGGGGGACATGGAAAAGAAGCCGCGCAACACGCGTCCTCCTTTTCACTCGCTGCCGCTCGCCGCGCTGGAGTCGCGCGGGTGATGAAACCACCACTACAGCCGCTTCGTCTTCGGCTTCGCAGCGGGTGTTTTCATCACCTCAGGCGTGAGGGTGTGACCGAGGGGTTACGGCAGAGGTGCGGAGGCGTCCGCGGATCGGGTGGCCGTTTCGTCACGGCCTATGGCTGGTGACCTTAGGCTGGCCAATGTGTGGGGCGAAACGAGCGTCCGATCCGCGGCGATGCTCCGACCGGACATCCCCCGGCGGTCTTCCCGGTCGCCCCAGTGCGACCCCGCCGGCTTCGTCCTGCGGTCCGGGACGGAGTGCTAATCCACCCCGAACCGAAGCACCGACCCTCCGCGACGTAAAGACGACTAGCGCTTCGTCCGCCTCCGCTGCCCGGAAGGTACGGGGAGTAAAATAGGGCCGATTCGGCGCAAGGAGGATCATTTTGGCGAAGTTTCGTGCAAGAGCCTGAAAGGCCAGGGGAAGCGAAAGCGCATTAGCGGGGATGAGGTCGCAATTTTGCCAATAGGGGCGATCGCCAGACGGATGTTACGCCAGCTCGATCCGATTGTCCCCGGCATTCATTGCCGGGGCCTGCTGTCGTGGAGGCACACAAGACGAGATTTCCGAGCCGCATTCGTTTTGTGGACCCAGCAGAGACCAGACCCCGGCAATGAATGCCGGGGACGAGGCCATCTCTGCCATGTTGCGACTGAGGCATGGCGACCCCTCTTCCTCCCGCTCATCCCCGCGCACGCGGGGATCCAGTGGCTCACCGAGGTCTCGGCTGGCCCGAACGCCTTACTCACGTCGAGGGCGTGGCAAGGACTGGATTCCCGCGTGCGCGGGAATGAGCGGCGAGGAGGAACCCTAGGCCTTCGCCATTTCCGCGCGGATCTGGCTTCGGATGGCGTCGATCGGGGTCAGCCCTTTCGGTCCCATGAAGTGCCAGTAGGTCCAGCCGTTGCAGGACGGGGCGTCCGTCACGTGGGCGCCGACCTTGTGGATCGAGCCTTCGAAGCCGTCCTCCGACTTCAGGCTGCCATCGGCGCGGACCTTGGCGGAGACCTTGCCCTTGGCCGAGAACAGCTTGGTGCCGATGTCGACCAGGCCGCGCTCGACCAGATGGGCGAAGGGCACGCGCGGTTCGGAGCGTTTGGAGCGGGTGATCTTGATGGCTTCGGTGCCGGCGGGGCGGACCTTGCGGATGCGCTTGCGGGCGTGGGCGATGTAGCTGTGCTCCTGCTCGAAGCCGATGAAGTTGCGGCCCAGCTTGCGCGCCACCGCGCCCGTCGTGCCCGTCCCGAAGAACGGATCGAGGATCACGTCGCCGGGGTTGGAGGTGGACAGAATCACGCGGTGCAGGAGGCTTTCGGGTTTCTGCGTCGGGTGCGCCTTGCCGCCGCCTTCCGTCTTCAACCGCTCATGGCCCGTGCAGATCGGCAGGGTCCAGTCGGAGCGCATCTGCACCCCGTCATTCATCATCTTCATGGCGTCATAGTGGAAGGTCGGGCGCGACTCCTCGCTCTTGGTCGCCCAGATCAGCGTTTCGTGGGCATTGGTGAAGCGCGTGCCGCGGAAGTTCGGCATGGGGTTGGTCTTGCGCCAGATGATATCGTTCTGGATCCAGAACTGCTGGTCCTGCAGCACCGTGCCCACGCGGAAGATGTTGTGGTAGCTACCCATCACCCAGATGGAGCCGTTTGGCTTCAGCACGCGCCGCGCCGCCTGTAGCCAGTCGTGTGTGAACAGGTCGTAGGCGTCCATCGTGTCATATTGATCCCAGTCCTCCGTGACGCCGTTCACCGTCGAATTGTCCGGACGCGACAGGTCGCCGCCGAGCTGGAGATTGTAGGGCGGGTCGGCGAAAACGAGATCGACCGATTCCGCCGGGAGGCTGTTCATCAGGTCCACGCAATCGCCCTGGACGATCTGGTTGAGCGGCAGTTCCGCATCGGGAGCGGCCTCATGCGCGGCGGCGTCCACGGGAAGAGGGTGGGTGTTGTCGGCGACGACTCGAAGATGGCTCATGGGATCCTGCGCGCAGTTGGTGTCTCGTTGAGGGACAGGGCTGCAGGTGCAGGGTAAATAGCGTGTTAAATCCGATGGTTAACGGATTTTAGGAGGTATGAATATCCACAGGTGGAACTCTTAACCTTTGGTGTCGTGCCGAAGCTCGCCCTCCTGTCATGCGAAGCCACGTAAAAGGGGGATAATTCATGTAGAGGACCTATCTGGCCGAAGCCATGTTCGCCGCTGCCATGGGAGGGTGGAGTGCGACGCCCGCGCTGGCCTCCGACGATCTATGCTCCGCGATCCAGGCAGACTACGACGCCAATCTCGACAGCCTCTTCATTCATCTTCATGAATATCCGGAAGTTTCCGTCCGAGAATTCGGAACGTCCAAGCGTATCGCTTCCGAACCGACCGCCCTCGGCTACGAGGTGACGGCCGAAATGGGGCGGACCGGCGTGGTGGCCATGCTGGAAACGGCCCTGGTCCGACGGTGCTGATTCGGGCCGACATGGACGTCCTGCCGGTGAAGGAGGAGAGCGGCTTGCCCTATGCCTCCGCTGCGACGCAGGTCAATGTCGTCGGCAAGATGCTGCCCGTCATCCATGCTTGCGGGCATGACGTTATCCCCATCGTTTCTTTCCCCGCGACCCGACCTCCGCTAACCCCCACCCATGCACCAATATCTCGACCTCCTTCGCCACGTCATGGATACGGGCGTGGACCGCATGGACCGGACGGGGACGGGGACGCGGGGCATGTTCGGCTATCAGATGCGCTTCGACCTGGGAGACGGCTTTCCCATGGTCACGACCAAGAAGCTGCACCGCAAATCCATCGTCCACGAACTCCTCTGGTTCGTCGCGGGCGATACCA
>JBATXP010000424.1:0-1762 GCA_049673465.1 Litorimonas sp.
CTCATTTGTGTCCGCTGCGAGGATATTGTCATCATACACCTGGTCAACCGTTACACTTGGAAACAAGACAAACCCACCAGTATTGTAACCGCGAGGCGCAAAGTCCGGCTGGATACGCTCGGTTACGGTTTCTGTCCGGTCAAGAGTGTAATAGGCATCACCACGAAATTGGGCTGCAGCCGGCAATGAAATAGAAACCAGAGCGGTCGTGAGTAAAATACGGTTTAACATTAAATTACTTTTTCCAAACATAATATTGCTACACACTGACCCAAAATTTCTGCATACGCAAGTGTTTGTACGCAACCCCTTGTATTTAAGTCCCTTCCCAGCCTAAAATGTAAGGAAACTAAATGATTAAAGGCCGCGTTGTTTATGGATAAATTCACCACCCTCACCGGCATTGCCGCCCCGCTGAACATGATCAATGTCGACACCGACATGATTATTCCCAAGCAATTCCTGCGCACCATCAAGCGTACCGGGCTTGGCATAAACTGCTTTGATGAGATGCGCTATGATGGTGAGGGTAATGAAAAGCCGGATTTCATCCTTAACCAGCACGGGTACCGCAATGCAGAAATCCTTGTCACGGGGGACAATTTTGGCTGCGGTTCCTCGCGTGAGCATGCACCCTGGGCGCTGCTGGATTTTGGCATTCGCTGCATTATCGCGCCAAGCTATGCCGATATTTTTTACAACAACTGCTTTAAAAACGGCATCCTGCCGATCGTCCTGCCGCAAGATGAGGTTGACACCCTGATGGCCGATGCGCGGTCTGATAACACCAAAACCTTTGCCGTTGACCTGCCCAACCAGGACATTACCCGCGCCAATGGAGAGACATTATCTTTTGAAATTGAACCTTTTCGTAAACACTGCCTGCTGAACGGGCTGGATGACATCTCCCTGACCATGGAAAAAGCCGGCGATATTGACACATATGAAACCAAGCGCGCAGAAAACCGCCCATGGCTGACGAAAGGAACCGCTGCATGAACAACGACTATTCTGTCATGATGTTGCCGGGTGACGGCATTGGCCCGGAAGTCTGCGCTGAGGTCAACCGCCTGATCCAGTGGCTGAACAACCACACCGATTGTATCATCAATGTCAAGCACGGTGATGTTGGCGGGTGTGCCATTGATAAGCACGGCACCAGTTTAACGGATGAAACGCTGGCCGATGCCGCCACCTGTGATGCTATTTTACTTGGTGCGGTTGGCGGGCCAAAATGGGATGATGTCGATTACAATATTCGCCCGGAAGCCGGGCTGCTCAAAATCCGTAAAGAGCTGGATTTGTTTGCCAACCTCCGCCCTGCCCTGGTTTTTGCGCCGCTGGCGGATGCGTCCTCGCTAAAGCCGGAATTAGTGCGCGGGCTGGATATGCTCATCGTGCGTGAACTCACCTCCGGCGTTTATTTTGGTGAGCCGCGCGGCATTGAAACACTGGAAAACGGCGAGCGTAAGGGCATTAATACCCACAGCTATACGTCCCATGAAATCCGCCGAGTGGCGGAAGTAGCCTTTGAGATGGCCAAAAAGCGCAGTGGGCGTGTCACATCTTGCGAAAAAGCCAATGTGATGGAAGCCGGCAAGCTGTGGCGCGAAGAAGTCACAGCCTTGCATAAGGAGAAATACAGTGATGTTGAGCTGTCTCACATGTATGCCGATAACGCGGCAATGCAGATTGTGCGCCAACCAAAACAGTTTGATGTCATCCTCACCGATAACTTGTTTGGGGATATCCTGTCGGATGC
>JBATXP010000425.1:0-5071 GCA_049673465.1 Litorimonas sp.
GCGCCGCGCCGTCCCGAGCCCTGGGGGCGCGAGGCGCGCGAAGGGCTGGCAGGACTGTTGCGGGGTCGCCGCGTGCAGCTCTCCTATGGGGGCGACCCGCGCGATCGCTACGACCGCGCCTTGGCGCAGGTCCACACCTTGACGCCGGACGGCGTGCCGGACCTATGGGTCCAGGAGGAGATGGTCCGGCTGGGACTGGCGCGCGTCTATACCTGGCCGGACGAGCTGATCGACCACGCCGCGCTCTACCGGGCTGAGCGCGAGGCCAGGGCGCGCGGACGCGGCTTGTGGAGCCATGATGCCTATCTCGTGCGCGGCCCGGAGCCCAATGCGCTCGCGCAACATGTCGACAGCCTGCAACTGGTAGAGGGGATCGTGACCAGCACGGCGGACGTGCGCGGTCGGGCCTATCTGAACTTCGGCGCGGACTACCGGACGGACTTCACGGTCGCAGTGGCGAAGAAGCACCGCCGCCGCTTCGCGCTCTACGACCCCGTCAGCCTGGAGGGCGCGCGCGTGCGCGTGCGCGGCTGGGTGGAGCTGATCAACGGACCCATGATCTGGGTGAACCACCCGGCACGGATCGAAATACTAAGCTAACGCTCGACGCAGAGCGCCTCGTCCAACTCCAGAACGGCGACATCGTCGGCGGTGCTGCGCAGTTCGCACAGGCGCTCCGCGCCGGTCCCGACCAGGACGAGGTCGAAGGCCACGTCGGGCATGGGAATCTTCGGTCGACCCATCGCCGCGTCGATGCGCCGATCGCGCGCGATCATCGTTCCCGTTTCGGACAAGGTCTGCGGATCGGCCATGTAGTCCGTGCCGAGAGCGTCGCGCACATGGGTGCGGATGCGGTCGCGTAGCTGGGCTTCGGCCGGTGCGGCCAGCTTGGCCGCGGTATCGGAAGACGTTGCGGCAGTCGCGCATCCGGTCGTCATCGCGGTGACCGCGACCGCAGCCAGGACCGATGCGGCCAGCGTGTGGCGGCGTCCACGGGTCATCAGTCCAGGATCCGGATGGACTCGATCATCACCCGGTCCCTCACGCGAGGATCCGACATGAGGTCCATGGCATCGTCGGCCAGGAAAAAGGTCGAGGCACTTTGCACGGGCGTGCCGGACCCTTGCGCCGCTGTCGAAGACGGGTCCGCCGTCGAGGGGATCGCAGCATAGCGACTGGCGGTGGCGGCCCTGCCGTCGCAGCTTCCGCTTGCCGCATAGGTGATCGCGGTGGACAGCAAGGCTTCACTGGGATCGCCGAGCGCGGTATTGAAGTCGTCCGCCACCGAACAGCCTGGAATGACGGTCTCGATTCCATCGGGCGACTGGTTCGGTGCGAAGCCGTCCGCATAATCGCCGAAGCCCTTGTAGTTCACGCCTCGGAACTGGATCGTGAAATAGGTCGTGCCGCAATTATCCGTCGGATAGAAGCCATAGGGCTTGCCACAGGTCGTGCCGCCGATCTGGATGACTTCCACGTCGACGCCGCGCAGACCGTTCATCACGGCCTCGGACGCCGAACAGGTACTGTCCGTCGTCAAAACAAAGACGCGCGGCTTGGATACGGTTGGTGCCTGACGGGACGGCGGGACGGTAAGGCCTAAACCTTCCGTATAGAAAGGCGTAGGGTTGATAGGCTGGCCTGTCACGGGGTTGGTCCCACCCGCTTTGTCATTGAACTCCAGCGTTTCAAACCAGCGACCACTGGTTGGCCCGGGACCGGCGACCATATAGGCCAGCTGAGACGCGATGGCGAGACGACCGCCACCATTGTATCGTAGATCCAGGACCAGATCGTCGATATTGGCCGCTTCGAGTTGATCGAACGCGTCGAACAGCGCTTCTTCGGCCGTGGCCGGAGAGAATGTGGTGAAATGAACATAGCCATATGTGCGACCATCCTGCTCGAGCACAGCGACGTCATTGACGGGGTTCTCCGACACGATGGCAGACTGCACCGTGAAGGTTTCACGCGTGCCGTCCGGCTGCTCCACCTCGAAGGTGAAAGTCTCGCCCGCCCCATCCGGAAACAGTCCCGCATTCAGCGTGTTCACGTCGGAACCGTTGACTACGTCCACGCCGTTGATGCGGAGTAGGCGGCTGCCCCGCACAAACCCTGCCGCGTCACCCGGTCCGCCTGCTTCGGTGTAGGCCACGCGGATGTCACGGGGCGGCAGCGTGTCGATCAGGACGAACTCCACACCATAGCCCGCGCTGGAACCCGTCGTTTGGAGTTGGAGATATTCGGCGGAATCGACAGTGAAATGGAACTGGTCGACCGGGTTGCCGCTGGCCGTGGTCCGAGTGGTCCGCAGCTCATCGAAATAGCTCAGCGTGGAGGAGAAATTGTTGGGGTTCTGGTCCGTGATTTCGTCATACCAGAGATAGGTCTCGTCGGACCAGGAGCGCAGCCAGAACAGCTCGTCGGACAAGGTGCCGGACTCGTCGAGGAAGTCGCGACCCACGGCATCGGAGCCGCTTCGGGGAAACTCGCACAAATTCTTGAATTGCGAAGCCGGATCGAACCGGCCCTGCACCCATGTGTTCTGCGTGGGTGCGGGCGGCGGGGCGACGACCGTGGGCGGCGGGGCCGGGGCTGGCGAAGAGCCTCCGCCCCCACAGGCGACCAGAAGCGGCAGGGCCGCTCCGCCGAGAAGCATGCGTGCAGTGAACGATTGCATAGATCGATCCGTTTTTGTTTGTCCCGAGCCGCGACGCCTGTTGGGCCATAGAAAAAGCCCCCGCGCAAGCGGAGGCTTCATAGGCAATTCAGTCTGAAGCGGGTCTGAACGCGGGCATTCGCGAAAAACTAGGCCGCAGCCTCGCTCTCGCCATTGTCGTTGTCTTCCGCTTCCTTGGCGGCCTTGGCCGCCTGGCGGGATCGCGCCTTGGCGAGCGTGTCGAGGATGTCGGCGATGGCGGCGTCGTGGCCGCATTTGCGGATGGCGGCGACTTCGCGCATCATGCGGTCCAGCGAGCGTTCGTAAAGCTGGCGCTCCGAATAGCTCTGCTCGGGCTGGGCTTCGGTGCGGTGCAGGTCGCGCACGACCTCGGAGACCAGAATCAGGTCGCCGCTATTGATCTTCGCCTCATATTCCTGCGCACGGCGCGACCACATGGTGCGCTTGATCCGGGCGCGGCCTTTCAGCGTGGTGAAGGCATCCTTCAGGATCAGGTCGTTGGACAGGGCGCGCATGCCGGAATTGGACGCCTTGGCGGTGGGCACGCGCAGGGTCATCTTGTCCTGGTCGAACTTGACCACATAGACCTCGATATCGAAGCCCGCGATCACTTCCTGTTCGATCGCGATGACCTCGCCGACGCCGTGGGCGGGATAGATGACGTGCTGGCCGACCTTGAAGGAGACGGGTTTCTTCTTCGCGGATTTCTTGCGTGATGCCATGGGTGAGCGATCCTCTTCCTTATCGTTCATCCGGCCGTGTGAGAGCCGAATGTGCGTGAGCCAAAAAAACGGCGCGAGCCTCCCATGTGCGGAGACGCTCGACGCCGTGTGTGACAAGACTATAACACAAACTCGTCCCGGATGCGAATCCGATTGCATCGACGACCTTACACTGTACGTTAACACGTGTATTAACCTTTGCTTCAACAAAGAGTGGTTGTGTGGGCATCGTGAAGCATTCGACGTCGACGGCCGTTTCATGGCTTTTCGGTCGGATCGAAAAGAGGTCACCATGGACGTTCTGCTGGTCGATGACGACCCGATCATGCACGTCATTGTTCAGCAGATCCTGGAGCAGGCGACGGGCGGTGTCTGCAAGATGATCAAGGCCACGGAGTGGCTCGAAGCGGCGCGCCACGCCAACTCGCGCAAGTTCGACCTGATCCTGCTGGACAACCTCCTGTCGCGCAGCATCACCGCGCAGGTCAGCGTGCCATTGATCCGCAAGAGCCGCCACCGCTCTCCCATCGCCATCATCTCAAGCGACATCCGCGTGGACTACCTGTCCCACCCATCCATTCTCGGCGTCGACTATATCGTCGACAAGATGCACCTGGCGCGGTTCCTGAGGGATCAGGCGAGGCTGCTCAGCATATTGCAGTAGCCCGATCGACTGGAGACAAGGCGGCGAAAGGAATGGCGGCTAGGCGTCGCCCGTTCCCGGCTCTGGCGAGAAGTATTTCTCGAACTTGCCGGTCTCGTCCTCATATTTTTCGCGGTCTTCGGGCGGATCCTTCTTGACCGTGATGACGGGCCAGAGTTCGGCGTACTTGCTGTTGATGGCGAGCCACTTGCCGTCCGGGTCGTCTTCCGTGTCGGGCACGATGGCGTCGACCGGGCATTCGGGTTCGCAAACGCCGCAATCGATGCACTCGTCCGGGTGGATGACGAGCATGTTCTCGCCCTCGTAGAAACAGTCCACCGGACAGACTTCCACGCAGTCCATGAACTTGCATTTAATGCATTCGTCTTTGACGATGTAGGTCATGCGCGGGGCTTTGGCGGCGGGACCCGTGGCTGTCAACCGGACGAACCCGCGCCCGCCTCTCCGGCCAGATCAAGATAGAGTGAGCGCGCTTCCGGGGCAGGGCCGCGGCGCGTGCCCGGCGCGATCATTTCCACGTGGACGAGGTCGCGGTGGCGCATGAAGCTGACCCGGTCGCCGGGTCGCACCTGGAAATGCGGCTTGCTCACCCGGGCGGTTTCGCCCGCGCGAGTCAGGCGCAGCTTGCGCTTGCCGATGATGGCCTGCGCCTCGCTTCGTGTCTTGCACAGCCGCGTGCGAAACAGCCAGACGTCGAGGCGGCAGCTTTCGTCGGAAACCTCGCTCAGGACTTGTCGTCCGTCTTCTTGTCGGTCTTGGCGGGCTCATCCGCCTTGTCGGTCGGCTTGGGGGAGCCCGCCTTCAGTGCCGCGAGAGCGGCGAAGGGCGAGTTCTCCAGGGACTTGCGCGGGCGCGGGGCCTTGCCGGCGGAGTAGCCGCCCGATTGCCAGTCGCGGTCGGGCTTGGGACCACGGTTCTTGTTGAACTTGCCGCGACCTTGTTGTCCCCGCGCGGCCTGGCCGCCTTTCCGGTTGCGGTTGCCGCCCTTGCCGCGCGGCTGGCGGG
>JBATXP010000426.1:0-13098 GCA_049673465.1 Litorimonas sp.
GCGCAGGATGAAGTCGACCAGGGAGAGGTCGTCGATGATGGGTTCTGTCTGGGGCTGCACGACGATCTGCGTCACCCCGCCCGCCAGGGCTGCGGCGTTGGCCGTGGCCAGCGTTTCGCGGTTTTCCTGCCCCGGCTCGCCCGCCTTGACGCGCGCGTCGATCAGGCCCGGCGCGCAGGTGAGGTGGGTCCCGTTCAGCACCTTGCCTCGAACGGGCGCGTCCGGCCCAACCGCGGCGATCCGCCCGTCCTCGATGAGGACATGCCCGCGTTCATCCCGGCCCGAAGCAGGATCCATGATGCGGATATCGGTCAGGGTAAGGGCGGTCATGAGGCTGAAATATTCCCGTCCCCGGCATTCATTGCCGGGGTCTGGCTGACGGAACGCTCACAAGACAAGTTGTTGCGGTCTCTTCCGGCTTGTGGAGCAGAAGGAGAACAGACCCCTGCAATAAATGCCGGGGACGACGGAAAGACGAGGCGACAAGCCATCACCGGATCCCCTCCGACAGCGCGTGCAGGATCGCCATCCGCATTGCCACGCCCGCCGCGACCTGATCCGTGATCAGCGACACGTCCGGATCGTCCGCCACGCCGGAGCTGATCTCCACGCCGCGGTTCATCGGGCCCGGATGCATGACCAGCGCGCCTGGCTTGGCGTAGGCCAGCTTGGTGCGGTCCAGCCCGTAATAGTGGAAATATTCGCGTTTGGATGGGACGAAGGCCCCGCTCATGCGCTCCAGCTGAAGCCGCAGCATCATGACCGCGTCGCAGCCCGTAAGGCCGTCCTTCATGTCGTGGAAGACCTCCACACCCCATTGGTCCGCATCGGTCGGGATCAGGGTCGGCGGCCCGACGAGACGCACATCCGCGCCCAGCATGTTGAGCA
This sequence comes from Litorimonas sp., assembly GCA_049673465.1. Taxonomy (GTDB): domain Bacteria; phylum Pseudomonadota; class Alphaproteobacteria; order Caulobacterales; family Maricaulaceae; genus Litorimonas. The sequence continues at coordinate 889 of JBATXP010000426.1, forward strand.
ACTGCACGTTGGACCGCGCGACCCGGCTGTGCAGGATGTCGCCGCAGATGGCGATGCGGATGCCGGAGAAGTCGCCGTCGAACGCCTGCCGCAGGGTCAACGCGTCGAGCAGGGCCTGGGTCGGATGGGCGTGCATCCCGTCGCCCGCATTGATGACCGAACACTCCACCTTTTGCGCCAACAGGGACGGTGCGCCGGAACTGCCGTGGCGCACGACCAGCAGGTCCGGGTTCATGGCGTTCAGCGTCGCCGCCGTGTCGAGCAGCGTCTCGCCCTTCTTCACCGAAGAGCTGGCGACCTGCATGGAGATCACGTCCGCGCCGAGGCGGCGTCCGGCCAGCTCGAACGACTTTTCCGTCCGGGTGGAGTTCTCGAAGAACAGATTGATGAGCGTCTTGCCCGCCAGCACGTCGCGCGGCCCGTGCTTCTGCACGTCGAGGTCGGCATAATGCGCGCCGAGGGCCAGCAGGTTTTCGATGTCGGCGCGGTGGAAATCGGAAATGTCGAGGCAGTGCCTCTTTGTGAACTCATATCCCTCGAATGGGGTCACACGACTCTCCGTTTGGGAGATGGGGAACAAACTTCGCAGGCCCTAACGACTCCGCTTCACGCGCGCAAGCGGTCCAGCACCCCTTGCAGAATGTAGCCAGCGGCCATTGCGTCGACCTTCTCCGCCCGCTTGGCGCGGCTGACGTCGGCGTCGATCATGCTGCGCGTGACGGCGGCGGTGGAGAGCCGTTCGTCCCAGAGAAACAGGGGGATGTCCTGCAGTCTGAGCAGGTTGGCGCAGAAATCCCGCACGGACTGCGCGCGCGGACCCGCGCTGCCATCCATGTTGAGCGGCAGGCCGACCACGAGAGCGGAGCCGTCATTCTTGCGGTATTCGTCCAGCAATTGCGTCGCGTCCGGCGTGAACTTCTTGCGCCGGATCGTGAGCAGCGGCGTGGCGATCAGGCGCGTGCGGTCCGAAATGGCAAGGCCCAGCGTCTTGGTCCCCGGATCGAGGCCGAGCAGGGGGCCTTCGCTGGAAGCGAGTGCGTCGAGATCGATCAGGGCCATATGTGGTCGATAGGGGGTTGGAGAGGAGGCGGCAAGACGTGGTCGAAAAGCGTCCAGCCAGCACTTCGTCCCCGGCATTCATTGCCGGGGCCTGGTCGAGAACTTGCCCACAAGACACGGCTTGTGAAGACGTATGCATCCAGACCCCGGCAATGAATGCCGGGGACGACAAGTAGCGAGGACAATAGCTACATCACCCACAAAGCCGTCGTCACGAAAAGAGCGAAGACTGTCACAAGACCGAGCAACACCCGGACCCAGATCGCGGGGAACCGTCTCCAAAGCAGAATGACGCTGACCAGCACGATCACGGCTTCGATCAGAGAGACCCAGCGGGCGTGCAGATCCGCTTCCCAGTAGGACACAGGACTGTGAAACCGCCAGTCCGAAAGCGGCCAGAAATGCCGATAGGCGTCATGGCCGTGGACGGGGATGTCCAGCGCGAGGTGGAGCAGGGCCGCGAGGCTGAAAACGCTCAGCAGGACGCCCCACATTCGCTCACGCTGCCACAGACCGATCAGCAGAAGAGCCGCGTAGATCGGCACACTGTTGAACAGCGCAATCAGGGTCTGCATCGGGGCTTCGAAATAATGCCGGTCCCAGATCGCCGACCATTCGCGACCCAGACCCCAGCGCTGCCACGGAGCCCAGAGGAAGATGGCGAGGTCGGGGATCAGGCCACCGATCAGGGCGGTCCAGTTTCGCTTCGGTTCGTCCCCATGGGATAGCGCCGCCAAGGCGACGAGGGCGTGGGTCGGTGTGTTCAAACCTGGTCGTTGCGGGGCTTTATGCCGTTATAGTTGGCACTGACATAGGCATAGTGAGCCTCGGCATCGGCGTCCGCATCACCGGTCGTTTCCAGTACGCGGTCGAGCACGACCATTTTCCGATCCGCCATCACGCCGTAGAGAAAGACCGGCACGTCGGCCGCTTCCGCAATGCGCAGATAGCCTTTGCGGTAGCCGGGAACCTTGGATCGCGTCCCTTCGGGCGTGATGGCGATCCACAGCACCTCTTCTTCCTGGAACCGCGCCACGACCTGACCGGTCACGTCGTTCTTCGACGATCGGTCGATCGGCATCCCGCCCAATTTCCTGAACAGACCGCCCAGCGGCCAGAAGAAGGCTTCCTTCTTCATCATGAAGTGGATCGGCATCCCGTAGGCGAGCATCGCGCTCAGAGCGAGAATAAGGTCCCAATTGGACGTATGAGGAGCGGCGATGATCACGACCTTCGCCATGTCGGGCGGGTTGCCCATGATCCGCCAACCCAAAAGGACGAGCAAGGTCCGCCCCATCCACCGCGTGAAGGCGTTGCCGATCCTGAAGTCCGGCTTGACCAAGGACGCGGGCATCAACGCGCCGGCATCTAGCGTCGGCACGTGCGGAAACGGCCGATGAGGGGTCGAAGGGGCGTCCATGGCGATGGGCCTACAGGCCGGAGCAGGAAACCGCGCGGCTTAGGTTCGTTAAACTTTTGTCAGGTCGGACGGATAGCTCGGGAACTGGTTCTGCGGGTTCACCCCGACCCAGGTCGCGTCAACATAGTCCTTGATGGCCTTGGCATCGGCGTCGATGTCGCCGGTCAGCGGGAATTCGCGGTCCAGGACCACATGTTTGTTGGGACCGTCGAAAGCGCAGATGAAGACGGGCACGTTCGCGGCGTAGGCCACGCGCAGGAAGCCGGTTTTGTAGCGGTCCACATAGCCGCGCGTTCCTTCCGGCGGAAAGCCGATGCAGATGCGGTCGTTTTCCTGAAAGATGCGAACGAGCTGGCGCACCACGTTGGAGCCCTTGCTGCGGTCGACCGGATAGCCGCCCAGCGCGCGAAAGATCGGTCCCATGGGCCAGAAGAACCACTCCTTCTTGATCAGGAAGGTATAGCGGAACCCGCTCGCCAGCATGGCCAGCGACGCCGCCACCGCGTCCCAGTTCGATGTGTGCGGCACGCCGATGATGACGAATTTGGGTGCGTCGGGCATCCGCCCCTTCAGCTCCCACCCAATCAGCTTCAGCCCGACCGAGCCGAGCCAGCGGCTGAATGCGTTGCCCCCGCGCGGGGAGACCTCTGACATGTGTGGATTGTCGTATTTCATACTGTTCGCCCGATAATCGGACGCGCGAGCGGTTTCAATGTGTTTGGCGCGGTCCTGCGCTTGCGGCCCCTCCGGCCCGTTGCTAACGGGCCGCCTTGTTGCAACGTGGGAGGGCGGCGTGGCCGAACCCGAAAACGGCGTGTCCAGCGCCGATGTCGTCAAGATCGCCCGCCTCGCGCGGCTTCACGTCGAGGAGGCCCAGTGCGGCGCCATCGCCGACGACCTCAATGGCATCCTCGGCTGGATCGAGCAGCTGGGCGAAGTCGAGGTGGACGGCGTGGAACCCATGACGTCGGCCGTCGCCATGACCGCCCCGATGCGGGAAGATACCGTAACGGCGGGCGGCATCCGCGACAAGGTACTCGCCAACGCGCCCAAGGCGGAAGATGGGTTTTTCGTCGTTCCGCGGTCGGTGGAGTAGGGCCATGACCGACCTGACCAAACTGACGCTTGCGGGCGCGCTGGACGGCATGGCCTCTGGAGCGTTCTCCTCCGTCGAACTCACCGACGCGCATATCGAGGCGTGCGAAGCGGCCCAGGGGCTCAACGCCTTCATCACGCCCACCTTCGACCTCGCGCGAGACCAGGCGAAGGCGTCCGACGACCGACGCGCATCCGGCACGGTCGGCAAGCTGGAGGGCGCGCCGCTCGGCATGAAGGACCTGTTCTGCACGGAAGGCATCCGCACCACGGCGGCCTCGAAGATCCTCGGGGATTTCACCCCGCCCTACGAATCCACCGTGTCCGCCAACATGAAGGCGGACGGCATGGTGATGCTGGGCAAGCTCAATCTGGACCAGTTCGCCATGGGCTCTGCCAACGAGACCTCCTGCTTCGGCCCGGTGATCAATCCGTGGCGCAACGGGGAAGACCTCGTTCCGGGCGGGTCGTCTGGTGGGTCTGCCGCCGCCGTGGCCGCCGACCTCTGCCTCGGCGCGACGGCGACCGACACGGGCGGCTCCATCCGCCAGCCTGCGAGCTTGACGGGCACGGTGGGCATCAAGCCGACCTATGGCCGCTGCTCGCGCTACGGCATCGTGGCGTTCGCCAGCTCGCTCGACCAGGCCGGACCGATCGCCAAGACGGTGGAAGACGCGGCGATCCTGTTGGAGAGCATGGCCGGATACGATCCCAAGGACAGCACCTCCATTAATGAGCCAGTGCCGGACTGGCGTTCCGCCGTCGGCGACAGCGTCAAGGGCCTGCGCGTCGGCGTGCCCCGCGAATACACGATGGACGGCATTCCGAAGGAGATCGAGGATGTCTGGGCCGAAGGCGTGGAATGGATGCGCGAGGCAGGCGCGGAAATCGTAGATGTCTCCCTGCCGCACACCAAATACGCGCTCCCCGTCTACTATGTCGTCGCGCCTGCCGAAGCCTCCTCCAACCTCGCCCGCTATGACGGGATGCGCTACGGCCTGCGCGTCGAGGGCGAGAACCTCGCCGACACCTACGAGCGGACAAGGACAGAGGGCTTCGGCGACGAAGTCCGCCGCCGCATCATGATCGGCACCTACGTGCTGAGCGCGGGCTATTACGACGCCTATTACCTCCGCGCGCAGAAGGTCCGGACCAAGATCGCGGACGACTTCCGCACCGCTTGGGAAAGCTGCGACGTGCTGCTGACCCCGACCGCGCCGAGCGCGGCCTTCCCGGTCGGCCGCAAGCTCGACGATCCGGTGCAGATGTATCTGAACGACGTGTTCACGGTGACGGCGAACTTGGCAGGCTTGCCGGGGATTTCGGTTCCGGCGGCGCTCGACGGGAACGGGTTGCCATTGGGCTTACAGGTCATTGGGCGTGCGCTGGACGAAAGCAGGGTGTTCAAGGCGGCGGGAGCGCTGGAGAAAGCGGCCGGGTTCAATGCGAAGCCGGGGAAGTGGTGGGCGTGACGTCTTATTCTCTCTTTCCGCTCATCCCAGCGAAAGCTGGGATCCAGCCAAAGCGTGCGAGTTAGGCCAATGGGCCACCTCAGCTTCTATGTCTACATCATCACCAACGTCTATAACGGCACGCTCTACATAGGTCACACGGACGACCTTGGCGTTCGTATGGAGCAGCATAGGCACGGCACGTTTGACGGCTTCGCGAAACGCTATGGCCTTATGCACCTTATTTGGTTCCAAGAGTTCGAGACCCGAGACGCGGCCTTCAGAAGAGAACGCCAGATAAAAGCTTGGAAGCGCGGCTGGAAAATTGAACTCATCGCCAAAGATAATCCGCACTGGTTCGACATATCGAAGTGCCCGGTTTGGCCTATGCCCGACCCGGAAGATTACCCGGAAATCTGGACGCAGGCCGCCGAGCATTGTCTGGATCCCAACTTTCGTTGGGATGAGCGGAACTTGAGAGTTGGAACTGGATCATGACCTTCATCGCCCCCCGCGTTGCTGACGAAAAAGACTTCCTTAAAGGCGAGACCGGCCCGTGGGAGCTCATCATCGGGCTGGAAGTCCACGCCCAGGTCGCCTCCAACGCCAAGCTCTTCTCCGGCGCGCCGACCGCATTTGGAGCGGAGCCGAATACGCAGGTTTCGCTCGTCGATGCGGGCCTGCCGGGCATGCTACCGGTCGTGAACGAATTTTGCGTGGAGCAGGCGGTGCGCACGGGGCTGGGCCTAAACGCGAAGATCAACGCCTTCTCTCGCTTTGACCGCAAGAACTATTTCTACGTGGACCTGCCGCAGGGCTATCAGATCAGCCAGTTCGAGCATCCTGTCGTCGGGGAAGGGGAGATCGAGGTCGTGCCGGAAGGCGGCGAGCCCGTCACGGTCGGAATAGAGCGGCTCCACCTTGAACAGGATGCGGGCAAGTCGATACACGATCTGTCGCCGGACGAGACCTATGTGGACCTAAACCGTTCCGGCGTGGCGCTGATGGAGATCGTGTCCAAGCCGGACATGCGCTCCGCCGCCGAAGCCTCGGCCTATGTCGATGCGCTGCGCCAGATCGTGCGCGCGCTCGGTACGTGCGACGGCGACATGGAGAAGGGGAATTTGCGCGCCGACGTGAACGTGTCCGTCCGCCGTCCGGGCGGCGAGCTCGGCACGCGCTGCGAGATCAAGAACGTGAACAGCTTGCGCTTCATTCGCCAGGCCATCGCCTACGAGGCGCGCCGGCACATCGAGATTCTCGAAGCGGGTGGCGAGATCGACCAGGAGACGCGCCTGTTCGACCCCAATAAGGGCGAGACGCGCACCATGCGCTCCAAGGAGGACGCGCACGACTATCGCTACTTCCCCGACCCCGACCTGTTGCCCTTGGAGCTGAGCGACGACTTCATCGCGCGGATCAAGGCGGACCTTCCTGAGCTTCCCGCCGCCCGGAAAGCGCGCTTCGTGGAGCAGTACGGTCTGCCGGATTACGATGCCGGCGTGCTGACGGCGGACAAGGGGAAGGGCGACTTCTTCGAGGCGCTGGCAAAGGGGCGCGATGCCAAGATCGCCGCCAACTGGATGATGGGCGAGCTGTTCGGCGCACTCAACAATGCCGAAACCGATCTGTCGGACAGCCCGATCGGCGCGGATTCGCTCGGCCAGCTGATCGACCGTATTCAGGACAAGACGATTTCCGGCAAGATCGCCAAGGACGTGTTCGGCAAGATGTTCGACGGGGGGGGCACGGCGGACGAGATCATCGAGCGCGACGGGCTGAAACAGGTCACCGACATGGGTGCGATCGAAACGCTCGTGGACGAGGCGCTTGCCGCCAATCCAGGGCAGGTCGAAAAAGCGAAGCAGAATCCCAAACTGCTCGGTTTCTTCGTCGGGCAGGTGATGAAGGCCAGCCAGGGCAAGGCCAACCCGCAGGCGGTGAATGAGCTGCTTCGGAAAAAACTGGGGTTGTGAGCGAAGAAGCCGATCACCTAATTGCGAAGCGTCGCCATCAGGCGCGAAACCGTAACGCAATTCGGAAGCAGATTTCCAACTGGCTTCTAGCGATCAGCTTGGCGTTGTCAGGGGGCGGATTGCTGGATTTGTTTTCTGAAAGCGCGCGGTTCTCGCGAATAGAAGGAATTGCCTTCTTCGCCTTGGGGCTTGTCATCTTCCTTGTATCGCTCGTCGTGCTCTACTACGTTGAGGATGAGGATATGAGCCAATGAGCACGGAAACACTGATAGACTTTTTGGTTGTGGCGCTTTTCGTCAGTGCCGCTTACGGCTCGGCTCACTTTCTATTCCTGCGAAAGCCGCGCTAACCGAATTGTCCCATGGCCACGTCCGGCATTCGCCTCTTCGCCACCGTCACCTTCTGGGTCACCCTCCTTCTTTTCGCTTTCACCCTCTGGATTTCCGGCGGAGCGACGCTTGGGAAGGTCATTGCGGCGGGCGTGCTGTTCTTCGGCTTGGTTCAGTGGCTCGTGCTGCGCCGCATCGGGCATCAGATGGCGGCTAAGGCCGATGAGGGTGTGGAACCGGACGGTCCGAGCCGCTAACGTGGACCCATGCCCTTGACGACCGATCCGAGTTCGACCGTTTCCGACGCCATGACGACGCGCCTGACGGTACGCGATTTCCTCGACACCGCAGTGCCGGAGGACGTCTTGCAGGACATCTTGCAGACGGCGTTGCGCAGTCCTTCGGGAGGCAATCTGCAACCGTGGAAGATCCATGTCATGCAGGGCGAGACGCTGGCTGAGTTTACCCGCCGCGCATCGGAACGCACCCTCGCCAACCAGACGGAGGAGCCGACTTTTCGTGCCTACCCATCGCCCCTGTGGGAGCCGCAACGGACCTGGCGCTACAAGCTGGGCGAGGACATGTATGCGCGGCTCGGTATCCCGCGAGAGGACAAGCCCGCGCGGCTGCGCTGGTTCGCGGAGAATGCCCGCTTCTTCGGTGCGCCGGTCGGCATGATCGTGACTGGAGACACGCGGTTGGAGATGCCGCAGCACATGGATATCGGCATCCTGCTGCAATCCATCATGCTGCTAGCGCGCGAACATGGGCTGCATACCGCGCCGCAGGGATGGTGGCGGAACTGGTCGAGCGTGTCCCGTGAACTGCTCGACATAGACGCAGGACACCACGTCCTGGTCGGGCTCGCGCTGGGCTATGCCAACCCGGATGCTCCGGTGAACGACCTCGAATCCGACCGGGCCGGGCTGTCAGAGGTGGTCCGTTTCTACGCATAAGCAAAGAATTCGAAGTTTTTCGTCACCAGAAGGTGAACTGGCATACTTCAGCAGGTGAAGCTGGTTTAAAAGTAAAGAATAATCTATACTTCGTATCCCGCCTATCTTATCTCGCCGTTAAGCCCCGTATACGACAAGTAACAAGACTAAAGCGCGATTAAGCCTGTTCGCGTTTACGTCCTGTTATCCCCCATCCGCAAATGTTCCGACATGCCGGGAGACGGCAACCAAGAACCGCCGCTCCCTGCGATCCGACCGAACGGTTGGGTGAATGGAAACGATGTGGAGGGCGCGAAATGGCCTATACGATGATGGAAGTGAGAGAAGCCTCGGACGCGGTGACGGACGCCGCGACCCAGGAGGACCTCTTCAAGCTCGGACTGATCTACTCGACCGATGTCGAGGAACGCGGCCCGGACTATGTCGAGGCGCATAAATGGTTCAGCCTCGCCGCGATGATGGGCTCCGCCCCGGCCAAGGCCTATCGCGACGAGATCAAGATGGAATTGTCGCCGGAAGACCTCACTCTGGCCCAGCGCGCCGCGCGCGGCTGGCTGGCAGAGAACCGGGCGACGCTGGCCGCCTGATCCTTATGGCGAGATGACGGTGGTGCCGTTGTCGCCGCCTTGGCCGAACTGGTAGGCGATATTGAAGTCGACTGGCAGCGCGTTGCGGAAGTTCTGCACGAAGTTGCCGACCTCGGCGAGACCCGTCGCAGGCACGAACACGATGTCGCCGCGACGCAGCTGGATCAGGTCGTCATAGCGACGCAGGGTCTTCAACCCACCTTTGACGTTGACCGTGCGCATCATCACGCCGCCACCCGGCGCGCGTCGCAATACGACGACTTCCTTGCCCTTGGCGGTCGTTCGCAGCCCGCCCGCCATCAGAATGGCTTCGAGCGCACCGATGGGGCTGGCGAGCGTGTAGGTTCCCGGCTGGCCCACCTGGCCGCCGACGAAGATCTGTTCGGGCGCATAGGCGCGCGGCGTCACGGATATGCGCGGGTCGCGCAATTGCAGCCCGAGTTCCGCCATGAGCGCCGACTGCAACTGAACGAAGGTCCGGCCCGCCGCCATGATTGGCCTGGACATGGGCATGACGACCCGGCCGTCCGGGCCGACGGTCAGGGTGCGAGACAGCTCCGGCGCGGAGCTCACGACGATGTCGAGCTGATCTCCGGGCACGAGCGTATAGGGCGCTTCCCAATCCATCCACTGCTGGAAGCGGGTCTGCCGGGTTTGCGCGTAGGCCGGATGGACGGGTCGTGCATAGGCACCCGGATGAAATGCAGATGCGGGATGAGGCACAACCTGCCTCGGCATCATCATGCGGCCGGACATTGGTGCGGGACCTTGGGTTTGCACAGGGGGCTGGTAACCATAACGGCTCTGCGCATCCGCATCGACCGGCAGGGCGAAAGCGATCGCCAAAGCCGTGGATGCGACAAGCAGCGTCCTGAAGTCCAACATAATCTCGATCCCGCGCGCCGCGATCGCGGCTTCGTGTTCGCGGTTTCCCGCACCGCCTTTCCTTAACAAGAATGGATAAGGAATTATTAAACCACACACGCCATTAACCAAGATGACGCGCTGCATTCCGGCGTGGGCATGAAGGGCTTGGCGCTATGGCGGCATTCGGACTCGGGCGGAAGAAGTGGGCGGGCCGCGCCCCCAGACAGGTGGGCGGCAACGTCCCTCCCGCCGTGGCGGCGTCTCCGCGCGCGGCCGACTTGACCGTGGGCGACTACGCCAACGGCATTCCCAACATCAAGCTGGGCGAAATGGTCCGCTCATTCTTCCGCCAGATGGTCTGGGTGGTCCCGCTGGGTCTCGTCGGCCTGGTCGTGGCCTGGGTGATGACGGCGGACATCAAGCGCACCTATTCGGGTGAAGGCACCATCATGGTGCAGCTAGGCGACGAATATGTCTACCAGCCCATCGCCGGCGCGCAGGGCCAATCCAGCCTGTTGCAGACGCCCGACACGATCACGCTCAACGAAGTCGCCATCATGAAAAATCCCGAGGTCATGGACCGCGTGATCGGCGAGATCGCGTCGCAGCCCGGCGGGCTGCGCCTGTTCGACGAGGACATCGCCGCCAAGATGAGCCGCCATCGCGAGGGCACGACGGCCTACCAGCTGGCCTATATGGAAATGCGCAAGAAGATGGACGACAACTTCCTCGTCGCCGCGCGTCCGAAATCCTCCATCGTGGACCTCGCCTTCAAGCACGAGGACCCGCAATTCGCCGTCGCTACGCTCAATTCGCTGATGGACGCCTACATGTCCTATCGCCGCACCGTGTTCGTGGAAGGCTCCAGCGACCTGATCGCGCAGCGTCGCGCCGACACGGAAAGCCAGTTGAAGCAGAACGAGCGCCGGACCTCCGCCTTCCTGGAGCGCCAGGGCATCTCCAACTTCACGTCGGAACAGGCCGGGGCCAGCAAGCGCACGGAAGACCTGCGCGCCAGCCTGAACGGTGTGCGGGCCGAGCTGGTCGAGGCGGAACGCTCGCTCGCCAGCGTCGAGGACACGCTGCGCCAGACCCCGGCGACGATCAATCTCTACGTGGACGACCGCGCTTCCAACCGTATCGCGCAGGCCGAACTCGAACTCAGCCAGCTCCTGGCGAAATATCTGCCCACCTCCGATCCCGTCCGCCAGAAACGCACGGAGATCGAGGAGCTGCGCCGTCTCTCCGCGTCAAGCGGCGGGCAAGCGACAGGCGGTCGCCGGGTCGGGCCCGATCCTGTCCACCAGGACCTGATGCGCCAGCGCAACCGCCTCCAAGCCAGTGCCGATTCGCTGCGCGAAAAGGAGTTCACCATTCAGCGCCAGCTCAACGAAGCGGACGCCAAGCTGCGCCGTCTGACCGCGCTCGCGCCCGATTATAACGACCTCGTCAGGCAGCACGAGACGCTGACGACACGCCTCAAGAACTATCTGAACAAGGAGCAGGAAGCGCTGATCAACCAGCAGCAGGCCGAAGTGTCCGCGGAGAATGTCAGGGTGATTTCCAGCGCGACCTACCCGGTAAAGGGCCGCAATATGCGCATGCTGGCCTTTCTGCTCGCCAGCCTGTTCTGGGCCTTCACTCTGGGCATGATCGCGCTGTTCCGCGTCTTCTCCGACCCTCGGCTATACGCGGTTCCAAACCCCGTCACGGAGCGGGTTCCCGGCCTCAATCGCTACGAAACGGTCGATATTCCCGAACCGCTGCAACCGTACCAGCCCGCCACGCCATTCCCGGCAGAGTATGCACCCGCAGCCGAGTTTACCGAATACCCCGACTATGGCGACACATATCGGGCCGATGCAGCATATGCCGAAGCGGCTCCGTACAATCCGGGCGCGGCCGCGTTTCAGCCCGCGACGGAGTACGATCCAGCTGCCTATGTCGCCGCTCCGGCCGACGTTCAGGATGGATATGGCTACGCGGAAGAGACCTATTACGATGCCTACGGCCAGCCCGTTCGGCCAGCCGCGGACGGCACGATGCCGCAGGCCATGCCGTCACAGGCGTCCACTGGGTCGGGCCCGCAGCCCTATCTTCCGACACAGTTCCCCAGTGCGGCCGCTCCTGCCGCACAGAACCAACCGGCCCAGACGGCTGCACGACCCGCTCCCGGTGCTTCGGACAATCCGTATCTCTAGCGCGCCTTGCTGCCGTAAAGGCGGGGGCTGAGGCGGTCCCACCAGAACATCTTGCCAAGCCCTTGGGCCAGGCGACCGAAATGCTCGATGCGCGCGGGTCGCCCGGTCAGGCTGTAGAGAAGGTAGGACGCGCCGTGACGCACGGCCTGGACGGCGCCCACGGCTGTCCATTTCGCCACGCCCGGTACGCCGCGAACGCCGCGGTCGGCGGCCTCACGCGTCGGGGTCTGCCCAAAGGCGAAATGGCGCTTCCAGAGATAGGCTCTGGT
>JBATXP010000427.1:0-2073 GCA_049673465.1 Litorimonas sp.
GGCCCGGAGGCCGCGTCCGACACCAGCTCCGTCGCATAGCCCGCCAGCGCCTCGCCGCGATCCGCGTGGATATAGAGGTAGAGGTCGCGGACCACCGGATAGTCGCCCGAGCGGATGGAGGCCTGGCTGGGCGCGACCCCGTTCACGCTGAGGCCCGACAGCCGGTCTGCATTGCGGTTCAGGGACGCGAAGCCGAACACGCCGAGCGCGCCCGGCGTTCCCAGCAAGGTGCGCACAAGAGCCGCGTCGTTTTCGCCCGCATCGATCCAGCCCCCGTCCTCGCGCACGGCATGGGCGCGGGCGCGGAACAGGTTGGGCGTGTCGCGTTCCATCGCCGCCAGGCAGGGATGACGGCGCGCGCCCGCTTCCATCGCGGTTTCCACGAAGGCGTCGCGCGTGCCGGAGGTAGGCGGCGGGCCGTGCACCGCTATCGGATCGCCCGGCAGACCGCCGCCCAGATCGGCCCAGCGTTTGTGCGGATTGGGACGGAAGGTGCAGTCCGTCTCGGACCTCGGCAGGTCGCGGGCCAGGGCCTGGAAGATCTGCGCCTCGCTCAGTTCCATGGGCGGCGCGCTTGCGGCCCTGGCCAGCACGATGCCGTCATGGCCGAGCCGGATCTCGACCGTGTCCGAGACACCGTTCTGCGCGCAGAGCTCCGCCTCTTCCGGCTTCTGGCGGCGCGACGAGGTGGTCGCGTCGATGGATGGATCGCCCGAGCAGAAGAGCTTGTGCCCGCCGCCACTACCCGTCTGTTCCACGACCAGGCGCACGCCCGTTCGCTCCGAATAGCGTTCCGCCGCCATGGCCGCGAAGGGAAAGATGGTCGAGGACCCCACCACGCGCACGGGATCGGACGCGACGTCCGCGCAGCCCGACGGCAGGGCGACAGCGACCGCGAGAGCCAAGCCGAGGCGGACGGCGCGGCGAAGCGGCTTGATGGGTCCCTGCTGGCGCAAAGCCGTGTCCTCCTTGGGGTCGCGCGCCCTCTCCTGCTGGCTTGCGGGGCGGATTGCAACAGCGATGGCTTTACAGATGGCGCGCGGAAGCGCAGGGCCGCGCGCCATGGCCCGGACCGCACCCATATCCTCCCTGCCGCAGAGCTTCGGCGGCGAAACCAGGGCGCTCCTGGCGCTGGGCGGACCCATGGCCCTGACCCAGATCGTGTCCTATTCCATCTACACCATCGACACGGTCATGATCGGCCGCGTGGGCACGGACGCGCTGGCGGCCGCCGCCATGGGCACGGTGATCTACTTCCTGCTGTGGATGATCGGGGCGGGCCCGGCCAGCGCCGTGACCCCCATGGTCAGCCAGGCCATCGGCACCACGATCGGCGAGGCCCATATGGACGCCCGGCGCGACGCGCGCCGTAGCGTGCGCATGGCGCTGTGGCTGGTGGCGATGCTGACCGTGCCGATCTTCGCGCTGCTCTTCTTCGTGTCGGACGGGCTCGTCTTCTTCGGTCAGGACCCGATCGTGGCGCGCGCGGCACAGGACTACGTCATCGCGCTGGCCCCGGGCCTGCCCTTCGCGCTGGGCATCATGGTGCTGCGCAATTTCCTCGCCGCATTGAACAAGACACTCGTGCCGCTGCTGATCGTGACGGTGAGTGTCATCATCAATGCGGGGCTCAACGCCGTGCTGATCTTTGGCATGCTGGGCGTGCCCGCACTCGGCCTGGTCGGGGCGGGCATCGCCAGTTCCATCTCCTACGCGCTCTGCTTCGGGATGCTGGGCGTCTATGTCTCGACCGACCGGCTGGCCGCGCCGTTCGAGATCTTCCGCAACCTGTTCGCCTTCGACCGCGAGCGCTTCGCGGAGCTGACGCGGCTGGCCTGGCCGATCAGCGTGACGACCCTGTTCGAAGGCATGCTGTTCAACGCCGCCGCGCTGCTGATGGGCGCGATCGGGGTGCGCGAACTCGCCGCCTACCAGGTCGGGCTGAACGTGGCGTCCATGGCCTTCATGCTGCCCTTCGGCTTCGCCATGGCGGGCGCGACGCGCATCGGACTCGCCGAAGGCGCAGGCAATGCAGGCGCGCGGATGCGGGCCGTGCAGGCGACCATGTTGATC
>JBATXP010000428.1:0-3932 GCA_049673465.1 Litorimonas sp.
GCTCGATGTTCAGGAAGCCCGGCCCGGCCACCGTGACCAATCCGACCAGCGGATGGGTTCCCACACGCTGCGCGACCGAACTCGCCACATCGCGCGGATTGATCTTTTCGCCGCGCTTCTTGGCCGCGCCGGCCGCCGCCATGGCACCGTTGCACTGGAAGGGCGCGTCTCCCTTGCTGCTACCGACGACCGCGCCCAGCGCCCTGTCGTGGCCGAGCGCGGCGAAGGCTTCGCCGAAAGCGGCGCTCAGCTCGCTCTGCAAGGACACTGGATCAGCCCTGTTGGCCCGCATTGACGCGGAAGCGTCGGCCGTCCGCATTGAAGGCGCGCTGCTCGGGCGTGACCTCGAAGCCGACCACGACCTCGAAGTTCGCGCCCGACGTGGTGTCGCTGGCGCGCGGGATCTCGTAATCCTCCACGGTCACGGTGGTCGTGATCCGGTCCGTGCCCGCCGGGAAGCTCACGGTCAGCGGGAAGGTCTGCTTGTCCATCACGGCGATGTTCTTGCGCATGATGGCGACCCAGTACTGGTAGGTGGCCTCGGACTCGCTCGCCGCCGGGCCGCGGCCCAGATTGAAGGTGATGTCCACGTCGCCCGTGATCGGATTGTCGCCCACATAGCGGCAGAGCGAGCGCACGCTGGCGATCTCCCCGGTGAAGCCGACATTGGCGAAGCTCTCGCCCTCGCCCCGGAACTCCACGATGCGCGCCGCGTCGTAGAGCGCGAAGGCGCGCGGGCACGGCCCGGCATTGCGCTCCCCGCCCTCGCCGATGCGCAGGACGTCCTGGGTGGAGCGGCAGCCGCCGAGAGCCGTCGCGGCACCCAGCGCGGCGAGGAGGGCGAAGGAAGCGATGGTCTTCATGAAGGGAACCGTTTCAAGCCTGATAGTCGCCGCGAAAAGACCTCGCCCCGGCCTTCCCGGCTGCGGGAGGTCTTGGCACGGTCGCGGCGCGTCTGTTAGGGCGCTGTCTAACCGCCGGACCGAGCCCGCGCAACATGCGGGCGCGGCAATCCCGGGCACGTGACGTAACCTTAAGGCAGGCCCCACATGGACGCTCCCCGCAAGAAGAAGACGGTGCTGCTCGCCGCGCCGCGCGGTTTCTGCGCCGGCGTGGACCGCGCCATCCAGATCGTCGAGGAAAGCCTCAAGAAATACGGCAAGCCCGTCTATGTCCGCCACGAGATCGTCCACAACCGTCACGTGGTGAACCGGCTGGAGTCGCTCGGCGCGGTGTTCGTGGAGGAACTGGACGAATGCCCCGACGACCGGCCGGTCGTGTTCTCCGCCCACGGCGTGCCCAAATCCGTGCCCCACGCGGCCGCCGCGCGCGACATGAACTTCCTCGACGCGACCTGCCCGCTCGTCTCCAAGGTCCATGTGGAGGCGGAGCGCCACCACCGGGATGGCCGACACATCCTGCTGATCGGCCATCAGGGCCACCCGGAGGTGATCGGCACGATGGGCCAGCTCGCCCCCGGCGAGATCACCCTGATCGAGACCGAAGAGGATGCGAGCACCTACCAGCCGGAGGACCCGGACAATCTGGCCCTGGTGACGCAGACGACCCTGTCCGTCGACGACACGGCCGACCTGATCGCCATCCTGCGGTCGCGCTTTCCAAGCCTCGCCCTGCCCTACAAGGAGGATATCTGCTACGCCACGACCAATCGGCAGGCGGCGGTCAAGACCATTGCGGAAAGCTGCAACCTGCTCCTCGTGATCGGCTCGCAGACCTCGTCCAATTCAAAGCGGCTGGTGGAAGTCGGGCTCAAGGCCGGGGCCAACGATGCCTATCTCATCAGTTCGGCGGACAGCATCGACTGGGCCAAGGTGGACCGGGCGCGCACCATCGGACTGTCGGCGGGCGCGAGCGCTCCGGAATATCTGATGGACGGCGTTCTGGCCGCGCTGCGCTCGCGCTACGAGGTGGACGTGCGCGAGATCACGGTGACGGAAGAGAAGGTGGTGTTCCGGCTGCCGCGCCAGCTCCTGCCCCCGAAGCCCGCGGCGACGGAAGCGGCGGAGTGAGCCGCAAGGCCGCGGCGACGGACCGGTTCGAAGCGGGCGATCTGGAGGGCGCGCTGGTCATCTATACGGATGGGGCATGCTCGGGCAATCCGGGGCCGGGCGGCTGGGGCGTGGTGATGTTCCACGGCAAGCGGCAGAAGGAACTCAAGGGCGGCGAAGCCGCGACCACCAATAACCGCATGGAAATGCAGGCCGTGATCGAGGCGCTCAAGGCGATCAAGCCGGGCTGGGACGGCAAGACCGTGCTGTTCTCCGACTCCACCTACGTCCTCAAGGGGCTGCAGGAATGGCTGCCCGGCTGGAAACGCCGGGGCTGGAAGACGGCGGCCAAGAAGCCGGTCAAGAACGTGGACCTCTGGCAGCAGCTCGACGCGCTGGCGGCGGAGCGGGAGATCGACTGGCGCTGGGTCAAAGGCCATGCGGGCGACTTCGGCAATGAACGCGCCGACGCACTGGCGCGCGAGGGCGTGCCGAAGCGGGCGAAGAAAAGAAAGAAGGCCTGTTGAGGCGCGGCCTGGCGCTTTCGGCCTTGCTGCTCGGCGCGTGTGCGGAGTTTGCGCCGACCGACCCGATCCTTCTGGTCGGCAATAAGGGCGAGAACACGGTCAGCTTCGTCAACCTCTCCCATGGCGGGGAAGAGGCGCGCGTGCCCACCAGCCATGGCTGGCCGCACGAGATCGCCCCCTCCCCCGACCGGACCCAGGCCGCCGTGGTGAACTATCGCGACCACCATATCGACATTTTCGACCTCGACACGCGCACGATCGCCGAGACGATCGACCTGGGCGAGCATACGCGCCCGCATGGCATCCAGTGGCTCCCGGACGGGCGCATCGTCGCCTCCACGGAAGGCAACCGGTCCATCGTCGAAATCTCGCCCCCCACGCCCGCGGGGACGCGCGAAGTGGTGGGCATCAAGACCGACGAGGACGGCACCCACATGGTGGAAGTGTCGCCCGACGGCCGCTACGCCTACACGGCCAATCTCGGTGCGGGGTCGATCAGCCTGATCGACCTGGAAACGGACGAGTTGATCCGGACCGTTCCGGCGGGTGCGGGCACGGAAGGCATCGACCTGACGCCGGATGGGCGCGAGCTCTGGATCAGCAACCGCGCGGCCAATACGGTGATCGTCTACGACGCTAGGACGCTGGAGGAACTCCACCGGCTGGAGGTCGGGCCGTTCCCGCTGCGCCTGCAGATCAGCCCGGACGGCCGCCACGCCGTCACCTCCAATCTGATGGACGCCACCCTGTCCGTCATCGACGTGGACAGCCGGACGCTCGTGCGCACCATCGAGGTGGGGCCGGGCCGCCGGTCCCAGCAGGTCACGATCCTCTTCTCCGGCGACGGTTCGCGGATCTACGTCGCGGAAACCGGCACCAACACGGTCGCGGAAGTCGATTTCGAGCGCGGCGAGGTGTTGCGGCGCTTCCCGGTCGGCCTGCAGGGCGACGGCCTCGCCATCATCCCCTAATTTGCCGCCTATTCCTCGGCGAAGCGGTAGCGCAGGCCGGCCACCCCGGCGGGCGGGTCGGCATATTCGGTTTGGATCTGCAGCCGCCCGCGCCCGTCCAGCATCGCCTGGGGCGGTTCCACGAACCATTGCGACAGATCGTTACCCGCCCCGTCATGCAGGGTCAGCTCGATCAGCGGCACGGGCCGGGCCTCTCGCGTCAGGTTGCGCACCACGGTTTCGATGCGGATGACCGGCACGCCGTCCGCGATCGTCGTCGTCGTGGTAGGCGGGTCGATCTCCAGCCCGTTGGCGCGCACGGTCAGCCCGACCGCATTGTAGAGCGTCGCGGAACGCGGGTAACGGTCCACCACGGCCTGGCGGCCCAAGGCGGCGGCCAGGGCCAGCAGCAGAAGGAGACCCAGCGCGACGCCCCAGATCAGCCC
>JBATXP010000429.1:0-7271 GCA_049673465.1 Litorimonas sp.
CCCAAACCTACGCCCGCCGCTCCGTCTGCCCCGCGCGAGACAGGTGAGCGCGAAGAGCGGGTCCGCATGTCGCGCCTGCGCCAGACCATCGCCCGCCGCCTCAAGGACGCCCAGAACACGGCGGCCATGCTGACGACCTACAACGAAGCGGACATGTCAGAGATCATGGCGCTGCGGTCGAAGTACAAGCAGGTCTTCATCGACAAGCATGGCGTGAAGCTGGGCTTCATGTCCTTCTTCGTGAAGGCGGTCGTGCAGGCGCTCAAGGAGGTTCCGTCCGTGAATGCCGAGATCGACGGCACGGACATCATCTACAAGAACTTCTACGACATCAGCATCGCGGTCGGCACCGACAAGGGCCTCGTCGTGCCGGTGTTGCGCGACGCGGACGCCAGAAGCCTCGCCGAAATCGAGACGGGCATCGGCGAGCTGGGGGCCAAGGCGAGGGACGGCCAGCTCTCCATGGACGACATGCGCGGCGGCACCTTCACCATCAGCAATGGCGGCGTCTACGGCTCCCTGATGAGCTCCCCCATCCTCAATCCGCCGCAATCCGGCATCCTGGGCATGCACACCATCCAGAAGCGTCCCGTGGTGAGGAACGACGAGATCGTCATCCGCCCGATGATGTACTTGGCACTCTCCTACGACCACCGGATCGTGGACGGCAAGGAAGCCGTGACGTTCCTGGTGCGGGTCAAGGAGTGCCTGGAGGATCCGGAGCGGTTGTTGTTGGATCTCTAACGTCTGGCCCCACAGGTTTGCGTCCCGCGTGCGGGTCTAAGATTGCCAACGGCAATCGTCGCAAACCTCCGCGATAGCGGTCCGTCCCAAAGGACGGAAAGGGGACCCCTCGTCGCAAGCCTAACCGACCCAAAGGTCTGCCTCTCGGCAGGCTTTTCTGTTTCCTGCCCCCTCCACCCCGTCGCTTCGTTCCCCTGGATCAAGTCCAGGGTCACTCCCACGACGCAGTCCCTCTCCCCTCGACTCGACTACCCCGCGACGTTTTGGCAGACAGACCCCCACCCCAACTGGAGCCCCACCATGCGCAAACCATCCATCTGGTTCTGGATCATCGGCGTGCTCGGCCTGCTGTGGAATGTCGGCGGGGCCTATGACTATCTCATGACCCGCACGAACAATGCCGACTATCTGTCCAACTTTCCGCCGGAGATGATCGCCTATTACGCCAACATGCCGATGCTGATGGACGTGATGTGGCCCGTGGCCGTCTGGGGCGGGGTGCTGGGCTGGCTGCTGGTCCTGTTGCGCCGACGCTGGGCCGTGCCGGTCTTCATCGTGTCGCTGGTCGCGATGGCGGTGAACTTTGTCTGGATGGCGACGACGGGCGGGTTGGCGCTCCAGGCCGAAGCGATGGGGGCGGGGGCCTATGCCTTCACCGCGCTGATCGTCGCCTTCGCGGTCTTCGCGGTCTGGTTCTCCCGCCGCGAACGCGCCAAGGGCACGCTTCGCTAGAACGGACACTTCCCATGGCCGGGGGAGCGTCGGCGCGGTTAGGACGCGCTTTCTAATCTCTTTCCCTATCTAGGTCTCATCGAACGAACCGCGCGACTGTCCGCTGCGGCGAGGACGAACGAAACCTCAAGGAAGGACCCAAATCATGGCCAAAGCCAAGACGACGACCAAAACGACCCGCAAGACCAAGGCGAAAGTCGCCGAAGTCTCCACCCTGCGCAAGGGTGCCCGCGCCTATCTGGGCCTCTACGGCCTGGCCTATGAGCGTGCCCAGTTCCGCGCCGACCAGCTGAAGACCGTTTCCGGCGAGCTGTTCGAAACGCTCGTCAAGAAAGGCGAGACGCTGGAAGCCCAGACGCTCGAACTGACCAAGGACGCTCGCGCCAAGGCGACCGACCTCGTCGAAGACGGCGTCGAAACCGTCAAGAACGTCGTGCCGTTCGGCGTCCGTGACAACCGCGTCGAGGAACTCGAAGCCGAAGTCGCCGCCCTGAACAAGAAAATCGCCGCCCTGTCGAAGAAAGCGTCGACACCGCGCAAGACGACCAAGACCGTCAAAACCGCTCCCAAGACGGACGCGGCCAAAACGGATACGGTCGAGAAGAAAGCCGCCTAGGGCTTTTTTTTTCCCGGAGACCTCCGGCACGGGGCGCGTTCACTCTCCCCCACATTTCCCCGAACGCGTCGCGTCCGTGATATCCAGCGGTCCATGCCCACCCGGCATGGGCCGTTTTTCGTTGGCGCGAGCGAGACCTCGCAACGTGTGTTTGTCACGCGCGTTGACTGTAGCTAAGACAGGGCAAAGTCGGGAACAGGGAGAGCCACGCAGAATGGCCATCAAGAAAGAAAAAGTCGCGGAAAACGCAGCGCAGAGCACCACTGCCGTCAACTCGCTGGTGGGCTTTCGTCGCTCCGAAGTGGTGAAGTCGCTGGGCATCATGGCGGGCTACATCGCCAAGCAGCCCAAGCCGTTCGCCAAACATGTCGGGGCCTACGGCAAGGAGCTGTTCGATATCGTCAAGGGCGACAGCGATCTCGCGCCCCATCCCAAGGATCGCCGCTTCCAGGACGAGACCTGGTCCAAGAACCCGATCTACAAGCGCGGCCTGCAAAGCTGGCTCGCCATGCGCCGGGAACTCGACGGCTGGATCAACGACAGCCAGATGCACCCCGCCGACAAGGCGCGCGCCAAGTTCGTGACCGACCTGATCGGCGACACGCTGGCCCCGACCAACTCCCTGCTCGGCAATCCGGCGGCCATGAAGAAGCTCTACGAGACGGGTGGCATGTCGCTCGTGAAGGGGCTCAGGAACGCCTATGAGGACCTGACCAAGAATGGCGGCATGCCCAGCCAGGTGGACGGCCGCCCCTTCAAGGTCGGCGAGAACATGGCCAACACGCCCGGCGCCGTGATCCACAAGACGGAGATGCTGGAGCTGATCCAGTATACGCCGCAGAGCGAGCAGGTCTTCAAGATCCCGCTCATGATCATCCCGCCGCAGATCAACAAGTTCTACGCCGTGGACATGGCCCCCAACAAGTCGATGATCCGCTTCCTGATGAAGATGGGCTTCCAGGTCTTCGCCGTGTCCTGGCGCAACCCGACCCGCGCCCATTCCCACTGGGGGCTGGAGGACTATGTCGAGGAGCTGATCGAGGCGTCCGACGTGGTGCGCAAGGTCACGCGCAGTTCGCGCCTGAACGTGTCCGGCGCCTGCTCGGGCGGCACGACCATGGCGCTCATGCTGTCCGAACTGGCCGCGCGCGGCGACGACCGGATCAACGCCTTCACGCTGATGGTCAGCGTGCTGGACGGCAAGAAGTCGGACAGCGAGATCGGCCTGTTCGTGACCGACCCGGCGATCGAGGCGGCGCGCCGCCATTCCAAGAAGAAGGGGATTCTCGCGGGCGACGAGCTGGCGCGATCCTTCGCCTGGATGCGGCCCAACGACCTGATCTGGAACTATGTGGTCAACAACTACCTGCTGGGCGAGGACCCGCCGCCCTTCGACGTGCTCTACTGGAACAATGATAGCACCAACCTGCCGGCGCAGCTGCACAGCGACTATCTGGACATCTTCCAGCGCCGCACCTTCCGACCCGACCGGACGGAAGTGTTCATGGACCACATCGTCGATCTGTCCGCCGTCACCCAGGACAATTTCATGGTGGCGGGCGTGACCGACCACATCACCCCGTGGAAGGCCTGCTACCGGAACGTCCGCCTGTTCGGCGGCGATACCACCTTCGTGCTGTCCAACTCGGGCCACATTCAGAGCCTGCTCAACCCGCCCGGAAACCCCAAGGCGCAATATTTCATGAATGACGACTTCCCGCCCCGCGCGGATCGCTGGCTGGAAGGCGCGGAGAGCTTCGGCGAAAGCTGGTGGCTGCGCTGGAAGGACTGGCTGGGCGAACGCTCCGGCGAGATGAAGACCGCCCCCAAGAGCCTCGGCAACAAGGCCCACCCGCCGACCGTGCAGGCTCCGGGGGAGTATGTGTTCACGTAAAAGAGCCGCCTTTCGGGCGGTCACAGGGTGGTCCGTGCAACAAGGCATGATACCGAGCCCTGCACTGGAAATCCCTCCCCCGGGCAGGGGGAGGTGGGCGAGCGTAGCGAGGTCGGTGGGGGCCGAGCCTCTCGGTCATGGACGACATCGGCGTTGTGCAATCCCGAGACGTTTCGGCCCCCACCGTCACTCGGCCTTCAGCCGTCGTGCCACCTCCCCCTGCCCGGGGGAGGGATTTGGGGCGTCATCCCCGGTAATGGGCTTTGCCGGGCGGGCGCAGAGGGCTGATTTCCTTCGTGTCCTGAAGAAACTTCGACAAAATGATCCTCACCTTGCCCTTCCGCCCCTATTTTAACTCTCGTTTCCTGTCGGCACGAGGGGCTGTATCGCCCTCACGTCAGGAAATGTTCGGTGGGCTGGACGGTGGAGGAGCTGATACGATCTCCCTCGTCCCACTCGCGGGACGCGACCCTTTCGGGCGCTCATGGCTGCGGCACACGCGGTTTCGGACCAACAGCCGATCGGCACAGCCGGGTCCGGAAGCTCAAGCGGTGCGAGCGGTCCGACGGCGACCTGGAAGCGCGGCCCGAAGTGCGCACACCGGACGCGCGGGCCTTGTGCCAGCGTGAAAAGGTAACCCAACCCCCTTCCTTCGCCGGAACGGGGCCCGCGCTTCGTGCCACTCACGGCACAAAACGCTCCTCTCGCCGGACGCTGCGGTCTGGTCGCACCTGAAGACGTGCGCGCAACGCATTCATGATGGTGGAGGTTCTGCCTGAAAGAGCGCCTTGCCCGCCTCCGGGGCGCGCTGGCAATCGTAACCATAACTGAACGCAAAGAGCACGTCATCCAAAGGCGGGCCAAAACCCTGGGAGACGATCATGGGCCGACCTGCCTGGCTGAAGGTACACGACGAGCTGGGGGCCGTTGCGCCCGATTTCGAGGACCTCCCGCTCGGGGCCTATCTGGAACGCCACGCGGCGGACCAGCCCGACGCGGTGGCGCTGCGCTTTCAGAGTCAGGCCATCACCTATGGCGAGCTGAACCGCCTCGTCAATCGCTTCGCCAATGCGCTGTCCGGCCTGGGCGTGGGGCGTGGCCACACGGTCGGCCTGCACATGCCCAACATCCCGCACTACGTGATCGCGGTCGCGGCCGTGTCCAAGCTGGGCGCGCGCGGCTCCGGCGTGTCGCCGCTGCTGGCCCCGCCGGAACTGGTCCACCAGATCGACGATGCCGGGATTTCCGTCCTGGTCACCCTGTCGGACTTCGCCCCCGCCCTGGCATCCATGCCGCGCGTGCCGGACGGCTTGCGTCACGTGATCAGCGTCGGCGCGGGCGACACGCTCGGCGCGCCGGACGTGACCCCGCTCGACCTGCCGGGCGTGGAGGGTCACACTTATCAGGGCCTGGTGGCGGACGCGTCGGACGACTTCAGTCAGGTCGAGGTCGACCCGCACGACACCTTCATGATCCAGTACACCGGCGGCACCACCGGCAGGCCCAAGGGGGCGGAAATCAGTCACCGCAACGTCATGCACAATCCGCTGATGGTGGCCGCGCTGGACCCCGACATGGACACTTATGGCGAGCGCTACGCGTCCGCTTTCCCCTTCTTCCACATTGCCGGCTTCGCCATGATCTGCGGGGCGATGATCTATGGCGCGGATATGCGCCTCCTGCCCAACCCGCGCGATGTGGACCATTTCGTGGACGTGCTGCAGAGCCATCCCCCGACCATCCTGGCGGGCGTGCCCGCCCTCTACGACATGCTGCTGGCCCATCCGGGCTTTGCGAAAGTCGACTGGTCGGACCTCAAGATAGCCAAGTCCGGCGCGGCCCCGCTGACGCGCACGACCTACGACAAGCTGTCCGCCGTGATCGGGGAGAACAAGATCAGCGACGTGTTCGGCATGACCGAGACCGGGCCCTGCCACGTCGCCCATCCCGTCAGCCGCTACAAGCTGGGCAGCGTCGGCGTGCCCATGCCGGGCACGACGCTCAGGATCATGGACGTGGAGACGGGCACGCGGGAGATGCCGGTCGGCGAACCGGGCGAGATCGCCACGGCGGGTCCGCAGGTCATGACGGGCTATCTCGGCCTGCCGGAGGAAAGCGCCCGCGCCCTGCGCGAGATCGACGGCGAGCGCTACATGTTCACGGGCGATGTCGGCTATCTGGACGAGGACGGCTACGTCTTCCTGTGCGACCGCGCCAAGGATATGCTCGTGGTCGGTGGCTTCAAGGTCTTCTCCGTCGAGGTCGAAGACAAGCTCAAGGCGCATCCGGACGTGGCGGAAAGCGCCGTCGTCGGCGCCCCGGACGAAAAGCGCCCCGGCAACGATATCGTTCACCTGTTCGTGCAGCGAAGCCCCGACAGCCAAGGCTCCGACGCCGACGCGGAGGCGCGCATCCGCGACTGGATCCGCGCCAACATGGCCCCCTACAAGGCCCCCAAGCAAATCCACTTCGTGGGCGAAATCCCGCTCACCCCGGTCGGCAAGATCGATAAGAAGAAGATGCGGGCCACAGTGACGGAGGCCGCGTGAGGCTCCCGCGTGCGGTCGTCGTCACGGACGAGCATGTCGAGCCGATCGCGCGGGGGCTCAAGGCGGCGCTGCCCGGATTGGATGTCCGCACCGGCGGCGATGCGCCCGACGCGCCCTTCGCCCTGATCGGTTTTCGCCGGACGACGTCTCGGCCTATTCCGGGGCGGATTGGGTGCACATTAGCGGGGCGGGGGCGAACGGGATGCTGGCCGCGCTGGAGCGGGCGGGGATGCGGCCCGGTCTGATCACGCGCACGCTGGGCCGGATGGGGCAGCAGATCGGGGAATATGTGCTCTCCTATGCGCTCGCGGATGCACAGAAACATGCCGTGCGGCGGCAGCTGCAGCGCGCGCGCGACTGGAACGTGGCGGCGGGCACGCCGGAACTGGTGTCGGACTGGACAGCGCTGATCCTCGGCACGGGCGGGATCGGATCGGGCGTGGCACAGGTGCTGGCAGCGGTCGGAATAGACTGCATCGGGGCGAGTCGCAGCGGAACCGCGCGGGAGCCGTTCTCCCGCGTCGTGGCGATGGACGCGCTGCCGGACCTCCCGGAGGTCGATCTGGTCGTCGGCGCGCTGCCACTGACGGAGGCGACGCAGGGGCGGATCGACGCGCGTGTGTTCGACCGGGTGGAGGGCGCGCTGTTCGTCAATGTCGGGCGCGGGGCGACGGCGGACATAGAGGCGGTCAAGGCGGCGCTGGCGAGCGGGCGGCTGCGGCGCGCCGTGCTGGAC
>JBATXP010000430.1:0-2174 GCA_049673465.1 Litorimonas sp.
CCCATCATCGCGCCGATCTCGTTGCAGCGGTAGCCGCCCGCGTTGACGACGATCTCGGCGCGGATGTCGCCCTTGGGCGTGCGCAGGATCCAGCTGTCATCGGCCTGCTGCTCCATCCCCGTGACGGGGCATTGGCGCACCACTTCGGCGCCCGCCTTGCGCGCCCGGCGCAAGAGGCCCGCGCATAGCTGCGAGGGGTCGATATGGCCGTCATGCGGATCCCAAAGGCCCCCCGCGAGGCCCTCGGTCGAGATCAGCGGGTGGCGGCGCGCGCATTCGTCGGCGTCGATCAGCTCGAAGTCGACGCCCATGCCCTTCGCGACGCTCAGGAAGTGGCGGTAGCCGTCCATCTGGCGTTCGGTGTTGGCCAGCCGGATGCCGCCATCGGCGTAATGGT
This sequence comes from Litorimonas sp., assembly GCA_049673465.1. Classification (GTDB taxonomy): domain Bacteria; phylum Pseudomonadota; class Alphaproteobacteria; order Caulobacterales; family Maricaulaceae; genus Litorimonas. Next base: position 398 of record JBATXP010000430.1, read on the forward strand.
AGTTTATCGGGTAGTCCGGATCGTCCGCCAGCTCCTTGTAAAGCGCGATCGAATGGCTCTTGAGCCCTACCATCGCCTGCGTCGCGCCGAAATTCGTGACCTGCGCGGCGGAGTGCCAGGTCGTGCCCGACGTCAGCTCGTTGCGCTCGACGAGGACGACGTCGATCCATCCTTCCTGGGTGAGATGGTAGAGCGTCGAGCATCCCGCTATGCCTCCGCCTATGACGACCACGCGCGTTTGACTCTTCATTCCGTCCTCCAGCACAGGTTCTCGTTTTCCGGGTCTAGGGTAAGAAGGCCGGCTGCTGCACGGTCAAACGCAATGCGGCCCGTTCAGGATATCAGAACGCCAGCGTCGGGGGGCGCGAACGGATATCCCCGGAGCCGTGCGCGGCCGGTTTGCATCGAGGGGCGGATATTGCAGTGTTTCAACGGCGCGGGCAGGTGTCTGGCGCATGGGCCCACACCCGGGTCGGTGCCCGTCGCGTGGGCAGGATGCGAAAAATGCGAAGCCTCGATGGCCAGTCTTGGTTCGACAGCCGGGGCCGCGGGCGACGCAGGAGCGGCCGATGACGGATGACGGCCGCGGATCCTCCCCCCTCGCCGACGGGACCGGTCGCCTCACGCTGCGCGGTCTGCGGGTCTTCGTCATGCTGGAACGGGCGGGATCGGTGGCCGAAGCGGCCAAGGCCCTGGGCCTCAGCAAATCCAACGTGTCGCAGCAGATCACCGCGATGGAGACGGGCGTCGGCGCCAAGCTGTTCGACCGGTCGCAGCGGCCGATCTCGCTGACACCGGCCGGGCGCAGGCTCGGCGTCCACGCGCATCGCATCCTCGGCGCGGTGTCGGAGGCCGAAGAGGCGCTGTCGGAGATGGACCTCGATGGCCTACCCGTCCTGAACCTCGCGATCATCGACGACCTGGATGCCTCGCTGACGCCTTCGCTCGCCGCATTGCTTCAAGCCAAGCTACCACGCTGCTTCGTCCGCACCTTCTCCGGCAGGTCCGACCAGATGACCGCGCGGCTGCTCGCGCGGGAGGCCGACATCGCCATCACCGGCAGCATCCCGGCCGACATGCACCGGTTCCAGGTCCTTCAGCTCATGCGAGAGACGTTTCTGCTAGCGACGGCGCGCGGAGCCTATACGCCGCATCTCGCCTGGCGGCCGCAGCTGAGCGATCTGCCCCTGATCCAGTATTCCGAGGCGATGCCGATGGGCAGAATGGTCGCGGCGCATCTGAAGCGGATCGGCGTCAATGCGCCGCGACGGTTCTCCTTCGAGGCCAGCAGGTCGGTCATCGCGACGATCGGCAAGACAGGAGGCTGGACGCTGACCACGCCGCTGACCGTCCTCGACGCGAGCGCGTTCAGGGACCAGATCGCCCTCTTCCCGCTGCCGTTCGCCGGGCTGTCGCGTCAGATCTACCTGATCAACCGCAAGGATGAGCTCGGGACGCTGCCCCAGACCCTGGCCGAGCAATGCCGCGCCCTCCTGCAGCGCAACGCGCTACCGGAATTTGCCCGATTGGCGCCCGGTCTGACCGACGCGATCGAAGTGTATCACGAGACGCTGATCTGATCTCCGACGGCCGAGAGACATCCGCCTGAACGATTCCGCCATGCGCATTGCAGCCGGCAATCCGGGAGTGAAGCGACGAGGGCGCAGCGACAGGGCGGGAATGTGTGGCGCCCCCCGAGGCCCGAAGCCCGTTGCCGCGACGGTCCGTTTGTGAAGTTACGGGTCAGAGTTTCACGGCCCCGCCGCCGATGCACACC
>JBATXP010000431.1:0-5636 GCA_049673465.1 Litorimonas sp.
GGCACACGGCCAGGCAGTCGTCGCAGCCATAGATGCGGTTGCCCATTTTTTCGCGAAGCGACTCCGGGATCGGCCCATCATGCTCGATGGTCAGGTAGGAGATGCAGCGCCGCGCATCGAGCTGGTACGGGGCGGGAAAGGCGTCGGTCGGGCAGGCGTCCAGGCAGGCGCGGCAACTCCCGCAATGGTCCGTCTCGGGCGGGGTCGGGGTCAGCACCGCCGCGCTCAATATGGTCCCGATGAACAGCCAGTTGCCCCAGTCGCGCGACAAGAGGTTGGTGTGCTTGCCCTGCCAGCCCAGACCGGCCGCGGCGGCGAGCGGCTTTTCCATCAGAGGAGCCGTATCGACGAAGACCTTCACCTCCTCCCCCGTATCGCGCGCCAGCAATCCGGCCAGCTCTTTCAGCCGGCCTTTCATCACGTCGTGATAGTCGCGGTTCCTCGCATAGACGCTGATGGTCGCCCGGTCGGTCCGCTCCAGGGTTGTCAGCGGGTCGGTCTCCGGCCCGTAGTTCAGACCCAGCAGGACGGCGGAGCGGGCGTCCGGCCAGAGGGTTTGCGGGTGAGCGCGGCGGTCCAGCGTGGCCTCCATCCAGTCCATGGTGGCGTGACGGCCCAGGGCCACGAATTCGCGCAAGCGCTCTCCGGTGCGTGGGTCCAGCGTGTCGAGGTCCGCCACGTGCGGGGCCGTGAAGCCCAGCGCCGCCGCGCGCTTGCGCAGCGCAGCGAGCGGGTCTTTCGGCTTGGAGGGGGGTGTGCGCGACGCCATGGCCGTGCCTTGCGGGGGCGCGAACTAGAAGTCCAGATCACCGTAGTGACGCGGCGGTCGGAGCCCTGGAATGCGGTCGGCGAGCAGCGGCCGGAAGGATGGCCGCGACTTCAATCGCTGATACCAGCTCTTGACCTCCGGCACGTCGCGCCACGGCACCTCGCCCAGATAGTCGAGGCAGGACAGGTGCGCCGCCGCCATGATGTCGGCCAGGGTAAAGGCCGGTCCGCCCAGCCCGTCGCGGCGGTCCAGCAGCCAGCTCATATAGCCCAGATGATCGCGCAACGCCGCGCGCCCCTCTCGCAGCGCGTCCGTGTCCGGCGTGCCGCCGAGGCGAACGGTCTCCAGCTTTTCGGGCAGGATCAGGGCGTTGACCTCATGGTCGAAGCGCTGGGCGAACCAGCTCGCCACGCGGCGGATCTCCGCACGCTCGTGACGCGCGCCGGGCAGGAGCGGCGTGCGCGAACTCGCCTCGTCCGCATATTCGCACAGGGCGAGCGTTCCCACGATCACGACTTCGCCGGATTGCGCCAGATCGGTCAGCACGGGCGGCACACCTTCCACCGACAGGGCGGAGAAGTCGGGGTCGGGCTCCCACGGGTCGATGACCGTTTCGCGCAGCTTCAGCTTCTTCTCCGCGAAGCAGAGTCGCACGGCGCGGCATCCGGGATGCAACGGATAGTGGAACAGTGTCCGCATCCCGTCGGACTATCGCGGGCATGGCTAACGCCTGTTTAAGGAACAGGGTTAAGCGCGTCGAAAGGGTCGATCAGTCCTGCGCGAAACGGACATTGCCGTGGGCTTGCGCGCAGCCCGCCGGATGCGGGTGGATCAGGATGTCGGCAGCTGGAAAGGCGGCCATCAGCCGCTGCTCCGCCGCCACGACGATGTCGTGGCTCTCGGAGAGGGAGAGGTTCGGGTCGAGGTCAAGTCGCATCTGCATGTGCAGGTGCGGGCCGGAGGCGCGGCTGCGCAGGTTTGTGACGGCCCGGATTCGTGGATCGGTCATGACGCGGTTGACGATCAGCTTGCGCTCCGTCGGGTGCAATTCCTTGTCCATCAGCTGTGCCCAGACCTGCCGAGCGACCCTGTAGGCGGTGAAGAGCAGCCAGACCGCCATGATCAGCCCGACGGCCGCATCCGCCCAGTAGAGGTCCGTGAAGGCGGCCACGGCCAGTCCGATGATGACGATCAGATTGCCGAACAGGTCGGCGGTGAAGTGGGCGCGGTCGCCGCGCACCGCGATGGAGCCGGTCGCGCGGATCGCCCAGCTCTGCGCGATCAGCAGCCAGACGATCAGCACGCTGAACAGGCCCATCACCGCAATGGCGGTTGTGGAACCGTCGATCTCGTGCGTGTGGCCGTAGCCGTAAGTATGGGCGTGCCCGACATGGCTATCGGCGAAGTTGGGCAGGTCCGGCCCCGTCGGGCTGAGCAGCGCTCCCCCGGCCACGCCGAACAGGTGGATCGCCGCCAGCGTGATCAGGCAGACCTGCAACACCGCCGAGAAGCTCTCCGCCTTGCCGAAGCCGAAGCGGTAGTCCGCGTCGGGCGTGCGGGCCGCGAAGCGCACGGCGATGAAGGAACTGGCCGCCCCGACCATGTCGAGCGCGCTGTGGACCAGGGATGACAGGATGCCGACCGAGCCGGTCAGGCTGAACAACCACAATTTGCCGAGCGCCATCACCGCGCCCAGCGCCAGCGACAGAGCGGTGATGCGGCGCGTGATGACGGCACCGCTTTCGGGCGGCAGACGGCCTGGCCGACCCTTGCGGTCGGGCAGGTCGAACCGGTCGTCGCGGCCTGCGGACACGAGGTCTTCGGATGTGACGCCATAGGCAGACATGAAACCCCACTTAGCATGGCTGATGCGTTATACCATAACTTTGACAGGCGGCTTGGCGTATGGCCGGTTCCCCCGTTAAGGCATACCGGAACAATCGAATGGGACCTTCGATGAAACGCCTTCTTCTCCTCGCCGCCCTCACGATCGCGGCCTGTTCCCCTTCCATGGACCGCGAGCCCGTCGCGGAGACTCCAGTCGTGGGCAATCCAGTCGCGGACGCCTCCGTCGCGGTCCCGCAAGCTTCGCGTGACGCCGTTCCGCATGCCCAGCTACCGGAAACCGTGACCCCGTCCGCCTATCGCATCGACTTCGTGATCGACCCCGAAGCGGACGGCATGACCGGGACAGTGGAGATCGACGCGACCGTGAATGCGGACACGGACGGTTTCTGGATCCATGCCAAGGAGATGGAGGTTTCCGACGCCTCGATCGAGATGGACGGCGCGACCCTGCCCCTCGTCTTCGACCCGGTGCCGCTGGACGACGCGCCGTCAGGCCTCGCCTGGTTGGCCGCACCCCAGGGGCTGTCCGCTGGCGAGGGTACGATCCGCCTGGTCTTTTCCACGCCTTACAATCTCAATCTCAACAGTGCCTACAAGGTCGTGCGCGGGAACGACGCCTACATCGTCACCCAGATGGAACCGATTGGCGCGCGCGAAGCGTTTCCGGGCCTGGACGAACCCAAATACAAGCAGCCCTTCACGATCTCCATCACCGCACCGCAGGGCCAGACGGTCGTGTCCAACACGCCGCTCGTCTCCGAGACGCCGGTCGAAGGCGGCATGGTCCGGCACCAGTTCGCGCAGACGCGGCCCCTACCGACCTATCTCGTCGCCTTCGCGGTCGGTCCCTACGACGTGGTGGAGTTCGCCGACATCCCCCCCAACGCCGTGCGCGATCGTCCTATAAAGCTGCGCGGGATCGCGGCCCGGGGCGAAGGTCCGCGCCTGCAATATGCGCTGGAGAACACGGACGGGCTGCTCTCCGCGCTGGAAGGCTATTTCGGCCGGGAATATCCGTATGAGAAGCTCGACCTGCTCGCCGCGCCCGAATACGCTTTCGGCGCGATGGAGAACCCCGGTCTCATCGTCTACCGCGAATATCTCCTGCTACTCGACGAAGATGCGCCGCTCGCCCAGAAGCGGTCCTATGCCCGGGTGCATAGCCACGAACTCGCGCATCAATGGTTCGGCAATCTCGTCACCCCGGTCTGGTGGGAGGACATCTGGCTGAACGAGGCGTTCGCCACCTGGATGGGCAATAAGGGCCTGACCCTGTGGCGACCGGACGGCGACTTCGACAATGTGACCCTGAAGGCTTCGCTCGATGCGATGAACATCGACTCCCTGTCCACGACGCGCCGCGTGCGCGAACCGCTGACCCGCTCCGAGAACGTGATGGATCAGTTCGACGGCATCACCTATCGCAAGGGCGGCGGTGTGCTCGACATGTTCGAAGCCTATCTCGGCGAGGAGGCCTTCCAGCGCGGCGTGCGCCTGCACATGGAACGTTATGCCGACGGCGTGGCGACCGCCGACGACTTCTTCCAGAGCATTGCGGACGGCTCCGGCGATCCGGACGTGGTGGACGCCATGAAGAGCTTCGTGGACCAGAAGGGGCTACCACTGGTGAGTGTCGGAAAAGTCATATGCGATGAAACGCAAACGGCGGTGCAGCTGTCTCAATCGCGCTATGCGCCGCTCGGTTCCAAGATCGAGCAGGGACAGTCCTGGCAGATTCCCGTCTGCGTAAAACTCGGATCAGACCCTCGACATTCCTGCATGATGTTGAAGAAGCCAGAGACGAAGAGGCTGCAGCTTCTCCTTTCGGACACGGAGAGTTGTCCAGCGTTCATCATGCCCAATGCCGGCGCGGCCGGATATTACCGGTTCACGCTGGATCCCTCGGGCTGGGAGGCGTTGCTGTCGAACCTTGGCGAGCTGACCACCAAGGAAGCCCTGTCCGCGCAGGACAGCCTCGTCGCGGCCTTCCGATCCGGCGAGGTCGAGGCCGAAACCTTTCTGTCGGGCATGAGGGCGTTCGCCGCCCATCCCGATCATCACGTCGCGTCCGGCTCCACGCGCCTGCTGGGCTTCATCCATGACGAGTTTCCGCAACTCCGGGCGGGTCTCGCCCGCCATGTGCGCTCCACCTATGGCCAACGCTATCGGGCGATCCGGGGCGAGGACACAGTGGAGGGCGCGCTGCTGGCCCCGCAGCTCGGCGCGCTCCTCGCCACCGTCGGTCGGGACATGGAAGCGCGCAACTATCTGCTGCGGCAGGGCACGCTTGCCCTCGGTCTCGGCGTGCTGGAACAGGACGAACCCAAGCGAACGCGCGTGCCATCCAACATGCTGGCATCCGCCTATGCCGAAGTGATGCGCCGCACGCCGGGCGCTGGGTTCGAGCCGCTGCTCGACCTCGCCGCCAACGGTTCGCCCTTGCAGAAGGGCGCCGCACTCCAGGCCCTGACGCGCACGCCCGACCCGGACCAGGCGCAGCGCCTGCTCGACCTCGCCCTGTCAGAAGACAGCCCGCTGACGGGTCGCCAGAGCGGGACGATCATCGCTGGTCTGCTCGCTAACGAGGCTCACTCGGATCGGACCTGGGAGTGGTATCGGGCGAACTTCGACCGCTACATGGTGCGCAAGGTGCCTGACGTGCGGCGGGGCCGCGCGCCCAATACGGCGGGCGGGTTCTGTTCGCTGGAGAAACGCGACGAAGTGCGGGAATTCTACCAAAGCAGGGCCGCGCTCATTCCGGGCTATGAGCGGAGCTTGGCGCAATCGCTGGAACGGATCGAGCTGTGCGCGGCCTTGAAGGCGGAGCAGGGGCCGTCGCTGACGGCGGCCCTGGGCGGCTAAGCCATTACCTGACCTGCGGCTTGGCTTTGCAGCGCGTCGAACTGGGGCAGTCGACCCGGCGCGCCGTTCAGTATGCGGGCGATGCGGCGGGCCATTTGTTTCGGGCCTTCCAGCCCGTCCGGCTCCACCAGGCTGATGTCGATCGGCTCGTTCGCCC
>JBATXP010000432.1:0-2710 GCA_049673465.1 Litorimonas sp.
GCCCGAAGGCGTCCATCGATCCTCGGGTCGCCCGCCGGATCCGGAGCGTCTCGGCCCGGTCGACCTGCGGGGCCAGCGCCGTGACGATCACCTGCGCGATCCGCCGCGACACGTCTAGATGCGCGGAGGCGTCCTCGTCGAAGGTCTCTGCCCAGACATGCCCGCCCGACACGGCGTCGACGAGCTGCACGGTGACCCGCAGGCGCGTGGCCGTCGCCCTCGCGCTTCCCTCGACCACGTAGCGCACCCCGAGCTCGTGCGAGACGATCCGCACGTCACGCGGCCGGTCCCGATAGGTGAACGCGGAATTGCGGGCGACCACGAACAGGTCGAGGAACCGCGACAGCTCGGTCGTGACGTCCTCCACGATGCTGTCCGGCAGCCAGTCGAGGACCGGATCGCATCCCAGGTCCATGAAGGGGATGACGGCTATCGAGGGCCGGTCGGGCAAGGAGGGTGCCGCAACGTCCGACCGCTCCTCCACCACGTCGAGTCCGAAGCGGAGGCCGCGCCCGTAGAGGGTGACGACAGCCTGCGCGCCGAGCGCCCTGCGCAGCGCGGCCACCTGGACGTTGAGGTTGTTGGCACCGACGGTGACGCCGGTCCAGATCGCCGCCGTGACCTCGTCGCGGCTCACGACGAGGCCCCGCCGGAGGACGAGGAACGTCAGCAGGTCGAACGCACGGGTGCCGATGGCAACGGATCCCGATGGGCCGGTCAACAGGCGTCGGGCGGTATCCAGCCGGTAGTCAAGGAACCGATAGACGCCCATTCGCGCACCATGACGTAAGGGAAGGGGCTTTGCAAAGGTCCCGGGTTCGATCCGGCACGCGATGCCTGCGGCAGCTCGAACGGCGGGCATGCCGTCCACCTTCCGCCGGGCGGGCGACTATGCGACCGCTGCCGCGTTCTGCGGATACCCTGTAGGGGCGGCTCGTCGCGGGACCGAGGCGCGGGGAGCCGATACGCCGGAGTCCGCCGCTCCGTGAAACAAGCCTTTCATCCTGCAACCCCGGAACCTCGCTCGTCCTGCGCTCCATCAGTTTGCGCGCTGCGCCGCGGACGACGGGTCATCCCATGTCCGCCGTTCGCGAGGTGCGCGGCGAACTGCGGTGCCGAGCCCGTTCCAACGGATGCTGCGGAGGCGACGGATTATGGTTCCTGTAGAGTAACCGTCCGGTCTGACTGCCCTACGTTGCGCTGTTCCATGGCAGGAGGTCATCGACGCGAGTGATCTTGTAGTCTGGGATGCGGGCGAGGGTATCGGCGAGCCAGGCCTGCGGGTCGATGCCATTGAGCTTGGCGGTCTCGATCAGGGTATAGGCGATGGCGGCGGCGCGGCCGCCGGTGAGCGAGCCGACGAAGAGATAGTTCTTCCTGCCGATCGCGACAGAGCGCATCGCGCGCTCGGCCGTGTTGTTGTCGATCTCGAGAGAGCCGTGGTCGAGGTAGGGGCGAAGCCGTTTCATGCGGGTTAGGGCGTAGCGGATCGCGACGGCGAGCGGCGACTTTCCGGAGATGGATGGCAACTGAACATGCAGCCAAGCCTCGAGGTCGTCGAAGATCGGCTTGGCCTGCGCCTGCCGGATCTCGACGCGCCTGTCCGGCGGCGAGCCCCGCGCTTCCTTCTCGACCGCGTAGAGTATCGCGATGCGCGTGATGGCCTCGTCGGCGATCGCTGACCCCTGTGCGCGATGCACGTCGACGAACTTGCGCCTGACATGGGCCATGCAGGCGACCTCGCGAATGTCGCCGGAGCGGTAGAGATCCTCGAACCCGGCGTAGCCGTCAGCATGCATCCAGCCATGGTAGTCGGCGAGATGGTCCCTCGGATGCTCGCCCTTTCGATCCGGCGAGAACTGGTACCAACTGGCTGGCGGGACACCGCTGCCCCAGGGCCGCTCATCTCGGCCGTAAGCCCACAAGCGCGCCGTGGCGGTCTTGCCGGTTCCGGGCGCCAACATCTTCACAGGGGTATCGTCGGCGAAGATTGCCTGACCGGCCAGCACATGCCGCCCGATCGCATCGGCCAGCGGCTCGAGCAGGGCCGTCGACTTGCCGACCCAGTCGGCCAGCGTCGAGCGGTCCAGCTCGAGCCCGTCCCTCTCGAAGATTTGGCTTTGGCGGTAGAGTGGGAGATGGTCAGCGTACTTGTTGACGAGGACGTGGGCGAGAAGGCCGGGACCAGGTCGGCCGCGCTCGATCGGGCGGGACGGTAATACTGCCTGCGTGAACGCTTCGCAGCCGGAACAAGCGAACCGCGGCCGCACGATCCGGTTCACGATGAACCGCCCGGGCACATACTCTAACTCTTCGGTCACAGAGGTGGTCCCGGTTTTTCAACCAGTTTGCCGCCGGGCTAAGCTATAGCATGGGTTTCATGTCAGGCGGCGGTCTTCAGGTTCGGGGTGCCGCCGCCCCTCCGGCAAGTACGAATACGGCTTCCACGCGTGCCGCGCGGACCCTCCGCATTCGCACCTGCACCGCCCCCGTCCCGAGCCGTCCGAGCCACCCGCAATGAGCCTCGGAAGGAGATCACCAAGATGACCCGCTACAACCTCACCGCCCCCGTCACCTACACCCAGAACGGCACCACCAAGACCCGCTACACCCGGGTGGGCACCGTCTTCGAGAACACCCGCGAGGACGGCTCGAAGTGCCTCTCGATCAAGCTCGACTTCCCAGTGGGCGCGACCGAGCTCGTCGCCTT
>JBATXP010000433.1:0-7305 GCA_049673465.1 Litorimonas sp.
GGGCTGATCGTCAATGCCAGCTCCGCCGGGATGAGCGGCTATCCGGCACTCGACCTCGATCTGTCGCGCGCCCGGCCCGGCGCGCTCGCCTACGATCTGGTCTACGTGCCGGAGGTGACGCCTTTCCTAAGCCAGGCGCGCGCCGCCGGGCTGGACACGATTGGCGGGCTCGACATGCTGATCGGCCAGGCCCGGCCTGCTTTCGAGCTGTTCTTCGGTACCCCCGTGCCAGACGCCGATCCCGCCCCGTTGCTGCGCGAAGCGCTGCGCACCGGGCAGAGGTAGGCGATGAAGATCATCGGCCTGACCGGATCCATCGGCATGGGCAAGTCCACCACGGCGGCCATGTTCCAAGCGCTCGGCGTTCCCGTCTTCGACGCCGACGCGGCCGTCCACGCCCTCTACGCCCCCGGCGGACGAGCCGTCCCCCTGATCCGCGCCGTCTTTCCGGATGCGATCGACGCGGCTGGGGGCGTGGACCGCAAGCGGCTGGGCGAACACATGCGGGCCGATCCGCTCAACCTCGACGTCCTCACCAGCTTCGTCCATCCCTGGGTCGGGGAGATGCGCACGGCGTTTCTTCACGACGCCCGGCAAAAGGGCGCGGAGGCCGTGCTGTTCGACATTCCGCTATTGTTCGAAACGGGCGGCGACGCGACCGTCGATGCCACCGTCGTCGTCACGGCCCCCGCCGAAGTCCAGCGCGCCCGCGTCCTCTCCCGCCCCGGCATGAGCGAAGCCCTGTTCGAGGACCTCCTGTCCCGCCAGATGCCGGATACCGACAAGCGCGCCCGGGCGGACCATGTCATCGACACGTCGGAGGGGATGGAAGCGACGCGGGTTCGGGTGGCGGAGGTGCTGGAGGCTGTGCTGTCGGAGGGCGTGGAATAGTCGAGGAAGCCTATCCTGTCGGCATCAACTCCTTCGTGAGTAGGCCTATAGGAGGTCGTTGTGCGGCACCGGATCGACAAGCCGAGAGCGGGGGCACCCCCCACCGCCCCTTCGGGGCACCTCCCCCTGCTCGGGGGAGGGATGGCATCTTGCTATATATATATCCCTTCCCCGAGCAGGGGAAGGTGGCCGGAGCAAGCGAAGCGCCGCGCAGGTCGGAAGGGGGTGCTCCCGCTCTCGGTCACGCGAAACAATCCCGACATGCGATAACCCCATCCACTGAAACCCGAAAAGCCTTCGCGCGTAGGAGCCACATGGACTTCCCGCCGCCCATCACCCCCGAAGACACCGTCAGCGCCTATGTCTGGACCTTGGACCGCAAGGCGTTCGACGACTATGCCGCCCTCTTCGGCGATACGGTCTATATCGACTACGACCCGCCCGGTGGCCTGCCGAGCGGGGAGCGCATCCCCTCCTCGGAGTGGGTGGACGGGGCGCGCAAGACCTTTTCCGCCATCCCCGTGACCCATCATTCGCTGGTTCCGGTTCGCGTGGCGGTGGACGGGAACGAGGCGCGTGTGCTCGCCAATTGCGTGGCCCGACACTTCGATCCCGAAGCCGACGGCGGCGCGACGCATTTCACCCAGTATATGCATTACGACGTCGAGCTGCTCCGCGAGGACGCGGACGCGCGCTGGACGATCGATTCCGTGACGGCCCGCATCGTTCACCAGGAGGGGGACCCAGCGATCCTGAGAGGGTCAGAATAGCTCACCGGTTCTCCACAGCCCCAATGCTTTCATGCGTCTTCCCAAGACGGCCCCTAGCCCATAGTTTCCCGGCATGGCGGGCCTGCGCGAAATCGTGTTCGATACGGAAACGACCGGGTTCGACAGCCAGGGGGCGGACCGGATCACGGAGCTGGGCTGCATCGAGCTGATCGACTGGTTGCCGACGGGCGAGCAGTTCCATGCCTTTCTCGACCCCGAACGCGACGTGCCCGACAAGGTGGTGGAGATCACCGGGCTGACGACCGAGTTCTTGCGCGGCAAGCCCAAATTCGCCGAGCGGGCGCAGGACTTCCTCGACTTCATCGGCGACGCGCCGCTGGTCGCGCACAATGCCAAGTTCGACATGGGCTTCATCAATGCGGAGCTGCGGCGCGTGGGTATCGAGCCGATCCCGGAACGGCGCTTCATCGACACGCTCGCCATGGCCAACGCCAAGTTTCCCGGCAGCCCGGCCTCGCTGGACGCGCTCTGCAAGCGTTTCGACATCAGCCTGTCGGCGCGCGACAAGCACGGGGCCATCATCGACTCCGAATTGCTGGCGCGCGTCTATCTGGAATTGCGCGGCGGGCGGGAACGCTCGCTCGGGTTGGAACCGGACGCGGACGTCCGTCCCAAGGTCGACCGGATCCCCGCCAAGGTCCGTCCCGTGCCGCTGCCGAGCCTCCTGACCGAGGCCGAGCGCGCCGCTCACGATGCCTTCATCGCGGAGATGGGCGGCTCGGAGCTGTGGGACCGAGTGCGCCGCCGGATGGAAGGGCGGCGCTAGCTACGGGGCAGTCCGAGCCGGGCCAGCAGGGTATCCATTTCCTTCAAGTCCTTGTATTTCAACCGAATTTCTCCGCCTCTCGCGCCGTGCCGAATGTCGGCGGTGAGGCCGGATTCGTCGCGCAGGCGCTGCTCCAGCGCGGCGATGTCGGTCTGTTTTTCCTTGCGCGTGCGGGCCGGCTTGTCGGGCTTGCGTTCGTCCTTGACCCATTGCTCCGCCTGCCGGACGCTCATTTCCTCGCGCAGGATGGCTTCGGCCAGCGCGTTGGGGTCCTCGGCGGCGAGGATGGCGCGGGCGTGCCCAGCCGAGATGCGGCCATTCATCAGCAGGCCCCGCGCGCGTTCCGTCAACGAGGTCAGGCGCACCGTGTTGGCGACATGGGCGCGGCTCTTGCCAATGGTCGTGGCGATTTCCGCCTGGGTTCGGCCGAACTCGCTGATCAGCTTCTGGTAGGCCAGCGCTTCCTCCATTGGATTGAGGTCGGCGCGCTGGACATTCTCGATCACGCCGATTTCCAGCACGTCGCGGTCCGACAGCTCCCGGATCAGGATGGGGATGGAGGTCAGACCCGCCTTCATCGCCGCCTGCCAGCGGCGTTCGCCAGCCACGATCTGGTAGTTGGTGTTGCGGTTCTCGCTCAAGGGGCGGACGAGCACGGGTTGCAGCACGCCCTTCTGCTGAATGGAAGCGATCAGGTCGTCGAGCTGGTTGCGATCGAAGACCTTGCGGGGCTGGTCCGGATTGCGGCGCAATCGGGATATGGAGACATGCGCGATGCCGGGCGTGTCCGTCGTCTTCTCTATGGCGGAAGATGGGTCACGCGTGTCGATCAGGGTTTCGATCAGCCGGGCTTCCTCGCCGGTCTCGCCGAGCACTCGCGGCGGCTCGGCGGATTTGGTCTCCAGCTCGACGGGCGTGTCCGCGTCCGCGAGTCCGGTATCGTTCATGAGGGCGGAGAGGCCGCGGCCCAGACCCTTTTTGCGTCCTGACATGTGTTAAGCTCCTGTAATCGTTCAGGATTTCCTCTGCGCATGCTTGCGCAGAATTTCGCGGGCGAGCCGCCGATAGGCCTTGGAGCCCTGGCTCGACGGGTCATAGGTCGTGACGGGTTCGCTGAAGCTCGGCGCTTCGGCGATGCGCACATTGCGCGGAATGACCGTTTCGAACACGGCCCGGCCGAGATGGCGGCGCACATCGTCCGCGACCTGCGCCGAGAGGCGGTTGCGCTTGTCGTACATGGTGAGCACCACGCCGTCGATGGCGAGCTTGGGATTGATGCTGGACTTGGCCATCTCCACCGTCTTGAGCAATTGCGACAGGCCTTCCAGCGCGAAGAACTCGCATTGCAGGGGGACGACGATGGACCGCGCGGCGGCAAGCGCGTTGAGCGTCAACAGGTTGAGTGAAGGGGGACAGTCGATCAGGACATAGTCGAAACCGGCCTCCGCTTCGATCACCGCCGCGTTCAGCAGGCGCGTCCGACCGTCGCTCGTCCCGATCTCCATTTCGGCGGCGGCAAGATCGGGATGGCTGGGCAGGATATAGAGCCCGCGCACCTGCGTCGGGCGGATCGCATCGTCCAGGGACAAGCCATCCGTCAGGATATGGTAGCTCGACTTTGACCGGTCGTCGCGCGGGACGCCCAGGCCGGTGGACGCATTGCCCTGCGGATCCATGTCGATCAGCAGGACGCGCTGTTCCAGTTCGGCCAAGGAGGCTGCCAGGTTGATGGCCGTCGTCGTCTTGCCGACGCCGCCCTTCTGGTTGACGATGGCCATGATGCGCTTGGGTGTCACGAGGGCGGGTCCTGCGGAATTGGCACGAATGTCTGAAAGCCAATCTCATGGCTGCGTGAAACCGACTTGTCTATTGGATGACCGAGATTGGCTGCGGGTAAGAGTGTTTCACGTGAAACAATCAACGCAATGCGAGATTGGCAATCCTGAGAATGACACCATCATCATGGCTGAGACTAGGAAACTGCTCATGATCGAAAGACCACGAAGCTTCGACTTCCGATATCTCCCGGCCGACGCCTCGACCCTTGAGGAGAAGAAGTTCGCCTCCGTCGTTCAGATGCCTTTGGGCGAGGGGTAGGAGTCTGTGGAGCGGAGCGAAGGCGCGAGCCGTGATGGTATCGGCTGACAATGGCTCGATCTTCTCGATACGGTCGGAATGCACTATCGTCGGCAAGACTGTTTCACGTGAAACAGTCTTCAGAAAACTCGCCTTCTTACCGACCGATTCAATGAGATGGATTTGTCGCTCGGCTTGCGAATGCTTGCTCTCGATCGCGAGAGCGATCCCTGGAAAACCCGCGCCAGATCCGAAATCGACCAGAGTTCGGCAGTTTGCGCCTATATGAGGAATGAGTTGAGCGGAATCGAGCGCGTGCCGGCTCCAGAAATCCGACAGGGAGTCAGGCGCGACGAGATTGATCCGGGCGTTCCACTTTCCGAGGAGGCGTTCCCAGATTCGATAGTCCTGGAGGCTGTCTGGATGGATCGGTGCCTGGGCGGCGAATTGCTCGGGAGTCACTCAGGCGGCCTTCTTGCGCACAAAGGCGAGCACCGCCATCAAGGCTCCGGGCGTGACCCCTTCCAACCGGGCGGCCTGACCCAAGGTCGCGGGCCGGGCGGCGACGAGCTTTTCCTTCACCTCGTTCGACAGGCCTCCGATCGCTCCATAATCCAAGCCATCAGGAAGGCGCAGGCCTTCGTCGCGGCGGAACGCGTCGATGTCTCGTTGCTGGCGCTCCAGATAGCCGGCGTAGGTCGCGTAAATCTCGGCAAATTCTCGAGATCGGGAGGAAAGGTCCGATAGTTCAGGGAAAACGGGGACCAGATCGTCCAGGGAAATGTCCGGATAGGCGAGCAGGTCCTGGATGGTTCGGGCTTGTCCGTCCTGATTGACCGATAGGCCCGCTGATTTTAGTTCGGTCGGTGTCCGGCTCACTTGACCTATGAGAGCTTTCGTCGCCTCGAACTCCATTTGTTTCACGTGAAACATTCCGGTTCGCGTTTCCGAAATCATTCCGAGATCGATAGCTGTCGGCGTCAGTCGCATATCCGCATTGTCGGCTCGAAGGTGTAGGCGGTATTCCGCGCGGCTGGTGAACATGCGATAGGGTTCGGTCACGCCCTTGGTGATCAGATCGTCGATCATCACACCGATATAGGCTTGGCTCCGGTCGAGAATGAGTGGTTCCCGGCCTTGAGCCGACAGGGCCGCATTCGCTCCGGCCATCAGACCTTGCGCCGCCGCTTCCTCATATCCCGTCGTTCCGTTGATCTGGCCCGCCAGATAGAGTCCCGGCAACGCCTTGGTCTCCAGCGTCGCGCGAAGCTCGCGGGGGTCGACATAATCGTACTCGATGGCGTAGCCGTAGCGGCGCACCTTTACCGCTTCCAGGCCCCGGATCGTGCGCAGGAATGCATCCTGCACGTCCACGGGAAGGGACGAGCTGATGCCATTGGGATAGACCGTATCGCCATCGGGATTGCCGGGCAGGCCTTCGGGTTCGAGAAATATCTGGTGCCGCTCCCGGTCGGCGAAGCGGACGACCTTGTCCTCGATTGAGGGGCAGTAGCGCGGCCCGCGCCCGGAGATCGACCCCCCGTAAACCGCTGATTTCGCTATATTGTTCGCGATGACGGCGTGAGTGTCGGCATTGGTGTGCGTGATCGCGCAGGCGATCTGCGGCACCTCGATCCGGTCGGTCATGAAGCTGAACGGAACGGGCTCTTCATCGGCCTGCTGCAGGTCGAGCGCATCCCAGTCGATGGAGGATTTGGCGAGCCGCGCCGGCGTACCTGTCTTCAACCGTCCCAGCCGCAGGCCCATTTCGTAGAGCCGCGTCGACAGGCCGTCCGCCGGTGCCTCGCCCCAACGCCCAGCCGGGGTGCGCTCGTCGCCCACATGGATGACGCCCTTCAGGAACGTTCCTGTCGTCAGCACGACGCGCGGCGCGAGAAACTCCCGTCCGTCTTCCGTCACGACGCCGTGCAGTCGACCGTCATCGACAATCAGGTCGCGCACGGCCCCCTCGGCGATGGTCAGACCGTCCTGCGCCGCCATCTCGACCTGCATGGCGTTGCGATAGAGAAAACGGTCGCTCTGGGTGCGGGGACCGCGCACGGCCGGTCCCTTGGAGCGATTGAGCAGGCGGAACTGGATGCCGGACGCGTCCGCGACCCGGCCCATCACACCGCCCAGCGCATCGATCTCGCGCACCAGATGACCCTTGCCGAGCCCGCCAATGGCCGGATTGCAGCTCATCTCCCCGATCGTGTCCGCCCGGTGGGTCAGCAGCAAGGTGTTCGCGCCCAGCCGCGCGGATGCGCTCGCCGCATCGCAGCCCGCGTGTCCGCCGCCGATGATGATGACGTCATGGGTGGTCATGCACGCCATATAGGGGTGTGGATAAGCGAGGGGAAGCGGAGTCGGGCAGTCCGGGAAGGGCCCCCTGCGGGCGGTCTTGTGTTTGCCCCCTCCACCCCATCGTTCCGCTCGCTGGCGCTCGCTCCCACGATGCGGTTCCCCTCACTCTCACTTCCCCACGCAGAACTGACTGAAGATCCGGTCGAACACTTCCTCTATGTCGCTTCGGCCCGCCAACTCGTCGATGGCGCGCAAGGCCGCGCGAATGTCCTCGCTGACCAATTCCGGCGCCACCCCGAGATGGGCGGTGGCCGACCGGGTGGCGTCAAGCGCGCGACGGGCGCAGTCGGCATGACGGGCCCGCGTGAGGCCGGATGGCTCTCCGCCCGCGAAACGCTCGCGGACGATCGCGTCCAGGCGCGCGATCAATTCGTCCAATCCGTTTCCACTCAAGGCATTGATTTCATTGGTGCTTGC
>JBATXP010000434.1:0-8646 GCA_049673465.1 Litorimonas sp.
GCAGATCATCCGCGACCTCGTGGATGTCGCGCAGCTCATGATCCGGGAAGGAAAGCGGGCGGAGGTCAAGGCCAAGGCCCACGACGCCGCCGAGAACCGCGTGATCGACGCGCTGGCCGGTGTCGACGCCCGGGACGGCACGCGCGAGGCGTTCCGCCGCAAATTGCGCGCGGGCGAACTGGACGACACGGATGTGGAACTGGAACTGGCCGACACTGCCTCCCCTTTTCAAAGCCTGGAGATCCCCGGCCAGCCCGGCTCCGGCATGGGGATGCTCGATCTGTCGGCCATGTTCGGCAAGATGGGGCGCACCAAGACGGTCACGCTCAAGGTGCGGGACGCCTACCAGCCCTTGCTGTCGGAGGAAGCCGACAAGCTCATCGACGATGACAGCGTCAAGCGCGAAGCCGTCGAGTTGGCGCAGGAGGACGGCATCGTCTTCCTCGATGAAATAGACAAGATCACGGCCCGGTCCGACGCGCGCGGCGGCGACGTGTCGCGCGAAGGCGTGCAGCGCGACCTGCTACCCCTGATCGAGGGCACGACCGTCTCCACCAAATACGGCCCCGTGAAGACGGACCATATCCTCTTCATCAGCTCCGGCGCGTTCCACGTCGCCAAGCCCAGCGACCTCCTCCCCGAACTGCAGGGCCGCCTGCCCATCCGCGTCGAACTCCGAGCCCTGACGGAAGAAGATTTCGTGCGCATCCTGACGGAGCCGGAAGCGTCCCTCATCAAGCAATATACAGCCCTCATGGCGACCGAAGGCGTCACCCTCGACTTCACCGAAGACGCCGTGGCGGAGATCGCCAAGATCAGCGCGCAGGTGAACGGCAGCGTCGAGAATATCGGCGCGCGGAGGCTGCACACGGTGATGGAACGGCTGCTGGACGAGATCAGCTTCACGGCGACGGACCGGGACGGCGAGACCATCGTGATCGACGCGGAGCATGTGCGTGGAACGGTAGGCGAGCTGGCCAGGGATCAGGACTTGTCGAAGTTTATTTTGTGATGAGTGTCAGGATAAGTTGACAGACTGGCGCTGCGGAAATAGGTTTCGAGTATGCCGAGACTGATAGCGTCTTCCACCTTTCAGTCGTGGATCGGTGCGTTGAAAGACCGGCGCGCGGCCGCTCGGATCGATGACCGGATTGTCAGGTTGCAGGCCGGGAATCCCGGCGATCACAAATCGGTCGGAAGCGGAGTTTCGGAACTTCGCATTCACTTCGGGCCCGGCTACCGAGTCTATTACACACGACGCGAGAACGGCGATCTCGTCATCCTTCTCGCGGGCGGCACCAAACGGACGCAGGCGCGCGACATCGACACGGCCGTCGCCATCGCCGCTCTGGAAAACTGGAAAGGAGAATGAGCCCATGACCGACCCGCTTCACGAGCCTGCCGTCACGTTCGACGACTACGACCCGGCGCGAAACCTCGACACGCCAGAGGCCGTGGCCGAGTTCCTCGCCGCCGCGCTGGAAGGCGGCGACATGAAACACTTCGCCCGCGCCGTCGGCATCGCCTCGCGCGCCGTGGGCATGACGGAAAT
Organism: Litorimonas sp.; assembly: GCA_049673465.1. Classification (GTDB taxonomy): domain Bacteria; phylum Pseudomonadota; class Alphaproteobacteria; order Caulobacterales; family Maricaulaceae; genus Litorimonas. The sequence goes on from JBATXP010000434.1 coordinate 1,553, forward strand.
GTCGAAGAAGACGGGCATTTCCCGCCCGGGTCTCTACGATCTGCTCGACGGCAAGAGCGCGCCGAGGAGCGATAGCTTGTTCAAGGTGATCGAGGCGTTGGGGGTGAAGCTGACCGTGGTGGCGTAGCCAACACCACTAGAACTGAACCATTGAAACCCAACAGACTCTCGCTTCCGCTCGCACGCTGACGCGTGTGGGGTCGCAGAACCCCGTGCTCGCTTCGCTGTGCGCGCCGCCCTGCGACCCATAAGCACCCGCAGGGGCTGGACCAAAACTCTGTCCGATGCGTTCCCCTCCCATGACCGACGCACTTGACTTCTCCGCTCCCACTGCCGCGCCGCACATCGCACCAACTTATGCGGAGGAGTCCGCGCCGCCGGAGCCGCGCCCGTCCGCGCACCTCAAACTCTGGCGACCCCGCCGGGTGTTCATCACCAAAGCCGCGCGTGACTCCGCCGTGGCGGAGCGCGCCCGCCGCGTCGGGGCGGAGCTGGGCGCGGAGATCGTGGAGCTGTCGGGCAATGCGGTGCGGGGGCTGAAGGGCGAGAGCGAGCGGGAGACGTATCGCAATGCCAAATCGTCTATTGCCATCGTCAACGCGCCGCCGTCGGCGCTGAAATTCCAGCCCATTCCACCGTCGGCCGACTTCCGGCTGGACCTGGCGCGGGGCTGTCCGGCGCATTGCCAGTATTGCTATCTGGCCGGGTCGCTGTCCGGGCCGCCGATCACGCGGGCCTATGCCAATCTGGACGAGATTTTCGCCGCCGTCCCCGGCTTCATCGGGCAGGGCAAGATCACGTCGCAATCCGAGAGGCGCGCCCATGAGGGCACGACGTTCGAGGCGAGCTGCTACACCGATCCGCTGGGGATCGAGCATCTGACGGGCGCGCTGGAGCGGGCGATCACCTGGTTCGGCACGCAGACGGAAGCGGGCCTGCGGTTCACGACCAAATATGCGCGCGTGGACGAGCTATTGGACCTGCCGCACCGGGGGCGGACGCGGGTGCGCTTTTCCGTCAACGCCGAGGACATCACCCGCCGGTTCGAGGGCGGGACGGCGAAGTTGGCCGACCGCCTGTCCGCCATGGGGCGGATGGCGCGGGCGGGCTATCCGGTCGGGCTGACGGTGGCGCCGATCATGCCCATCGAGGGCTGGCAGGCGGGCTACCGCCAGCTCCTCCGGGATGCGGGCGCGGCCTTGCCCGACGACGCCGACCTGACGGTGGAGCTGATCACCCATCGCTTCACGCCGGGATCGCGCGAAGTGCTGCTGGACTGGTATCCGGGCACGTCGCTGGAAATGGACCCGGCCGTGCGCAGCGAGAAGCGCAACAAGTTCGGCGGGCGGAAATTCGTCTATACCAAGGAGGTAATGCGCGAGATGAAGGCGTGGTTCGAGGGCGAAGTCGCGCAGACCTTGCCGGGCGGGACGATCCTGTATTGGACATAGTTTTTCGTATCGGTTTCGTGACGCTCCCGACACGGAACCGACGTGAAAACTTCGCGATTCCGCAACACCCCTGTCACCGATCTGAAACACGCTCGGACCAGACCCCGCCGCAACTTCCACGGCATTTCGAGGGGTCATCATGCCGCGTCCGTTCCTCCGCTCTTCGCGTTTCCTGTCGGCGTCCGCCGCCGTCCTCCTGCTCGCCGCACCGGGCCTCGCTCAGGCGCAGGTCCTGTCCGGCACGGTCACGGACACGACCGGCCAAGCCCCGTTCGAGGGCGCGGTCGTCACGATCGACCGGCTGAATCGTAGCGTCACCACGGACCGGTTCGGGCGTTACCGGTTCGTCAACCTGCCCGCCGGCACATACGAGCTGACCGTGACCTATCTGGGCACCGCGCCGACGCTGGAAACCGTAACAGTCCCAGCCGCCGGAACGGTGCTGGACGTGCGCATCGGCGACGATGTCGACTTCCTCGACAATGTCATCGTGGTCGGCACGCGCGCCGCGCAGGCCAACGCGCTGAACCAGCAGCGGGCCGCCAACTCCATCCTGAGCGTGATCGATTCCGACGGCCTCGGCAACTTCCCCGACACGACGGTGGCGGACTCGCTGTCGCGCGTCGTCGGCCTGTCGATCGAGACCGACCAGGGCGAAGGCCGCTACGTCTCCATCCGCGGCATCAACACCGACCTGATCAGCACGTCCATCAACGGCGTGCGCACGCCGTCGCCCGAAGACCGCCGCGGCGTGTTGCTCGACGGCGTGCCGTCGGACCTGCTGGACGGGATCGAGGTGCAGAAGTCGCTCACGCCCGACGTGGACGCGGACAGCCTGGGCGGGGTCATCAACCTGAAGACCGTCAGCGCGTTCGACCGCAACGGCCAGTTCCTGCGCGCCAAGGTCGAAGGCCGCTACAACGAAATCACCGAGGTCATGTCCCCCAAGGCGACCCTGACCTGGTCCAACGTGTTCAACGATCGCCTCGGCATCGCCGTGTCCGGCAACTATCAGGACCTCGACATCGAAAGCCACAATAACGAGGCCGGCGGCTGGGGCGTGGAGGACGGCACGGAGTTCTTCCTCAACGACGATTACGAGCAGCGCTGGTACGATATCGACCGCGAGCGCATCGGCCTGGTCGCCAATATCGATTTCGAGGCGACCGACACGACCCGCCTCTATCTGCGCACCCTGTTCAACCGCTACACGGACGACGAGGTCCGCAACAAGTTCGAGCTGAAAGATCTGGACGATGGCGAGGCCACCGGCCCGTCTTCATCCGCCGTACCGCTGAACGAAGTCGACGTGGAAGTCCGCCAGCGCGAGGAAGTCCGCCGGATCGAGACTTACGCGGTCGGCGGCGAGACCGTCACGGGTCCGTGGACGATCGACTACGAGGCCGCCTATGCCTTCGCCGAAGAGGACGATAGCGACAATCACGACGTCACCTTCCGCTTCGAGGACATCCAAGAAACGCTCGGCGTGGAGGACGATCCCAGCGGGCTGATCACCTTCGACACGTCGCGGCCAGAGGAGCCGGTCATTGCGGGCGCGACCGTGCTGAACGCGATCTACGATCCGTCCAACTATGTCCTCGACGTGTTCGAGGAAGAGAACACGGTCAATTCCGACACGGAATATTCCGCCAAGTTCAACGCCGCCTACGACACGCTGCTGGGCGACACGCCGGTGGAGTGGAAGGCGGGCGTGAAGTATCGCGACCGCGAAAAGGTGCGCGACGCCAATGTCACCTTCCGCGAAAACGACGATATCGGCCTGTCGGACTTTACCTCGGATCTACTGATCGACGGCTGGCGCCTGCCCAATCCCATGCCCGCCTTCCCCGACCCGGATCTGACGGCGGCATTGCGGAACAATGCACAGGGCAATCTGGAACTCGACCCGGACGATACCAATTTCAGCAGCTTGGCCGAAGACTTCACGGTCGAGGAGAAAATCCTCGCCGGCTATGCCATGGGCACGTTCGATCTCGGCAAGGCGACGGTCATCGCAGGTGTCCGGGTGGAACATACGGACACCGACTTGACGGGCAATCTGTTCGAGGAAGGTGCCGATCCGTCCACGGTGGTGCTGCGTGAAGTCTCCAACGACTATACGGATGTGCTGCCCAGCCTGAACGTGCGCTACGATTTCACCGACCGCATGATCGGCCGAGCGGCCTACTACAAGGCGGTGGTGCGGCCCTCCTTCGGCCAGTTCGCGCCCTTCGTCCAGTTCGCCAATGACTTCGAGGAGGCCGCGATCGGCAACCCGGACCTGGAGCCCTATGACGCGGACAATTTCGACCTCGCCCTGGAGTTCTACCCCAGCCAGCTGTCGGTCTACAGCGTCGGCGCATTCTACAAGCGCATCAAGGACCCGATCTTCGATACGGTCTTCTTCGGCGCGGACGAAATCCCGGACTCGATCGACACGTCCTTCATCTCCGCCGCCCAGCTGGCCAATCTGGAAGAGCTGTCCGTGGCCGTGAATGTCGATAGCGCCGACGTACTCGGCGTGGAATTCAACATGGTCCAGGATCTGTCGGATCTGAACGAGGTGCTGGACGGCTTCCTGCTGACGGCGAACCTGACGCTGTCGGACTCCGATGCCGACGTGCCGGACAGCGGCACCTTCCGCGCCGTGCCGTTCCTGAAACAGTCCGACACCGTGTTCAACGCGGCCATCGCCTATGACAAGGACAAGTGGGACTTGCGCGCCTCGGTCAACTACCGCGGCGACTATCTGGACGAACTGATCAATGAGGGCGATCCGGGCGACGCGGAGTTCGGCGCGCTGGACCGCTACACGGATGGCCGCTGGCTGGTGGAGGCCTCGGCCAAGTACCGCGTCAACGACAACTTCCAGCTTTATGTCGAGGGCAAGAACCTCACGGACGCGCCGGAATATTATTACTTTGGCGACGAATCCCGCCTGTCGCAGTATGATGAGTTCGGCCGCACCTATGTGTTCGGCGTCCGCTATACCTACTAGGAGTTATGCCATGCGCGTCCTGACCTTCAGTTGCATCGCCGTCCTGCTGGCAGGATGCGCCACCGTGCCCACCGTCTCGCCCACGGAGGACCTCTACCCGGCCGCGACCGTGACCGCCGCCTTCGAGACGCCCGTCATGGCGAGCGAGGGCGACAGTGCGGACGACCCGGCCATCTGGATCGGCCCCGATGGGTCCGGCTTCATCGCCGGGACCGACAAGCAGGCGGGGCTCTATATCTACGACCTGGACGGCACCCAGCGCGACTTCTTCCCCGTAGGCCAGGTCAACAATGTCGATCTGCGCGGCGGCTTCGTGTTCGACAATCGGGAGCAGGTTCTGCTGGTCATGAGCAATGACGAGATCAACGCGATCGAAGTCATGCTCTACGACCCGGCGGACAACCGCTTCCACCAGCCCGAAGGCAGCCGTCTGTCCACGGGCGCGCTCTCACCCTACGGCATCTGCCTGGGCCAGGCCGCCGATGGCAGCTTCCATGCCGGGCTGACCACCAAGTCTGGCGCCTTCGAGCAGCATGTCATCGAGGCTGAGGGCGAGCGGATCGTCTCGCGCCGCGTGCGCGACTTCTCCACCGCCATCCAGACCGAAGGCTGCGTCTTCGACGACAGGACGGGCTCCCTCTACCTCGCTCAGGAAGTCGGCGAGGTTTTCCGCTACAGCGTGGACCCTGCCGCCGGACCGGGCGCGTTGCCGATCGCCAAGGCGGGCGAATATGGCACGCTGGCGGACCTCGAAGGCGTGACCGTCTATGAGGACGGACCCGATGGCGGCTACCTGATCGTGTCGTCGCAGGGCAACAATAGCTATGCCGCCTTCTCCCTGCCGGACCTCGCCTTTGCGGGCCGTTTCCGGATCGGCGAGGGCGCTGTGGACGGTGTGTCCACCACGGACGGTATCGCCGCGACCTCCACGCCGACGGACGCCTTCCCGCGCGGCTTCCTCGTCGTGCAGGACGATATGGACGACACCTCGCCGTCAAAGCCGCGCAAGAAACAGAACTTCAAGGTCGTGGACTGGCGCGCTATCGACGCCGTATTGGACGCGAACTGAACACCATCGCCTTTGGCGGCGGCTGCCACTGGTGCACCGAAGCCGTCTTCCAGGCCTTGCGGGGCGTGGTCCGGGTGGAGCAAGGCTTCGCCCGGTCCGATCCGCCCAATGAGCGCTGGAGCGAAGCGGCGCGCGTGACGTTCGATCCCGCCCGCATTCCCTTGCACGTGCTGACCGACATCCACCTGCGCACCCATGCCAGCACGAGCGCCCATTCCATGCGCGGCACGTATCGCAGCGCGGTCTACGTCACGGATGACGGGGACGCGGCGCGGGGTGTCCTGGCCGACCTGCAAGCCGGGTTCGACGCACCGCTCGTCACGCAGGTCCTGCCGCTGAGAGATTTCCGAGAGTCGGAGCCGCGCTTCCGCGACTACTACGCCACCGACCCGGACCGCCCCTTCTGCCGGACCTATATCGACCCGAAGCTGGCGATGCTGCGGCGGGAGTTTGGGGAACATACCCAATGATCGTCCCCGGCATTGATTGCCGGGGTCTGTTGTCCACTTGGTTCACAAGATCGAAGAGATCTGATCCCATCGTCTTGTGGACTCTTTCGAGGTCAGACCCCGGCAATCAATGCCGGGGACAATGATTTCTACCGCTCCGGCTCCAGCGCCGCGCGAAGCGCCTCCACCTCATAGGCATCCTTCAGATAAGCCGGCTCGACCCGTGCCTGCGTCGCCTGCTCCAACGCGTAGGCGTAGCCAAGCACCGCCATATCGTCGCCCGCCGTGCCCATGATGGAAAAGCCGAGAGGGACGGAATGAACCGCGCCCATCGGGACCGTCACGTGCGGATAGCCCGCGACCGCCGCGAGATAGCCCGCCCCGGCCCAGGCGGGCCAGGTATCGCCATTGATGGGATCGACGCGCGACGAGAGCGGGCCGGATGGGCTGACGAGCATGTCGACCTCATATTCGGCCAGCAACGCGTCGATGCCGCGCGCCCCGGTCGCGGCGCGCACGTCCGCCTGGGCGCGTCGGTAGTCCGCGTCATCGAGACCGGGGCGCTCGGCCGACAAATCCATGATGCTCTGGTCGAACAGGGCCATCTCGCGCGGGTCATCCGCGTTGAAGGCGATCACGTCGTCCAGAGACCGCACGGGGATGTCCGCTGGGCTGTCCGCGAGATAGTCGTCCAGCGTCGCCTTGAACTCGGTCTGGAGCAGGCCATAGGAGTCCGCCCCGTAATTCTCCGCCTCCATCTGGAAGGCGTCGATCTCGACCAGCTCCGCGCCCTCTGCCTCCATCGCGGCCAGTCCGGCGTCGAAGATTTCGGCCACGGCGGGGGAGCCTTGGGCGAAGCGCAGCACGCCGACGCGCGCGCCGTCCAGGCTTTCCGCGTCCAGCGCCGCTGCGTATCCGCCGCTTCCGTCGGTTGCCCCCAAAGAGGTCATGGCGTCCATCATCATCGCCGCGCCGCGCACCGTCTTGGTCATCGGCCCGGCCGTGTCCTGGCTGCTACTGATCGGAACGATATGGTCTTGGCTGATCACGCCCACGGTCGGTTTGAACCCGACCACGCCGTTGACGTTGGCCGGGCAGATGATGGAGCCGTTGGTTTCCGTGCCGAC
>JBATXP010000435.1:0-3907 GCA_049673465.1 Litorimonas sp.
GCGCAGGAAGGTCCGCACGCGCGAGCGGCGCGCCATGTTGACGGCGGTTTTGCGCTCCATCTTGCGCACGTTCTTCTTCGCGGACGACGTATTCGCCATGGTCTTCTTTCACACAGTGTTCAAATAAAGAGAGGCCCGCCATAGGGGCAGGCCGTCATTCGGAAAAGGCATTTAAGGGGGGTGGCGGCGGGTGTCAATCGCGGAGAACAGGGGCACGAAGCGTCAAGCGAACATCCCTTTGGATGTTCGTAGCGGAGCTGCCGCAATGCATTGCATTGCGGACCGCGCGCCATGCGCGCGGCACTGCGCTATTGATCAACCACCAGTCAGCCGATCAAAAGACACTCTGTGCCCCGTTAGGGGACGGACAACCCGCCTAATATCTCCGCTCATCCCGGCGCAGGCCGGGATCCACGCGATGCTCGAGGCACTGGGCAAACAGCTCCGGGTAGGTTTGCGGGTCCGGCAGCGGCCAGAAGGGAACGGTGTTCAAATCTATCCAATGAGGGTTCACCCGTTCGATCAGATTGATCTTCCACTTGCGCTTCCATTCCTTGATCCGTCTTTCGCGGAGGAAAGCCTCGTCTCGCGTTTCGAATTCTTCGTACCAGACGAGATGTTTCAAACCGTGCTGCTTGGAGAATCCTTCGAAAGTTCCGGCGACGTGCTGGTCCATTCGGGCGTTCCTGTCGTCGGTGTGGCCCGTGTAAAGCGTGCCCTTGCGAGCATTGGTGATGATGTAGGTAGTGAAGGCTAGGGTTTGCATGGACGATGGCTGGGCATGGACCCCGGCCTTCGCCGGGGTGAGCGGGATATGGTGGTTTTGGAGTGGCTCACGCCGAACCATCCCCTTTCCGTCCTTTGGGACGGACCGCTGCGAGGAGGTTTGCGACGATTGCCGTTGGCAATCTTAGACCCGCACGCGGGACGCAAACCTGCGGGGCCAGTCTCGACTACCGATTCTTGAAATGCGGCTTCCGCTTCTCGATGAAGGCGTTCATGCCTTCGGTCTGGTCCTCCGTCGTGAACAGGCTCTGGAACATGCGGCGTTCGAACCGGATGCCCTGGGCCAGGCTCATTTCGAAGCCGGCCTCGATCACCTCCTTGAGGATCATGGTGGCGGGCTGGCTGTGGCCGGCGATCTTGGCGGCGGCTTCGCGGACCGTGTCCATGAGGTTGTCGACCGGCACGACGCGCGCGACGAGGCCGGAATGTTCGGCTTCGGCCGCGTCCATCATGCGGCCCGTCAGGCAGAGATCCATCGCCTTGGCCTTGCCGACGGCGCGCACCAGGCGTTGCGTCCCGCCAATGCCCGGAATGACGCCCAGATTGATCTCCGGCTGGCCGAACTTGGCCGTGTCGGACGCGATGATGAAGTCGCACATCATGGCGATCTCGCACCCGCCGCCCAGCGCGTAGCCGGACACGGCCGCGATGATCGGCTTGCGGAAGCGTTCGATGGAACAGTGGTTCGCCTCGAACCGGTCGTTGCGATAGATGGACAGATAGTCGTCCTCCACCATCTCCTTGATGTCGGCCCCGGCCGCGAACGCCTTTTCGTTGCCCGTCAGGATCACGCAGCCGATCCCGTCGTCGGACTCCAGCTCGGAGAGGGCGCTCGCCACCTCGCCCATCATCTCGGCGTTCAGCGCGTTGAGCGCCTTGGGACGGTTCAACCGGATCGTGGCGACACGCCCGTCCCGGTCCAGTTCGATCAGCTCATAGGCCATTGCAGGTCTCTCTCATGTTCTCGGTCCGGCGGTGGACTGCCGGGGCGGTGCAAATCCGTAAATGGCCCGGACCGTCAGGTCAGCCAGAGATAGACGCCAAGGATGCCAGCAAGACCCCCGAGCGCCACGGCGATCAGCTTCGCACGCTGTGACAAGCGGGTGGAATCACTCGGCGGAAGGCGCAACCCGACAATCTTCATGACACGACCCTAGCACTGACAGACCCGGCAATGGAAGGTGCTACGCCCGCCCTGGACGCGACGTTTGATCGCCGCGCCGCATTGCACGCAGTCCTCGCCCTCGCGGCCATAGACGGCGAACTGCTTCTGGAAGTAGCCGAGCGCCCCGTCGGCCTGGCGGTGATCGCGCAAGGAGGAGCCCCCCGCCTCGATTGCCTCGCTCAGCACGTCCTTGGTGTGGCGGACGAGGTCCTCGGTCTCCGCGACGGTGAGGCGGCCCGCCCCGCGTCCGGGCGAAATGCCCGCGCGGAACAGCGCCTCGCAGACATAGATGTTGCCGAGGCCCGCCACGACGCGCTGGTCGAGCAGGGCGAGCTTGATGGGCGTCTTCTTGCCCCGGAGCGCGGCGCGCAGCTCCGGCGCGCTCCAGTCGTTGGATAGCGGTTCCGGCCCGATGCCGTCCAGCCGGTAGGGCGCGCCGGGCACGACCAGCTCCATGAAGCCGAAGCGGCGGGGGTCGTTATAGGTCACCGTGTTGCCGTCTTCCGTGGTGAAGACGACGTGGTGGTGCTTGGGGTCGGCGTCGTGGGCGTGGGTGAACTCGCCGAGTTGCTCGCCTCCCAACACGAACCGCCCGCTCATGCCCAGATGCATGAAGAGCCGCTCGCCGGAGGACAGGTCCGCGCGCAGGAACTTGGCCCGGCGCGACAGCCGTTCCACCCGCTGGCCCTCGATGCGGGCGGCGAAGTCGTCGGGAAAGGGAAAGCGCAGGTCGGGGCGGTTGAGCTGGACCTGCGTGATGGTGCGGCCTTCCAGGACGGGAGCGAGGCCGCGGCGGACGGTTTCGACTTCGGGGAGTTCGGGCATCGCGCGATTCTAATGTTCGGTCCGGGGGACCGAACATAGCGCGATGCCGTGAGCGAAGCGAACGGATCGGCGCGAAGCGGCGAAGGAACGGTTGGTGTGGGTCATGTGGGCGACCTTCGGTCGACTTTTCTAATTGTCTCCCCCTCCGTCCAGCGTGACTGCGTCACGGCTGGCCACCTCCCCCTGTCCGGGGGAGGAACTACAGGGCGTTACTCTTTCCCATCAAGTTCCTCCCCCGGACAGGGGGAGGTGGCCGGAGCGTAGCGGAGGTCGGAGGGGGAGACGGGATATCTGCCGCGCGTCGCGCGACTATCCCTTGCCCGTGCTCACCGCCACCATCGCGGCCCTCAGCGTCCGGTCGCCGATGGTGAAGCCCTGTTGCATGACGGCGGCGACGTGGCCTTTTTCGATCTCGGGGTGCGGGATGTTGGCGACGGCCTGGTGGACGTTGGGATCGAACTTCTCGCCCACGCCCGCGACGGACTTGATGCCGTGGCGGCCCAGGGCGGTGGTCAGGTCCTTTTCGGTCAGCTCGATGCCTTCCACCAGATTGCGCGCATTGTCGCCCAGCTCCTCGCGGGCCTGTCCGTCGATCGTGTGCAGGGCGCGCGACAGGTTGTCGTAGACGCTCAGCACGTCGGCGGCGAACTTCTCAACCCCGTAGAGCTTGGCGTTCTGCACCTCGCGCTCGGAGCGCTTGCGGATATTGTCGGCCTCGGCGCGCACGCGCAGCGCCTGGTCCTTCAGCGTGGCGAGTTCGGCTTCCAGTTCCTGGATGCGCAGCGCGTCCGCATTGCCGATTCCTTCGCCCTCCTCCAGGTCGGATTCGGGATAGGTGGGCTCTTCCGCCTCGTCGGAGACCACGGTCTTGTGCTGCTTGAGGAAGGCGTCGGCCGCCTTGCGCAGCTCCGCGTCGGTGGGCTTGCGGCCGGGCATCTTGTCCGCGCCGCCCGCCTCGATCTGCGCCTGCAGCGCGTCCCACTCGTCCATGTCGTTGTTATCGCCAGCCATCGCCTTGGTCTCGCTCCTCGTTCAAGCCCGCCGGCTCAGCGTTTCGCCGACCAGCTTCGCCGTCAAATCCACCACCGGGATGACGCGCCCATAGTTCAGCCGCGTCGGCCCGATCACGCC
>JBATXP010000436.1:0-10534 GCA_049673465.1 Litorimonas sp.
AGCTTCAGCAGCGCCATTTCGGCCGCCGCCAGCGGGACCGGGGCCTGCCGGACTTCGCCATGCGCGCTCATCAGGATCTGCCAGCCGCGGGTCAGTTGCCCGGCCGTGAACCGCTCGCCCAGACCGCGCAGACGCTCCACCTGATCGGGCGCGAAATCGAACGCCGCGTCCTCGCCCAGCGTTTGCGCGCGCGACACTTCGTGACAGATATCGAGCAGGTCGCCCATCACCACGTCCGGCGCGGCGCCGTCGTCATATTGCGCGCGCATCGCGGTCAGCGCCGCCTTGCCGTCCCCGCCCATGGCGTGTTCGAACAGATCGATCAGGCGCACCCGGTCGGCGAGGCCCAGCATGGTGCGGACCTGCTCCGCCGTCACTTCCTCGCCCGACAGGCCGCTCTGCACGATGGCCTGGTCCAGGAGGGACAGCCCGTCGCGGACAGAGCCTTCGGCCGCCCGCGCGATCAGGGCGAGCCCGTCGTCGGAGACGGCGATGCCTTCCTTTTCGCTGATGCTTTTCAGGTGCTTGGCCAGTTCGTCCGCCTCTACCCGGCGCAGGTCGAAGCGCTGGCAGCGGGACAGCACCGTGATCGGCACCTTGCGGATCTCGGTCGTGGCGAAGACGAACTTGGCGTGGTCCGGCGGCTCCTCAAGCGTCTTCAGCAGCGCATTGAACGCGCCCGCGCTGAGCATGTGGACCTCGTCGATGATGTAGACCTTGTAGCGCGCGTCGGTCGGCGCGTAGCGCACCCCGTCCAGCAGTTCGCGCATATTGTCCACGCCCGTGCGCGAGGCCGCGTCCATTTCCAGCACGTCCATATGCGCCGAGGCCATAATCGCTTCGCAATGGCGGCCCGGCGTTTCCAGCTCGACGGATGGATGATCCACCTCGTCCGTCTCGTAGTTCAGCGCGCGCGCCAGCAGCCGCGCCGTCGTCGTCTTCCCGATCCCCCGCACCCCCGTCAGCATGAAGGCGTGCGCGATCCGGCCTGTCTTGAAGGCGTTGCGCAAGGTCGTCACCATCGCGTCCTGCCCGATCATGTCCTCGAAGGTGGAGGGCCGGTACTTGCGGGCGAGGACCTGGTAGGTCTCGCCAGAGGGTTGCGTGGAAGGGGAAGCGTCGGACATCCCTGGCACTTTGGCAGGCTTGTCCGCCCATGGAAAGCGCCGGAGGAGGATTGCGCACAGATGCCCGGCCGATCCAGGTCGAAGTGACGTGCAAGCCTTGTTTGAAGGAACTGCACCCGACCCGGAACCGTATCGTCACGGCAGATGGGCGATAGCTATACGACAATTGGATGGCGGGAGATGGTCAGGCTACCCGAGCTGGAGATCGCGCCGTTCCGGGTCAAGATCGACACCGGCGCGCGCACATCCGCCATCCACGCTCACGACGTGAAACCGATCGACATAGATGGCCGGAAGCTCGTGGAGTTCACGCTGTCCTGCTCCGCATCCGATACGGATCGCCGCCACGTCCTTCCGGTCCATGCCGTGCGGTCCGTGAAAAATTCCGGCGGAGAGGTGCGGCCCCGCTTTTCCATCGTGACGGTGGCCGTTCTGGGCGACCATCGCTGGCCGATCGAGCTGACGCTCGCGGACCGGACGACCATGAAATACGACATGATTCTCGGCCGCCGCGCCATGCGCGACCGCAAACTCCTGGTCGATCCGGGCCGGTCCTATCTCTTGGGATCGCCGGACGATCCGTAGGTTTTTCGTGCCTCGCTGTGCGCAGGAAACAAAGTCTGGAACGGATTGGTCGCCGACGCACTGATGAGACGATGCCCTGTTCCGGTTTTGCCGAACCGTTCATCCCCATCGGTCCCAGACACCCAATTGGCAGACAACAGGCTCCTTCATGAAAATCGCTCTCTTCACCCGCAACGGCAAACTCTACTCGCACAAGCGCCTGCGCGAGGCCGCCGAAGCCCGCGGTCACGAAATCCATGCCATCGACCACATGAAATGCCTGGTCGACGTCAGCTCCAATGGCGGTCGCCTGCTCTACAAGGGCGAAGCGCTGCTGGACTATGACGCGGTGATTCCCCGGATCGGGGCGTCCGTCACCTATTACGGCACGACCATCGTGAGGCAGATGGAAGTCATGGGCGTGTTCACGCTCAATCCGGCCCTGTCGATCTCCCGGTCGCGGGACAAATTGCGCAGCCTGCAGCTGCTGAGCGAACGCGGGATCGGCATGCCACGCACAATCTTCACCCACCGCAACGACTATCCCGGCGAAGAGATCGAACAATTGGGCGGCGCGCCGGTCGTTCTCAAGGTGACGGAAGGCACGCACGGCGTCGGAGTCATGCTGCTCAAGGACGACAGCGCCGCGAAAGCCGTCATGGAAGCGTTTGGCGGCGTCGAGACCGACATCATCCTGCAGGAATTCATCGAGGAAGCGAACGGAGAGGATGTGCGCTGCCTCGTCGTCGGCGACGAGGTCGTGGCGGCCATGCTGCGCAAGGGCAAGGAGGGCGACTTCCGGTCCAACCTGCACCAGGGCGGAACGGCCACGGTCACAGAGCTCTCCGACGAGGAGCGCTCGACGGCCATCGCCTCGGCCCGCGCCATGGAACTCGAAATGTGCGGGGTCGATCTGCTGCGGTCCAATCGCGGACCGGTCGTCATGGAGATCAACTCGTCGCCCGGCCTCAAGGGCATCGAAAAAGCAACCGGTATCGACGTCGCCGACAAGGTCATCGCCCATATCGAAACCCGCCTGTCCGGGCGAAGCTAAGGGCGCGGACTGCGCGGCGATACAGGCCGGAGCTGAAGGACGATCATCCTCGGCCCGTGGCACGAGTGACCGCCTGGTCCGAAAAGGGCCTTCCGGACGAGGGTGATGAGTCGTTCACCATGGACTTCGCTTATCCCTGCATTAGCGAGAATCAGCGAAAAGAAAGACATCGTGGAATCGACTTGGGATCAAGTGTAGAGCGCCCAACATGGCGTTCCTCTTCTACTTCCTCGTCGGCCTGTTCCTCGCCAACGCCGTACCGCACCTGTCCAACGGCCTGTCGGGCCGCCGCTTCCCCACGCCGTTTGCGCGACCCCCCGGCAAGGGCTTGAGTTCCCCGGTCGTCAATGCGCTCTGGGGCGTGGCCAATCTGGGATTGGCGGCCTGGGTCTATCATGCGTTCGCGGACGACTATCCGGCGAGCCACGCGACGATAAGCAGTGCTGCACTGGGATTTGCGATGACCTGCATAGCGTTGGCGTGGTGGTTCGGACGGATCAACTCCGATCGCCGATGAGCGGGCTCCGCCGTTCGGCCTGCGTCGCAATGGGCAGGGAGAAAAATATTTGGAAATAGTGGAAGACCGGGATCCGACCCGCGAGCGAATCGTTACGGCTGCTTCGTTCCCGACCTGACCGGGTTGGCGACAGCCCACGTCCGGGCCGATCTTCCGGTTTCGCATATGGCGCGCGCGGTCGTGACTGGCAAGTCGGGCACGCACGAAAAAGCCCGCCTCCCCCGAAGGGAAACCGACCCCAAACCAGTTGCCGGTCGACCTTGACCTGAAGGACAGGCTGAGACTGCCGCCATCGCTGCCTTCGCTCTGCAACAAACATATCCCCTGGAAACCGTCGCCAAAATAGCCTGCGCGCCGACGCGTCGCCGCGCAGGATGTAGACCGTGCTGGACATTTCAGACCTTCACATGACCCGACAAAGCACGTTCGGTCTGCTTGCAACTGGCTGTGATCGATGGACTCAATCGCTTTCATTGTCAGCTGGCGGTAGACGCTCTACGCCCCTCCGATGACCGACGATTTCGTGCCCGACCGCCCCATACCCTTTGCCGGATCGCGGGTGGATTTCGCGGAAATGGACCGCAGCCCGGAACGGCTTGCCGAATTGCAGGCGCACCCCAACGCATCGGCTCTTCTGCTTCACAAAGGGCAAGTCGCGGCGGAGGGTCCGCAGCTCCTGCGTGCCGCGCCTCGTGCGGTCGCTGGCTTGCCGATGTTCGATCCGGGCCTGATCTTTCTTGGGCTGGAGGGCGACGGCGATCCGGTCTTCGCGGCGTCGCTGAAGTCCGACGAGAGGCTACCGCCCGATGCGTTGACCGACCTGCGCCTACAGGGACACAGGCTGGCACCGGATGCGCTGGCGCTGGCGGGTCGGGCGCGCTCGATCTTCGACTGGCACCGCACCCATCCATTCTGCGCGCAATGCGGCCAGGTCAGCGAACCGGCGGAGGGCGGGGCCAAGCGGGTCTGTCCCGCTTGCGAAACCGAGCATTTCCCGCGCGTCAACCCGGTCGTGATCTTCCTGATCGAGCACGAAGACTCCGTGCTGCTGGGGCGAGGTCCCGGCTGGCCGCCCGGTTTCTACTCCGCCCTCGCCGGTTTCGTTTCGCCGGGAGAGTCGATCGAGGAAGCGGCCACGCGCGAAGGGATGGAGGAAGTCGGCGTGGGTCTCACCGACCACCGCTACCTGTTCTGCCAGCCCTGGCCCTTTCCGTCGCAACTCATGATCGGCCTGATCAGTCGCGCGAACGGGCGCGAGATCACGATCGACCCGAAGGAACTGGAAGACGCGCGCTGGTTCACCCGCGCCGACGTCCGCGCCGTGTTCGACGGGTCGGGCCAGGCCTTCCTGCGTCCGCCCCGAACGACCATCGCCCATCAGCTGATGAAGGCGTGGCTGTCCGAAGGCTAACCCCTCAATAGCTCCGGCCAATTATCGTCCGCGCGGGCGATGAATTCGTCGCGTAGCGCGTCCCATCGCTTCTGCACGCGCAGGGAGTAGTTCAGGTAGAGCTTGCCATTCTCCACATGCCAATACTCCGGCTTGCCGGGCGCGAGCTTGTCGTTGGCGACGGCCCAGGCGCAGTAGCCGCCGAATTGCGGCGTGAAGGCGTCCGGGTTCATGACGAACAGGTCCAGATTGGCCTGGGTATCGAACCGCCAGGTCGCATCCTTGTGGATGGTCTGGAACTCCGTACGACCGCGCAAGGGCTTGCCCGCGTGGAAGCTGACCACATCGTAGCCACCGATCGCGACATTGTCGCGCCAGCTCGTATAGATTTCCGGTCTCTGCGCGTCTTCCGATACCGGCCCACAGGCCGCCAGGAACAGCATCGCCAGAATGGAAAGCGCGGCTTTCATCGGCCAGATATGGCGGTCCGCCACGTCTCGCTCAACCCCGCTGCGCTCACGCCGATACATCCGACGAGAATCGCTTCGGATCGGCCGGGTAGGTCCCCAGATGGCGTATGTCCTCGGTGAAGAAGGCCAGCTCCTCCAGGGCGTGACGCATGGCGTCGCTGTCGGGATGGCCTTCCACGTCGCAGTAGAACTGCGCCGCCGTGAAGCCGCCGCCCACCATGTAGCTTTCCAGCTTGGTCAGGTTGAGTCCGTTGGTCGCGAACCCGCCCAGCGCCTTGTAGAGCGCGGACGGGACGGAGCGCAGGCGGAACACATAGGACGAGACCACCGCATCGTTTCCGCGGGGCGGGATGACGGCGTCGCGGGCCAGCACGATGAAGCGGGTGGTGTTGGAGCCCGAATCCTGAATGTCCGGGGCGAGCACCTCCAGTCCGTAAACTTCCGCGGCGACCTGGCTGGCGACGGCTGCGACCGTCGGATCGCCCCGTTCGGCCACCTTGCGCGCGGCGGCGGCCGTATCGACGTCCGCGACGGCCTGGATGTCTCTCTCCTGCAAGGCCTTGCGGACCTGCCCCAGCGCCATCGGGTGGGACCGTGCGACCTCGACCGCGTCCACCGACGCTCCCGGCAGGCCGAGCAACTGGTGGCGAATGGGCTGGTAGCGTTCGGCAACGATGGACAAGCCGCCTTCGGGCAAGAGGTGGTAGATATCGCTGACCCGGCCCGCGACAGTATTCTCCACGGGAATCATGGCGCGGTCCGCCTCTCCTGACCGGACGCGCGCAAAGGCCTGGGCGAAGCTGACGCACGGCCACGGGTCGAGCGCGGGATAGTGCTCCCGGCAGGCGAGGTGGGAGTAGGCTCCGGGTTCACCCTGATAGACGATGCGACCAGCCACCTTGTATCGTTTCCTCTTCTCGCTATGTGGGTTTTCGCACCCGCATGTGTCACCCGTAGACCCCTTGCGACCGTGCGCCGCAAGGGGTTTTCCATTTGCGGTTTGTGCCTAAATCACTATTAGGCTGTCGCAACGAAAAGCCCGCTTTGGGCATTGTCGTGCAAGGGCCCGCCCGCGTATCGCGGCGACACGAACATCATCAGGGACACCACTTCCATGGATCCGCTTGGCAACAACAAGATCTACGCCGCCATTCTCGGCGCCGGACTCGTCTTCATGATGATCCGCACCCTTCCCGAGGTCCTGATGCATGAGGACACGCCTTACGTGCCCGCCTACATCCCCGCCGGGACCACGATCGGCGGCGACGCGGAGGAGGAGATCGAACTGCCCTTCCCTCAGGCCGACTGGGTTGCGGCGATGGATGCGGAGCGCGGCGCGCGCGTGTTCAAGAACTGCACCTCCTGCCACAGCCTCGAACAAGGCGGCCCCAACGGGACCGGACCGGGCTTGTGGAACGTGGTCGGCGCAACCAAGGGCACCCATGCGGGCTTCGCCTATTCCGAAGCCATGGCCTCGGCCGGGACGAGCTGGACCTATGAGGAGCTAGACGGCTTCCTGGAAGCGCCCAAGCGTTGGCTGCCGGGCACCAAGATGAACTTCATCGGCATCCGCAAGGAAAGCGACCGCGCGGCCGTGATCGAATATATGCGTCTGGCCCATGACAATCCTCCGCCGCAACCGACGCCCGCTCCGGCAGAGATCGAGCTGACGGCGGAAGTCGAGGACGCGGCCGACATTCCGAACGAAGTCGACGTGCAGGATCCGACGCTCGACCTGTCCGAGACGGACGGAGACAATCTGAGCGACCAGGGCAATGCCGAGATCATCGATCAACCCGAGAGCACCGGCAACGAGGATGACGGCGAAACCGTGGTCGAAGACCTGATCGACACTGTCGAGGATGCCGTAGACGGCGACGACCAGGCGGACGATCAGGACTAGAGCCGCCTGACGGCTCGGAGGGGCAGGCCCTCCGCTCCCATCCGCTCCAGCGCCGGCTGGAGCGGTTCTTCCACCACCGCCATGTGCGTCGCGTTGGCGTGGATCATCCGATCTGGCACCGTCAGCATGGCGACGTGACCCTTCCAGAACAGCAGGTCTCCGGGCTCTTGCGGCCGCGCGACCGGACGCCCGAGGGCCGCTTCCTGCATGTCCGCGTCGCGCGGGCTGTCGATCCCGCAAGCATCCAGGCTCATCTGGACCAGACCCGAACAGTCGATACCGCGCGCGCCATTGCCGCCCCACACATAGGGCTGGCCGAGAAAGCAACGCGCTATGGCGACCAAGTCGCTCTCCGGCTCGGCCAGAGGCCGGAGGTGCAACCGGTGCAGCCAGGCCCCGGCCCCGATCTGCGCATAGGCATCGGACATGGACCGGACCGCGACCCGCGCGCCCAAGGGCAGCGACTGGACGATGTGCGACTTGAAATCCGGCTTGGAGAAGATGGGCGCGCTCACGCTGGAGACCGCGTGGGTCGGTGCAGCCCCAGTAGGACCGAGCTTCTCTTCCATGACCCAGCCGACATAGCCGGGACGCGCCGTTTCCAGGAGGGGAACCGCCTGTCCGTAGCACCAGACACCTCGCCGCGCATGGACGCGGAAGCGCTGGCCATGGACGAGTTCCGCCTTCTGGGCGGACTGCGCGTTGGGTTCGGACACCATCGGCGCGAAGGGGGAGACGACAAGGCGCGTGGATATGGGCGCGCCGAATGCGGGGTCGATGGACGTGCGCGCGTCCGTCACGACGTCATCCGTTCTTCGGGAACTCCGCCTGTATCAATCCCGCGAACTTGCGAAGATACTGAATGCCGTTCGGCGTGCGGCGCAACACGATGGAGCGCTTGTCGCGCGGGTCGGGCGCGCGCAGAATATATTCGTGCTTTGTAAGCCGGTCGATGGCGCGAGAGATCACGGCCTTCGTCACATTGAGCTGCGAGGCGAGCGAGCGCACCGTATGCGGCCCCTCTTCCAGATAGACGCACATCAGCACCGCCGTCTGACGCGCAGACAGATCGGGCGTGTCGCCGGCGACAGACGCGACGGTGACGTTCTTCCAGAGCGCCAGCGTGAAGGTCGAGGACAGGCGCGAGGGCCGAATGGGAGGCTTGGCACGCGGCGGCTCGGCTTCGACGAAGACCGATGCGATCGGTTGCATGGGCGCATCCAGCGTGTCGAGGACATCATCCCTGTCCGACTTTCCCGCCATCTGCACCCCTCCCAAGGTTCCTTGAATCACTTCGCTACAGGCGGAGTCGCACGGTGGGGATTCAACGGTCAAGCGCAAGACGGGCTTGCATCGGCACGAATCAGTCAAGTGATTCAAATGGCTGCCAACTTTTTTAAGACCTGACGGATATGCTGGTCGGCGTGTTCGCACCCGACCCACAAGGACGCACCAATGCAAGGTTGACGCACGTCAATCAGGACCGGCCCGACGCCGCGTTGGCCGCTCTCAATGCCGTGCGCCTGATCGTCGTTCTGTTCATCGGCATGGGCTATGCGTCGACCATGGCGAAGGGGCCGGGCACGCCGGAATGGCTTGCCCTGTTCGGCTTCGACCCCAGCTATCTGGGGCTGCAGATCCTCTTCTTCCTGTCGGGCTATCTGGCGTGGCGTAGCCTCGCACACCATGGCTCGCCGGTGCGAATGCTCCGCTCGCGCGCGCGGCGCAACCTGCCTTGGGTCGCGCTCTACACACTTCTGGTCACGGCAGTCCTCTACCCCCTGCTCTGCAACCATGACGCTCCGATGGTGAAAGGCACAGCGGACCTGGCGCTCTACTTCATACGGACGGCCACGCTGATCGATCCCGGCACGCCCATGCCGGGCGCGCTGGACGACGCCCTCTATGCGTGTCTGTTGCAAGGCGCGATATGGAGCCTGCGCATCGGAGCGCTCGCCTTCATCGGCTTGGCCTTGATATGGGCAGTCGGTCTGCGCAGCCGCCATTGGACGGCGATTCTGTGCGGGACGAGCCTCACCGCCTTCGTCGCGACCAGTGTCCTCGTGGACCGAATGGAAATGGCGCAATTCGTCACCGCCAAATCCATGCTAAGCTTCGCTTGGCCGTTTCTCTTGGGAGCCGCTCTATTCTCCTATCGCGAAAGCCTTCCCAGATCGGGCTGGGCATGGGGTCTGATCGCGGCGATCCTGATCGGCCTCGCGACCCTTCACTGGTCCCAGCTCCCTTGGAGCTACGCCGTATCCGTCCTCGTCACGGGTGGCCTCTGCGCGCTGGCAACCGCGCTGCTTTTCGCGCGCCCAGCCATCCTTTGCCATTGGCCGAACCTCGCCCTGCCCGTCTTCCTGGGCGTCTGGCCGACGACGCAGAGTGTCCTGCATCTCTGGTCGGGTCTGAGCACGCCCGCGCTGGTTTTCCTGTCGCTGGCCGTGACCTTCGGGCTGGCCATTGCCTTCAAGGCGGCGGCGTCAGTCGTCCTCGCCAAGCCCGTCCATCGGCGTGTTCAAGCCACCTGAGGCGAGCCAGGCGAACAGGGCTCGCACGGCATAGACGTCCGCGCCCTTGGGATGGGCGGGACGGTTGGATGGGTTCCAGCCATAGACGTCGAAATGCATCCAGGGTCGACCCGCCACGAAGCGTTCCAGGAACAGCGCCGCCGTCATGGCCCCCGCAAACGATCCGCCGCTATTCTTCATATCCGCGATCGGGGACCGCAGCATGGAATGGTAGGGCTGCCAAAGCGGCATGGGCCAGACCGGGTCGAGTTCGGCCATGGCGTGACGCGCGACCGGGTCGTGCAGGTGCGGGCGGTTGGTGAAGAAGGGTGGTAGCTGCGGGCCGAGCGCCACGCGCGCCGCGCCGGTCAGGGTGGCGAAGTCGATCATCAGCACGGGGTCGCTCTCCGCCGCCTTGGTCAGCGCGTCGCCCAGCACCAGCCGGCCTTCCGCATCCGTATTGTCGATTTCCACCATCAGGCCCGCGCGCGAGGTCAGCACGTCGCCGGGGCGGTAGGCATTGGCGCTGACCGCATTCTCCGCGATGGCGAGCAGGCAGTGCAGGCGGATCGGCAGTTTCGCCGCCATGATCATCGCGGACAGAGCCAACGCATGGGCCGCCCCGCCCATGTCCTTCTTCATCAACCGCGCGCCGGACGCGCCCTTCATGTTCACGCCGCCCGTGTCGAAGGTGATGCCCTTGCCGACCACGGCGAGGCGGGGATGGGACGGATCGCCCCATTCCAGCTCGACCAGGCGCGGCGCTTCGTGCGCGGCGCGACCGACCGCGTGGATCATGGGATAGTTGCCCGTCAGCAGATCGTCGCCGACGACTTCTGTCACCTGCGCCTCGTGTTCGCGGGCGAGATCCAGCGCGACTTCGTGCAGCGCCTCGGGCCCCATGTCGCCCGCCGGGGTGTTGATGAGGTCGCGCGCCAGCCGAGTCGCTGCCACGGCGTTGCGCACCAGCGCGCCGTCCACCGCATCGTCCAGCAC
>JBATXP010000437.1:0-1724 GCA_049673465.1 Litorimonas sp.
CTCCTCGCCGGTCACTGGCACCGGCACGGCGCATTCCACCAGCTCCGCCCCGGTCTGCGCGCAGCGATGGTGCAGCGCATGCCGCACCGCGCCGTACACCTGCGACGTCGTCACGACCCTGTCGCCCGGCACCAGAGGCACGGCGTTGAGCACCGCCATGACCCCAGACGAGACGTTCTCGACCATGACCGTCCGCGCCGGGTCCGACCCGACGAAGGCGGCCAGTACCTCAACCGCCTCCTGGATCAGCGGCTGCAACTCGTCGAGGAAGAACCGCGCCGTCTGCGTCTCCATCCGGCCACGCCAGCGGTCCTGTTCCCGCGTCACCTCTTGAAGGGTCGCGCCGAACGCGCCCTGGTTCAGGAACACCATCTCCGTATCGAACGCCCAGAGCGGCTTCATGCCATGCCCGAAGACGGGCCGGTCGGAGACGGCGGTGCCGATCACGGGAGGTTCACCCAGCAGCGTCTGGCCGCCGCCTGTCCGATCGCCTCCAGCGCAGCGACGCCGACGAGGATCTCGTCATGCGTGACCGGATACGGCGCTCCGCCCAGGATGGCGTCCGCGAAGGCCTCCAGCTCGGCCCGCTCGGTATCGACCGGCTCGAATGTGTGGACGGTCGGCGCCCCGTTGACCGGAACGATCACGAGCTCACGTTCTCCACGCAGCTCCGCGCTGGCCTTCGTGCCGAAGAGCTTGAGCCGGAAATCGGGCGCACTGGCCATGACGCTGACCAGAACCGCCTGGGCCCCGCCGTCCAGATCGAGCAGCACGCTCGTCGTGTCGTCCATGTCTATGTCCAGCGCACGGCGCCCAGACAGGGCGGCGACCGAGATGATCGGCGCGACCAAATGTCCGACGAGGTCGAGGATGTGGATGCCCGCCCCTGCCAGACCGCCTGCAGGGCTCTCGCTCCGGCTCGCACGCCATTGCCCGGCGGCGTAGCGGCCGACGACGTTTCCCGAAAAGTTGCCTTCCGCACATAGAATTCGACCGAGGTCTCCCGCCGCGACCATCGAGCCGAGTTCGATCACCGCCGGCAGGAACCGCCGATTGTGCCCGGCGGCCACGACCAGCCCGTCCGGGCAGGCATCGAGCGCGCGGACCGCATCGGAATGACAAAGAGCGAAGGGCTTCTCGACGAAGACGGGCATGCCGGCCCGGCCACAGAGGGTCACCTCGTCCGCATGCCGGGAATGGGGCGTTGCCAAGACGATCCCGTCAACGGTGCCCTCCTCCAGGACCTCCCCCAGAGAGCCGATACACCGCATGCCTGCCTCTGCCGCCTCGGCAACCCGTGCATCGGGATCGCGGGTGATCATGGTCGAGAAGCGTACCCGGTCACTCGTGTCCCGAACCGAGTGGACGAGCTTGCGGCCCCAGGCACCGTAGCCTGCGATCGCCAAGTCGACCTTGGACGTGTCCGGGTGCATCGATCCTCCAGCGACAGGTTCGAGTAGTCTTGTAATACAATTAGACAATCAATTCCAATTGCAAGACCCTTTTCCCTTCCCCGCCTGTCGAGCCACGAGTTGGCCACGAACGCTCACCGGGTGAGACCCGGCGGTGAAGGAAACGGCATCGTATGGATGGAAGGCGGCAGGGGGACATTTCCCCTTCCGGGTCCAATCATTCGGAAGGGATGTGGCACGGACCCTGCCGGCGGCTTCTTGGGTGCCCAGGTGCCGTGCATCCGGGATGCGGTCAACCGAGCCCGTATACTT
>JBATXP010000438.1:0-8637 GCA_049673465.1 Litorimonas sp.
CTTCCTCGCCGCGCGGGCGCTCGCCGCCCCCGCTGAAGACCGGATCCTGGAACCGTCCGCAGGTCACGGCATGCTCGCCCTGTTTGCCGCGCGCTCCGGGGCGCGACTCATCTTGAACGAGTTCGACCCGGACCGCGCTCATGTGCTCGAGACGCTCTTCCACAAGCCGTTCCGGCTCGACGCCGCCCAGATCGACGACCGTCTCCCTGTGGCGGTCCGCCCAACCGCCGTTCTGATGAACCCGCCCTTCGGCAGCTCACACAAGGGCGCTGATCCGATGGAAGCGGCTCGGCACGTGCGCAGCGCGTGGCACCGTTTGCAGGACGGCGGTCGGCTGGTGGCCATCCTGCCCGAACGCTTCACGTCGGACTCGGCCTCCGCCGCACCGACCCTGGCCACTCTTGAAGGGTCGGGCCGCATCCGCCTGTCGGCCGGACTGCCGTGCGGCCTGTTCGGGCGCAAGGGGACGGGTGTGGCCACCCGGCTGCTTGTGGTCGACAGGACGACACAGGGACGATCGTTCGACCCGGAGACGCTGGACGGGCTCGAAGGGCTCATGGATCGCATTGAGGCACTTCCAGCGCGTGCGACGGCGTCCGCGCCGGGACCGACCCTGATCCCGCCCGTGAGACGCCGTCGCCAGAAGGCCGTGGCGCGCCCCCTCGTCTCTGCCTTCTCCCCGCGGCACGAGGTGGTCGCCTATGCGGAGCGCGAGGCGGTCGAGACGGAATCGGACCCGGACGCAATCTACACGCCATACAGGCTGTCGCGTATCAAGATCCCAAAGGCGTCTGACCACGTCACGACCCTCACGGAGTCGGCGGCCCTGGCCAGCGTCCGCGCGCCGATGCCGGATTACGTACCGGACCTTCCGGTCGGCACGGTCGAGCGCGCCGTGCTGTCGGCCCCGCAGCTCGAATTCGTGATCTACGCCGGACAGGCGCACAGCCGTCGGCTGGACGGACGCTACACAATTGATCGCGAGGCATGGAAGCTGAAACCGGCCAGCCGTTCCGACCAAGGCTTCCAACTTCGGCGCGGCGTCTTTCTCGGAGACGGGACCGGATGCGGCAAGGGCCGCCAGATTGCCGCAGTCATGATGGACAACTGGCTCAAGGGCCGCCGCAAGGCGGTCTGGGTGAGCAAGAATGATGATCTGCTGGAAGATGCCATCCGGGACTGGACCGCGCTCGGGGGACGGGCCGATCAGGTCGTGCGTCATTCCGCCGTTGAATATGGCGCGCCGATCTACGTCAGCGAGGGCATCCTGTTCACCACCTATGCGTTGATCCGGGCGGAGGCGCGCGACGAGCGCCTGTCCCGTCTCGACCAGCTCGTGGACTGCCTCGGCCCCGACTTCGACGGGGTCATCGCCTTCGACGAGGCCCACGCCATGGCCAATGCGTGGACCGGCGGAACGGGCGACGGCGGGAAGGGGGCCTCGCTTCAGGGGCTGGCGGGGCTCGCCCTGCAGAACCGCTGCCCGGATGCGCGGATCGTCTACGCCTCCGCCACCTCGGCAACAGAAATCGAGAAGCTGGGCTATGCTGACCGGCTCGGCCTCTGGCGCGGGGAAGATGCGCCCTTTGCATCCCGCGCGGGTTTCTATGCGGAAATGCAGAAGGGCGGCGTCGCGGCCATGGAAATGGTGGCACGCGATCTGAAAGCGCTCGGGCTCTATTTCTCGCGCAACATCTCGTTCGAGGGCGTCGAGTACGACGTGCTCCAGGTCGACCTGACCGAAGAGCAGGTCGCGCATTACGACCAGTATGCCGCCGTCTTCCAGGTCCTCCACCAGAACCTCGAGGCCGTGCTGGAGAGCATCAACATCACGCAGGATGGCACGAGCCTGAACGGCCGGGCGGCCGGGGCCGCCCGCTCCGTCTTCGAAAGCACGAAACAGCGTTTCTTCGGCTATCTGCTCATGTCCATCATGGCTCCGAAGCTGATCGAGGCGGCCCGGACGGCGATCGAGCGGGGCGACTGCGTGGTCGTCCAGATCATCTCGACGGGCGAGGCCGTCATGGACCGCCGGATCGCGGCCATCGATCCCGAGGACATCCGCAACGGCAATTTCGACCTGTCGCCGCGCGACACCATCATCGACTATCTCGAAAGCGCCTTTCCCATACACCTGTTCGAGACCTACCGCGATGAGGACGGGCGGTTGAGGTCCCGCCCAGCGGTGAGCGAAGACGGCGATCCGGTCGTGAGCCAACAAGCCCTGCGGCGCCGCCATGAGCTGATCGCCCGGACCTGCCGCCTGAAAACGCTGCCCTCCGCCCTCGACCAGATCGTCTGGGCGTTCGGGTCCGACGCGGTTGCCGAGATAACGGGTCGGTCCCGCCGTCTGAACCGGACGCTGGAAAACGGGCTGCCCTCCTATGTGCTGGAGCGGCGGACGCCCGCCATGCGGATGGCGGAAACCGACGACTTCATGGCGGACCGCCGCAGCGTTCTCATCTTCTCGGAAGCCGGTGGCACGGGACGATCCTACCATGCGTCCCGACACGCGCCCAACCAGCGGCGTCGGCACCATTTCCTGCTGGAGGCCGGGTGGCGCGCCGATACGGCGATCCAGGGTCTTGGGCGCACGCACCGCACGGAACAGGCCGTGGAGCCGCTTTTCATCCCGTGCACGACGGACGTGAAGGGGCAGAAGCGCTTCACTTCGACCATCGCACGGCGTCTGGACACGCTGGGGGCCATCACCAAGGGCGAGCGGGAAACGGGCGGCCAAGGCCTGTTCCGCGCCAGCGACAATCTCGAAGGCGAACTCGCCACGGACGCGCTGCGGATCTTCTTCAAGCGGCTCACCGTGGCCCCGCAGGACGGGATCGGCCTGTCGGACTTCTCGCGAATGACGGGACTGCGTCTCACGGACGAGACCGGTCGACTGCTGGACGACATGCCGACGATCCAGCGATTCCTCAACCGGCTGCTCGCCCTGCCCATCGCGGCCCAGAACACGCTGTTCGGCGTTTTCGAGCGGATCCTCTCGGACCGGACCGAGGCCGCGTTGCAGGCGGGGACCCTCGATGTGGGTGCGGAAGTCCTCACGGGCGACCGCATCGCGGAAGTCTCCGATGAGTTGCTGTGGGCTGATCCGGTATCCGGGGCCGAGACCCGGATCGTGGAACTCGAGCGTGATCAGGCGACCGCTCCGGTGCCGTACGGAGCGGCGCAGAACGGGACGTCTCTCGGCTCGCGCTTCATGCGCAGGCGGGACGATGGCCGCATCCGCCTGCTGCAGCCTATCGCGCCGCACTACAGCGACGACGGCCTGCCACTGGAACGCTGGTCGGTCTCGGGTCCGGAGGAACGTGCATGGATCTATGACCGAACGGTAGCCAAGAGCTATGCCGATTGCGGTGAGGCCGAGGCGGAGCAGGGGTGGGCCGCCGAGTGCGATGGCATCCCGGCGGTGCGAACAGATCGGCTGATCCTCCTGACCGGTCTTCTTTTGCCCCTCTGGAAGGATCTGCCGAGCGACCGGCAGACCGTGTACCGTGTGCGCACGGATGCCGGTCGGCTCCTGCTGGGACGCGCCCTGCCCGTTGCGCTCAAGGAAACGCTTTGCGCGGTGTACGGCCAAGGCGGCGGGACGTCGACCGAAGCGGTGCTCTCGGCCCTCCGGGCAGGGGAGCGCTATCCGATCACGCCGGACTGCTGGTTGCAGCGCCGCCGGGTCATGGACGCCAAGCGCTACGAGATCGTGGATCCCGATCCGGCCATGTTCGATCTCGTCCATCACGGCGCGTTCTCCGAAGTCGTCGACTATCGGACCCGCCTGTTCCTGCCCGATGACGAGAGGCTCGCGCCGCTCGTCGACCGCCTGATGCTGCGTTTCAAGACCGTGCACTGAGGGCTCTCCGC
The DNA here is from genome assembly GCA_049673465.1 of Litorimonas sp. Lineage (GTDB taxonomy): Bacteria > Pseudomonadota > Alphaproteobacteria > Caulobacterales > Maricaulaceae > Litorimonas. Next base: position 3,877 of record JBATXP010000438.1, read on the forward strand.
GCCGCTCTCTTATCCAAACCGAAAAGGAGGTCATCATGGCCGACCCCGTTCCCGCAGGTCCGAGACCCGGACTGCATGACCGCAGTGCGAGCAATGCGGTCTGGGCCCGCTACCTGTCCGAGCTTGGTCGGATCGCCGAGACGGGCGGACCCGCCGCCCACCGGATGCGGTGCGCTCTGGCCGACGTTACGTTTGACGCTGCCCTGCCGCAGATGGCCCGAGCGCCCGCAGCCGTCTGGCGTGTCCTCGACGATCTCCTGTGGGAACATTTGGGCGATCATGATCCAGTATCCGGCCAGCGCCTCGCGTTTCTCGATCGGTTTCGAACGATCGCGCGCCCCACGCCTGCGGGGCTTCTCGCGGATCTGAGGCGCCGGACGCTGCAGGCCCGATACATCGCGACGGCGGCGCTCGCCGCCGACCTCGATCCGAAGTCCATGGCGGATCTTATCGACCGGGTGCGAAGCTTCGATGCGTTCGACGTGTCCTTGGACCCGACCGGAGACCGCGACTTCGGCGCGCTGCAGTTTGCGGGCCGGACGGTCTACTTCGCCGTCACCGTCTTCGATGCCGAGGCGCTGAGCGCCGGATCGGAGCGTAGAGCGTCCGACGCGAGCGATCCTTCGAAAACCCATCATGTCGTCACCCTGATGACAGCGCACGACCTCTGAACAACCTGATCTGCAAGGAGTTACCATGCCCCAATCCATCAACGACATCGCGAAAAACCTGTCCCGCCGCGTCGCGGACTGCCGGACCGAATGGGAGCTGCCTTGGCGGACGGCATCCGCCCTGCCGGTCAACGGCGTGACGGGGCGGCGCTACCGGGGCGTCAACCTGATCAATCTGTCCATGCGGGCGTTCGAACGCGGATACGGGCGCGCTAGCTGGATGACGTTCCGTCAGGCCACGTCGCTGGGCGGTTGCGTTCGTCGCGGCGAGCGCGGCAGCAAGATCGTGTTCCTCAAGCCGCTTCCTACTGATGACGACGAGCCAGTCCGGCATGTCTGGCGCGTCTGGACCGTGTTCAACATCGCGCAGATCGACGGTGTGGATCTGCCGACGCCGGTGCTTCCGTCCGCCGCCCATGACCGAACGCACGGCACTCACGCCTTCAGCCGTCTCTTTCTGTCGCGTCTCTCCGCTCCGGTCGAGCACCTAGACTGTACCCCTTGCTACGTTCCGGCGTTCGACCGGATCAATCTTCCAGCCGAAGCAGCGTTCGTGGACACGACGCACTTGACCGCTTCCCAGAACTACCTGTCGACCCTGCTTCACGAACATATCCACGCCACCGGGCATCCGAACCGGCTCGCCCGCTTCGACACGTCCGCGCCGACCGGCAGCGCCTACGCCTTCGAGGAGCTTATCGCCGAGATCGGCGCGGCCTTGCTGGCCCGGATGCTGGGTCTGGAAACGGAAGTTTCGGAGAGCCATGTCGCCTATTTGTCCTACTGGCAGCAGACGATCGAGGACGACCCGAACGCCTTGGTCCGGGCGGCCAGCGCGGCCGAGGCCGCCATCGCCGAATTGGTCGACCAGGCAGGCCTCAAGGTCGAGCCGGTCCTGCATTGTATCAAAGATTTGCCACCAAATGGTGATAGGCGCGTAGGGAGAACAGCGCCGGAACCGTCCCGTGTTCCGGCCTGTTCTCCGCGGACAGAGATAGCCGCAGCCTAACCAGCTGCGGCTGGACGCCCGATCCGGCCTAGCACCTTGGCATTGTGGGTCGACAAATCAACAATAGGGTTTGCAACCCCGGCGTCCGTTCTCTGTGGTTTCACCCGAGTATATTGTTTCGGATACGGTCCGGTTCCTGCCGTGACCGGGCAATCTTGTCGCATGGCTTGCGGGCGCATGGGTCCGGCTGTGGAAGGCGGAAGATCAGGACGTTTGTGGACGGACTTGGAGAGGGAAAGGCGAGCCGTTGGAGGGGCGATAAAAGCCGTTTTTACGAGGAGGTCCCATGTCCCGAAGCTATTCCGCCGAGCCCACTTCGCTCATCCTTCACCCAACGGTACAGGTCTTGGCCTTTGCCATGCGCCCCGAACTGCCTGACCGCTACACGGCTCCACACTATACCGCTACCTGGTCGCCCCCCTCTATCTTGGCGGAGATCGCGACCAGTTCCCGCGACACGGCGCTCCTGTGCGCTTTGCGCGCGCTCGGCGTCGCCGAGGCTGAGATCGCCTACTCCGGTTACGGCGATTCCGGCGACGTCGAGTCCATCCATCTTCGGGACGCAAACGGGCAGGACCTCGACTGCACGAGCAGGAGGATCGAGCTATCCCATCTCAGCGTGTCGACGGCCACCTGGAGCATCGTGGCCCGAGGCTTTCCCGTTGGAGCCAACCCGTCCGACGCGCGGGTCCGCTTTCGGGCCGGACGCTATGGCGATCGACCGAAACCGAAGGACGCGGATGCCGTGCGTGCCCTGTCATTGGGCCTGCTCGACGAGGCGGTCTTCGACCTTTGTCTCTACTCGCACCGTCTCGAGCCGACATGCCGGACCGACACGGTGTCCGGCTTCCTGCACGATGTCGTTCTGGATCTTTTGGGCCGCTCCCATGGAGGCTGGGAAATCAATGAGGGCTCCCAGGGCGACCTGACGATCGATATCGCGACGGGTGAGATGCATCTCGAGCACGGGATGAATATCACCACCACCGAGACCGTGACGGATACGTGGGATGCGCCCACGCCCGAGCAGGTCGTGGCGTTGGACGACTGGCGATGTTCGACGGGAAGGGCGTAATGAGCCATGTTCATTACCACGCCGAAAGTTCGGCCCGTCAGTTCGGGGGAACGCCCGGAGACTACCAGGCAATCCACGCCTGGTTCGACGCGACGAAGATCGCGTGGTGCGACAGTCGTCACAGGGCACTTCGCCATCACGATCTGGGCGTGATCGAGGCGGAGCGACGTTTCGGGGCGACCGTCACGATATCGGATGGCGTAGAGGTTCCGACGCGCGCCATCTGCGAGCGACACCTCCTAGAAGATTGCGGTCGCATTCCCACTCTGTCGGATTGGTTCGAGGCGTGGGATCCGCCGTCCTGGGTCTCGGGCGTTATCGAACGTGAAGACCTCGCCGCTCGAAGCGGATGCGATTTGGCAAGCCTATCGCCCATTATAGACTATTTCGTGTCTCCAGTTCCCGTATCCTCAAGTCTCATGCCGGAGGCGATGCTCGCGCTCCAGTGTCACAGCTTCGGTGTGTTCGCTGCCGAAGCGCGGTTCGGAATTACGGTGGCGAGCAGGACGGGACGGATCATCCCCGTCCGGGTTGTCGCCGAACGGATTGTCGCGGGCCTGTGCGGGGGGCGCGTGCCTTGCGTGTCCGAGTGGCTGGGGCCGATCCGAAGACGTCGTTGGATGAATCCGGGTTACCGGGCAACGGTGCCATGAAGTCTATCGGGGCCGAGGGCTGCCATCGTCAGGCATGGTGAGGTCGCGCCGCGTGCACCAGCGCTCGTCGCGGGGCGTGTCCGCCCAGTCTTCCGTCCATCGCACCGCGTAGCCCGCCTCGATCATCACGCGACCGAAGTCACGTCCATCGGGGAGGGTGACGCGCCCCACGACCCGGTCGAAGCTCTTGCGTCCCGTCGTGGTGACAGTCACGGTCTGCCCTTCCAGCAGGGCGCGGGCATAGCCCTTGGCCTCCCGGCCCAGCAGCTTCTCCCGGTTGCACTGCGCGGAGCGGACTTCCGGCGTGTCGATATTCTCGATGCGGACGGCGTCCTCGCCGAACAATTCGCCCTGGATATTGAATGTGTCGCCGTCGCGAAGAGAGGACACCACGACGGCATGAGTGGTGACGGAGGCGGCGATCAGGGACAGAATCATGGGTTGCCTATATCAGTCCGTGCCGCGTAGCGACTGCCCGAATGGCATGGAGGGCACGGCGCTGCGCCCACAGGACGGAGGCGAGTTTCACGACAAGAAACGAGAGCGCCAGGAAGGCGAGTAGGGACAAGACCGAACGTGCGTCAAGAGCCCACCGGGCCGACAGCAGCGCCCCAATCAGGCTTGTTGCCAGCAGCGCGCCATTCACCGTCCACATCATGCGTGCCCATAACGCGATATGAGCGCGAGCCCGCTCCGGTCCGGCCATCAGGCTGTCGATCATCGTGTCGTCGACGGCGTGCTCGGACCGCAGTCGGTCTATGTCGGATCGCAGGGAAGGGGCGGACATGGCTGCCGGATAGCAGCGTATCCCCGCCGCTGTCACGATCCGAGCGACACGAGGGCGTCAGGGAGAGGGCGCTGCAAGGCCAGACTGTCTTCTCCGCCCGCCATCCATTGCTCGCACTCTTCCGGCGTCGTCAGGATCACAGGCATGGCCTTGGGATGGATCGGCGCGACGATGCTGTTGGGTTCGGTCGTGAGGAAGGCGTAGAGTTGCCAGTCCTGCTCGCGGCGCTGGCGGCGCTTCTTGCCCTGCACCTCCGCGAGCCGCTCGCCCGTCCACGGTCGCCAGATGCCCGCGAACATGGGAGCCTCGCTGTCGATCTCGAACCAGCTATTGCCTTTTTCCTCGCGGTTCCACTCCGCAAAGGCGGAGAAGGGGACGAGGCAGCGATATTCCGGTTGCATGAGATACTCGCCATTGGCCCCGCGCCACCAGGAGCTCTCCAAGTTGCGGATGTTGGTGATGGGCTTGGCCCTGTTGCGGATCGCAGGAAAGCCCCAGCGCTTGGTGACGAGGTCGAGGGGCCGCCTGTTGGTGTATGTGTCTTGCGGCTCTGCGTTAACCAGAAC
>JBATXP010000439.1:0-2754 GCA_049673465.1 Litorimonas sp.
GCCCGTGCTGGGGCGGATCATCCGCAATCTGGAGGCCGCCCGTTTCTCGCGCACCATGGCCGGGTTGATCGAAGCCGGCACGCCCGCCCTCGCCGCCCTGCAGACGGCGCGGCACACATTGCGAAACCGGATCATGCACGCGGCCGTAGGCGATGCGGTGGTGCGCGTGCGCGAGGGCGCGGCGGTCAGCACGGCGCTGAAACAGACGCAGGTCTTCCCGCCCCTGGTCGTTCAGATGGTGCTGGGCGGGGAGGCGTCGGGCAAGACGGGGCCGATGTTCGCCAAGTCGGCCGACTATCTGGAAGGCGAGTTCGAGGCGGCGACGCAGGTCTTCCTCAGCCTGCTGGAACCGCTCATCATCATCCTGCTGGGCGGGATCGTGCTGCTGATCGCAGCGGCCATCTTCCTGCCCATCCTGCAACTCAACACGCTCAGCTTCTGACGCGTCCGAAGGAAATGTCACACGTGAAACACGATCAACCCAGACAGCCCGTCCGCCACGGCGAAGACGGCTTCACCCTGACCGAGGTCCTGGTCACCATGGCCATCATCGGCCTGTTGGCGACGGGGGTTGTGCTGGCGGTCCTGCCGCGCCTGGGCGACGCGTCGGTCACCAAGGCGCGCGCCGACATCGCCTCCTACGAGACCGCGCTGGAATTCTACCGCCTCGACCATTTCCGCTATCCGAGCGAGCAGGACGGGCTCGGCGCGCTGGTGGAGGCCCCGGCCGGAATGGATACGAGCCAGTATCCGGAAGAGGGCTATATTCAGCGCTTACAGGACGATCCGTGGGGCAACCCCTACGTCTACCGCAATCCGGGCGAAAACGGGCCCATCGACATTCTGAGCTACGGCGCCGACGGCGTCGAGGGCGGGGAAGGCGCGGATGCCGATATTGGCAATTGGCAGTAGGGCGGCAACTGGCAGCGATAGAGCGACCGGCGAAAGGCCGTCGCGCGAGGCGGGGTTCAGCCTGGTCGAACTGCTGGCCGTCCTCGCGATCCTGTCGCTGATGGCTGGCGCGGTGGTGCTGAACCTGCCCGAAACCCGCTCGGAAACGGCGCGCGCGTCCGAGGCGATGGAGGCGCGATTGTCTCGCTTCCTCGACGACGGCGATCTGGCGGGCGAGATGCGCGCGCTCGGAGCCGACGTGGACGCGCTGGTGCTCTACCGTCATGACGGGCTGAGCTGGCAGCGGGCGGGCGAGATCGCCTGGCCGGACGACGCCCGCATTCGCCTGCGCGACGGCGACCAGGTCGTGGAACTGACCGAGATCGCCGCGCCGCGCTTCCTGTTCGAACCCTACGGCTCCGTGCCGGACTTCACCCTGACGCTGACCGCGCGCGAGGCGAACTATGTGCTTGCCCCGACCCCGCGCGGGCGGATCGGGCGGACGGTAGAACGGTGAGCGCGAAACGGCAGGACGGTCGCCGGGGGGACGGGGGTTTCACCCTGGTCGAGGTGCTGGTCAGTCTCGCCATCTTCAGCCTCGCGGTGCTGGGCCTCAATCGCGCCGCGACCCTGGCCGTGGCCGGGACCTCCTCCCTGCAGCTCAAGACCCATGCCGGCTTCGTCGCCGACAATGCCGTGGTACTGTCGCGCATGGCCCCGTTGCAGGCGGGCACGGAGCGGCTAGAGGCGGAGTCGGGCGGGATGGCGTTCGACCTGGTGGTGGAAACCGCCCCGACCGAGCAGGCGGACTTCTTCGAGATCGTGGTGCGGGTGCGCGAGCGCGACGCCGACCGTGTCCTGATCGAACGCCGCGCCTTTCGTCTCGCCGCGCAAGCCGCAGCGACTCCCACGCCGAGCGAGACGGGAGAGGGCGAATGACCGCCGCGTCTCGGGAAGACGGTTTCACCCTGGTCGAGGTTCTGGTCTCGATGTTCATCTTCTCGCTGATCAGCGTGGGCGCGTTGATTGCGCTATCCGCCACGCTGGACGCGCGCGAGCGGGCGACAGAGCGGATCGGAGAGATCGAGCGCCTCTCCGCCGCCCGCCGCCTCATGGCCGACGACGTGGCCAACCTGGTCCGGCGGCAGAATCGCGATGGGCTGGGCGGATTTGTCGACACGCGCTTCCAGACCGTGCGCCGCGACCGGCTGGAGCTGACCCGGCGCGGACGCCCCAACCCGGACGGGGTGTTTCCGCGCGGAGACCTGCTGCGCGTGTCCTGGCGGGTGGAAGGCGGGCAGCTGGTGCGCAGCTTCCTGCCACACGAAAATCCCGCCTATGTCGAACCGCCGCTGGACCGGATCGTGCTGGACGGCGTGGAAGCGATGGAGGTCAGAGTAATGGCCCCGAGGCCGGAGTCGATCCAAAGCCTGCTGGACAAGGTGCAGACAACGGTGTCTCGGAACGGCATCGCCGATGGTTTTGCCTATTCGATCACGCTGACCCACGCTGATGGAACGGTGACGCGCCACGTGTTCGAGATACCCAATGTCTAGACCCGGCTTCACAAGAGACGAGGGCACGGTCCTGCTCAGCACCCTGCTCGTGCTCAGTTTGATGAGCGCGGTGGCGCTGGCGCTGCTGGCCACGCTGCGCCAATCGGTCGACCGCACGGTCCAGTTGGAGGCCTCCGCCCAAGCCAAACTCTATCTGTCCGGCGCGCGGGAATTCGCGGAAAGCCGGATGCGCGCACTGGCGGGGCTGGACGACCGCGCCCTCAACGCGCTGTTGCTGGAGGCCCAGCCGGTCGTGCTGCCGCTGGACCGCGGCTCGATCGCTCTCGCCATGTCGGACGGCACGCAC
>JBATXP010000440.1:0-3442 GCA_049673465.1 Litorimonas sp.
CCCCAAGGCCGTCAAAACCGGCCCCAGATTTGAGTATACGACCTAGGCGACGATCTCCAGCGTGACGTGCGCCTCGTCCCCGGCCGCCAGCCCTTCCGCCGCCCGCACCGCCTTCTTGACCGGCAGGAGGTAGCCTCCGCTCGCCTTGTCGGGAAAGACGCTGGTCCGCCATTCGGTCTTTGCGATGCGCGCCCGGACGCGGACGGAGCGGAAGCCTCTTTTCGCCTCCGGGGCGAAGGCCCGGATCGCCGCGGACGGCTCCTCCGGTACGGTGAGGAAGTGCCAGGCCCCGTCGCCCTTCCAGAGCCAGAGCGGCGCGCGGAACGAAAAGTCGATCACGGATCGTTGGCCGACAGCATCGCGGCGCGCTGCTTGCGCAGGCGAACCAGCAGGCGGTAGGCGGCGTGGTTGCGGTTGTGGCCCGTGCGCCTGAACACACCGTCCGCCGCCGCGATGGCCGCCTCCACCCGGCGCAACTCCACATCCAACGGAACGGGTAGGGAGCTGTCGTCCCAGAAATCGTCCGGGACCGAGTGGAAGAGGTCGAGCTGCACCGGTCAGACGAGGCAGGACTTCAGGTCCGCATCCTCCGCCTGCGCCAGCTTCGCCTTGTCGAGCGTTTTGCCCTTGGACAGGGCCATCTTGGCGATCATGAAGTCGCGCGGCGCATTGACCGCGTCCACGGCCAGCAGCCGGTTGCCGGCGAAATAGTAGGCCGCGCCGGATCGGCCCGTTTCCAGGTCGCCCCGCAGGACCATGTCGTCATAGCCCTCTGAGAGCCCCGCGATCTGGAGCTTCAGGTCGAACTGGTCCGACCAGAACCAGGGCAGGGCGTCATAGAGTTTGGGGCGGCCCGTAATGTGCGCGGCCACCGTCTTGGCCTGCTCGGTCGCGTTGGGCACGCTCTCCAGCCGCAAGTGGCGGTCGTAGATCGGATTGCGGTGCCAGGAAACGTCCCCGACCGCGTAGATGTCGGGATCCGACGTCTGGCAAAAGTCGTTGACCGAAATGCCGTCCGCAATGTCCAGCCCGGCGAATTCGGCCAGTTCCGTGTTGGGGATCACGCCGATGCCGATCACGACGAGATGCGCCTCCATGGCCCGCCCGCAGGAGGTATTGACCGTCAGCGCGTCGCCGTTCGCCACGATGGAGGCGGCCATGCAGTCCTCCACGATCTCCACCCCTTCTTCCGTGTGGACGCGGCGGTAGAGGTCGCTCATGGTCTCGGACGTGACGCGGGCCAGGATGCGCGGCTGGGCTTCCAGCAGCGTCACGGCCATGCCGCGCTTGCGCAAGCTCGCCGCCGTTTCCAGCCCGATATAGCCGCCGCCGATGATGACGGCGCGCTTGCCGGGCTCGACCCGCGCGCGGATCGCGTCCACGTCGGCGCAATCGCGCAGATAGTGGACGCCCGGCAGGTCCGCGCCGGGAATGGGGAGGTGGCGCACCCGCGCGCCCGTGGCGAGGACGAGATTGTCGTAGAGCATGTGTTCGCCCTCGGTCGTCTGCACGGTCTTGGCGCTCCGGTCGATCGCGCCCGCGCGCACGCCGAGCCGCAGATCGATGCCGGACGTGGCATAGGCATCCGCCGGGCGCAGCAGGATATCGGACTCGTCGCGCTCGCCCGACAGATAGTCCTTGGACAAGGGCGGGCGGTGATAGGGCGCGACCGTCTCGTCGCCCAGCAGGGTGATCCGCCCCTCATAGCCGCATTGGCGCAAGCTGACGGCCGTTTGCGCGCCCGCATGGGAGGCACCGATGATGAGCGTGTGGGGGTCGGGCATGAGCATGGCTCTAACAGCGCCGCGCGGGACGATAAAGACATGGCGGTTGCGCGGGATCGGCTTTGTGCAGAGGGACAAGTGCGTCGCCAGCGCGTATGAAGCCTCATGCAGTCCTACCGCACCGCCATTCGCGACCGCGCGCACGTGCCCACCGCGACCCTGCCGCCGACGTCCGCTCTCAACGATGCGGGCTTGCGCGCCCGCATCCAGAGCCGGGCGCACCAACTGGTCCGCCACCTGCGCGAGGACTCCAAGCCCGGCCTGATGGAGCTGATGCTGGCGGAGTACGGCCTGTCCACCGACGAGGGCGTGGCGCTGATGTGCCTGGCCGAAGCGCTCCTGCGCGTGCCGGACGCGGAAACGATGGACGACCTCATCGAGGACAAGATCGCGCCGAGCCAGTGGGGCAACCATCTGGGTCGCAGCGCCAGCCCGCTGATCAACAGCTCCACCTGGGCGTTGATGATGACGGGCCGGGTCCTGGACGACGGAACGCCCGTCAAGACGACCCTGCGCTCCATGATCCGCCGCATGGGCGAGCCGGTGATCCGCCGCGCCGTGCGCGAGGCGATGAAGGTGATGGGCCGCCAGTTCGTCCTGGGCGAAACGATAGAGGGCGCGATCCGGCGCTCGTCCGGGCGCTACCGCTATAGCTACGACATGCTGGGCGAGGCGGCGATGAGCACGCCGGACGCGCTCGACTATTACGGCGATTACGAACGGGCGATCCAGGCGCTGGCCGCGCGGTGCAACTCCGACGACATCGCCGACAATCCGGGCATTTCCGTCAAGCTCTCCGCGCTGCACCCGCGCTACGACCAATTCCAGCGCGACCGCGTGATGGACGAGTTGCTGCCGCGCGTGACGGCCCTGGCCCAGCTGGCGGCGGATGCGCGCATGGGCTTCAACATCGACGCGGAGGAAAGCGAGCGGCTGGAGCTCAACCTCGACATCGTGGAGGCGCTGGCCCGCAATCCCGCCCTCGATGGCTGGGACGGGCTGGGCCTCGTCGTGCAGGCCTACGGCACGCGCAGCCCGGCCGTGATCGATTGGGCCGCCGCGCTGGCCGAAGAGACGAACCGCCGCCTGATGGTGCGCCTCGTCAAGGGGGCCTATTGGGATACGGAGGTCAAGCGCGCGCAGGTCATGGGGCTGCCCCGCTATCCGGTGTTCGAGACCAAGGCCGACACGGACCGCAACTATATCCTCTGCGCGGAAAAGCTGCTGGAGCACCGCCCGGCGCTCTATCCGCAATTCGCCACACACAACGCCCACACGGTCGCCGCCATTCTGGAACTGGCGGGCGACAAGATGGAGGGTTTCGAGTTCCAGCGCCTGCACGGCATGGGCGAGGCCCTGCACGCGTTCCTTCGCGACGCGCTGGACCGCCCCGTGCGCATCTACGCCCCCGTGGGCGAGCACGAGGACCTGCTCGCCTACCTCGTGCGCCGCCTGCTGGAGAACGGGGCCAATAGCTCGTTCGTCTCCAAGGTGACGGATGCGGAGGTGTCGATCGAGGAGATCGTCGCCGATCCGTTCGTGGACGAGGGCAGGTCGATGCTGCCGCGTCCGAGGGAGATCACGCGGCCGCATGAGAATAGCCGCGGGTATGATCTGCGCGATCCGGAGGTGGTGGAGGATTTGCTGGGCTTCAAAAC
>JBATXP010000441.1:0-1900 GCA_049673465.1 Litorimonas sp.
TGGCTCAGAGGAAAGTGCGGCGAGATACGCGCCATCTGCGCTTCAGACAGCAAAAACAAATCAGACATTATCCGACAGAATCACACACGACGACACATGGCAAGATTAATAGGTCCTGAGCCTAGGACGTGCCGCCCTTGGAGTGGCGGCCCGATCCGTTAGGCGTCCTAGAAGCGGTAGCGGCCGCGCAGCATGAGGGGCACGGACACGCGTTCCCCGCCATTGTTCACGCCGGCGAGCGGCTGGCTGCGATTGAACAGCCCGCCCGTTTCCGAGCGCGTATTGTCCGTCCAGCGAATCCCCGTTTCCAGCCCGATCGTGCTGTAGCGGGTCAGCGGGGTTTCGATGCCGACCAGGCCGGCCGCGCTGGGTGCCCAGCCGCCATCGGTGAAGCTGGCCGTGCCCGTGCCGACGCGCGCGCCGTCGAGCCGCACATTCTCCACGTCGATGCCGTTCACATAGGCCGCGCCGACCCGACCTTCGATATAGGGACGGACGGATTTGACGAGCACGGCGCGCTGCGGCGGGAAATAGTGGCGCAGGCCGAGCTCGACGCCGGACGCCTCATAGTCGGACAGCGCGCCCGTCAGGCGTTGATTGTTGATCGTGCCCCAATCGAGCGTGCCGGAGCTGTCGGCCGTCTCGTTATAGGCCATGGCCGTGATCTTGGTCCGGGGGCTGACCGCGTAGGACCCACCGAGTTCGAGGCGCAGGCCCGTATCAAAGGCGTCTTCCATGTCGATGTTGCGAATGTTCGCACCCGACCCGGCCGCCGCCTGGCTGCCCGTGACGGCATCGCCGCCCACGGTGAAGGACGGGCCGATGCCGCCTTCCAGGTTCCAGCGCGACAGGCAGGTGCCGCTGTGGCAATCGGACGGCGCGGCCCCCTGGCCGTACCAGCCCGTATTCTTGTCGTAGTCGGAGTGGCCGTGGCCGCCCAAGCCGAGGAAGGAACATCCCGAAAGCGAAAGAGCGGCGACGCCGAGGAGCAATGTGCGCATGACTGTCATCCCGTAAGGAGCGTCCCACCCCGGCCCGATGCCGGAGGAACGCCGTTTCACGGAAGGACGGGTTTGCAACCCCTATGCCAAACCGGGCCGGTCTGTGCCGAAATGACTCGTTTTCGTTCCGGTCACGAAACGAAGAAGCCCGCCTCCGGGGTCCGGAGGCGGGACTGATGTCGGGTAGGCGGGTCGTCCTAGAAAGCGAGGCGGCCGCGCAGGGTCAGGGGAATGGAGACGCGGTCGTCGGCCGGGGCCGCCGTGTCGAAGCTGTCGCGCCAGCGCACGCCGGACTCCACGCCGATGGCCGCGCGTGGGCTGACGGCGAATTCCGCGCCGAGCACGGCGGAGGCCGTCGGGTTCCAGCCGCTTTCCGCGAACTGGCGTCCGCCATAGAGGCTTCCGTCGTCGGAATAGGTCTGGGTGAACTCCACATCGTTATTGTGGACGAAACCGGCCGTCGCGCCGACATAGGGGCGGAAGCCCTGATTGTGGCCGACATATTGGCGCACGCCCGCTTCCAGCGTGGTCAGGTTGAGGTCGGAGAAAGTGCCGTCGAGCGAACGCGCCGCGCCGGTCGAGGTGAAGTCGAAGCCGCCCGCGCCGTTGGCCGCCCAGGTGCCGGGTTCCACCGTGGTGTAGCCGTCAACCGTCTGGCCGTCGGCTTCGCTGTAGGAAACCGTGCCGAGCAGGGTGGTGCTGGGCGAAACGTCGTAGGCGAGCGAGCCGCCGACCGTCACGGCCTGGCCGAACGCGTCGTCATAGCCGATGGAGCCGATCTCTCCGACGCGGATGTTCTGGCTGAAGTCGCCGTCCGGCGGTCCGTCCGACTTCTTGGTGAAGATGTCGCCGGAAATGTCGAACTCCGTGCCGCCGAAGACTTCCACGCCGAACGGCAT
>JBATXP010000442.1:0-6924 GCA_049673465.1 Litorimonas sp.
CGACGTCCCAAGGCTCGCGCATCGCGACCCTGACGGGCGACCTTGGGGCGGCCCGTGGACGTCGTTGCGGTCTTCCCGAAGGCCACAGCATTCGGTTCAGCCCGCGCCTAGCCACGAACCGCCCCAAAGCCGTCAAAACCGGCCCCAGATTGGAGTATACGACCTAGACCGCCCCTCGTCTTCACAAAAATTTTTCTAGGCCCGGACCCGATCCGGGCCTATCGCGTTCTCCACAGGTTCAACCGGCTTTGATGGAGATCGTCATGTCAAAGCGCCGCCGCAAAAACCAGATGTTCGACGATATGGTCGTCGAAACGGGCTTCGCAGACTTCGAGTCTCCGAAGACCAAGCGCCCCAAGGGCAAGGATTGGGGCAAGGCGCGCCGATCCAACCAGAAAGCCGCCTACTGGGACTGACGCTCCACCGACCTATTCGGTGTCGGACGCGGTGAGCCTTTTCGTCGCCAGATAATCCTCTGAGCGCATCTCCGTCAGGCGCGACACGGTGCGTTCGAACTCGAAAGCCCCGTCGCCCGCCTCGTAGAGGTCGCCGGGTTCGACTTCGGCGCTCATGACCAGTTTCGTGCGCGTTTCGTAGAGCGCGTCGATCAGCGCGACGAAACGCTTCGCCTGATTGCGCATGTCCGGACCCATTCGCGGGACATGCTCCAGCATGACCGTGTGAAAGTTCTGGGCGATTTCCAGATAGTCCGCCGCGCCGAGCGCCCGGTCGCAGAGCCGTTCGAAACTGGACCGGACCGCGCCGCTGCCCGTGCGGTTGAGCACGACCTCCCGGCCTTGCACCGACAGAGTGGTCGCGCGCATTTTCGCATCGCCCGTGATCCGCGCCCAGGCCTCGTCCATGGCGGCATCCGTTTTCGGTCCCAGCGGCGAATAGTAGACCGGCGCGGCCGTCAGCTGCCGGAGCCGGTGATCGAGATCGCCGTCGAAATCGAAGATGACGAGGTGCTTCGGCATCATTTCAATGAAGGGCACGAAGAGGCTGCGGTTAAGGCCATTCTTATAGAGGTCGCTTGGCGCGCGGTTGGACGTCGCGACGACGACGACCCCTTCCTTCCAAAGCGCCTCGAAGAGGCGCGCGAGAATGCTCGCATTCGTGATGTCGTTGACCTGAAACTCGTCGAAGCAGAGCAGCGTCGCATCCGCCGCTATGGACCGCGCAACGGGCGGGATCGGATCGTCTCCGTCGCCGCGCCTGTGATGCGGGTTCGCCCGGCGGCCCCGGCTGTCTAGTCTTCGCCAGTCGCGGATACGCGCATGCACATCGATCATGAAGGCGTGGAAGTGAACGCGCCGCTTGGACTCGACCGGAGCGAGCCGGAAGAACACGTCCATCAGCATGGACTTTCCGCGTCCGACGCCGCCCCAGAGGTAGAGTCCCTTGGGCGTGTCGTCGCGGCCGAACAGGCCGAGAAAGCCTCCATCCGGATCGTAGTCCGAAAGATCGCGTAGGATGGAGTCCAAGGCACCTGCCGCGCGGCCCTGCACCGGATCTTCCCGTAGCGATCCAGCCTCGACCTTCCCGGCCAGCCAGTCCGACACGCTGGAAGGCCGGGTCATGCCAGCAACAGCAGAACGGCCGCTCCCAGCAGCGAAAACGCGACCGTAACCGTCGCATAGAAGACGGCGGGTCGGCGGATCGGCGCGGAACGGTCTGGCTTGGGCGAGGTGTCGGTCACGCCGCGCCTTTTCCCGGACTCGACAGAAGCGTCAACTTTTTAGGAAACCCGACGGAAGTCCGGGAACTCCTGCGTTCACATGACGTTCAAGTAATGTTAACCTAATTGAAAGCGTCTCCCCGGCTCTCGGGGCGGTTAGCATCACCTCTCAAGGGACTGGAGGAAACACCCTATGGATCAGATCAACAACTTCATGGCGGGCATGCCGGGATGGCTCGCCGCCATCATCACGGCGGCCGTCGCCATCGTGCTCGCCTTCATCGTCAAGGCCGTCATCTCGACACTCGTCAACAAGACGCGCTTCGGCGCGCGGGCCAAGACGACCGGCGGGAACCTCGGCAGCGCATTGGGAACGGCCGGCTTCTGGCTGACGCTTCTCTTCTTCATTCCGCCCTTCCTCGGTTTCCTGAACCTCGGCGAATATGGTCGTCCGATCGCTGATATCTTCCGCGGTATCGCCTTGTTCCTACCTAACCTATTCGGCGCAGCCCTAATCCTTGGGATCGGCTATGTCATCGCCAAGATTGCTCAAAATGCCACGACCACGACGCTTCGCGCCGCCCAAGTCGATACGCTCATGACGCGCTTCGGCGTGACCGAAGCGACGGGCTCAAAAGGATCGCTGGCGAGCGCCATCGGCACGCTCGTCTTTGTTCTGATCATAGTGCCAGCAATCATTGGCGCGCTCGGACGCCTTGGAATAGAAGAGATTAGCACACCCTTATCGGGGCTTCTCGACGATTTCGTTGACTTCGTTCCAAATTTGATCATCGCGACGGTTATTCTCGGTCTGTCGATTTTCATCGCGCGGTTCGTGTCGAACTTTCTGAAGGGTTTCCTTCCAACTCTTGGCTTCGACAACAGCGTCAATACCCTGATGTCCATCGATGATGGTAAGGGATTGCGTTTTGCTCCATCTTCTCTGGCTGGCAACCTGGCATTCCTAGTTATCGTCGTGCTCGGGTTAACTGCAGCGCTAAATGAACTCGGTGTAGAATTTCTGTCCGATACGTTCCAACAAGTCGTCGCCTTTGGCGGGCAACTGCTCCGCGCCGCGATCCTGATCATGATCGGCGTGTTCCTGGCGAACTTCATCAGCCGCATCATGGCCGGCATGATCAGTCCGCGCATTGCGGAGTTCTTCCGCTATGTCGCGATCCTGATCTTCGTCTTCCTCGGCCTGTCCTCGCTGGACCCGAATGGCGACATCATCCCGACCGCCTTCGGTGCCTTGGTCATCGGCGCGGCCGTCGCCGGCGCCCTGGCCTTCGGTATCGGTGGCCGCGACTGGGCCGGTCAGGTGCTGGAGAAGATGTTTCCACCCAAGGAGATGAGCGGCCCGGATGCGGCCAAGAACGTTCCGGTCAAGAAGCCCGCGACCCGCAAGGCTCCGGCGCGTCGCAAGACCCCGCCGAGCGTCTAGCGCAACGCGTACAACCCAATCTGGAAAGCCGCCCTTCGGGGCGGCTTTTTCATTGACCGATCCGTCCGATGGCCTGCAATGTTTCGGGGTCTCTCAACGCCTCTTCCGACAGCTGGACCAGCGCCTCGATGCGCGACCGGCAGAGGCGGTAGACGTCTTCGAACGCCTGAACCCGAGCGGCGGCGTCCTCGATATGGGCGGGGTCGGGCGCGGGCCAGTGAACGCGCAGTCCCGGACCGTGAAAGACCGGGCAGCTCTCTCGCGCCGCACTGTCGCAGACCGTCACCACCAGATCGAGTTCCGGCGCACCGTCCTCTGCAAACGCGTCCCAGCTCTTGGAGCTGTAGCCGGTCGTCACGTGGCCGCGCCGTTCCAGCTCTCTGAGGGCGTCGGGATGGGGCTGGCCGGAAGGTTTGGACCCCGCGCTGAAGGCCTGGAAACTCCCCGCTCCGATATCGTTCAGGATCGCTTCGGACAGAATGCTGCGCGCCGAATTGCCCGTGCACAGGAACAGAACGCGGTAGGGGTCGGCCATGGCCGGGCGCTTGCCAATCCGCACGGTGAAGGTCAAGACGCCGCCCGTGCACGTCGTCGAGCAGCTCATAAAGGAACGCGCTACGCAGTTGGTCGGGCAGCCTCGGCTCTGGCGCGCCGTGCGGCCCCTGCTCTACCGCCTGCTGGCTTACGACGCTGCGGTCTTCCTCGCCGATGCGGTCAGGCCGATGAGCGGGCACGACGCGTTCCGCCTCGTGGCGCGGCACATCTCGCCACGGGTCGCCGTGGAAGGCTTGCAGAACATTCCGCGCGAGGGCGCCTGCATCATCATCTCCAACCATCCGACCGGGCTGGCGGACGGCGTCGCCGCCTTCCAGGCGATCCGGGACCGTCGCCGCGACCATGTCTTCCTTGCCAATGCGGACGCGCTGCGCGTCATACCCAAGGGCGAGGACGTCATCATCCCGGTGGAGTGGGTGAAGGAAAAGCGCAGCCTCGCCAAGACCCGCGAAACCCTGCTGAACATGCGCAAGGCGATCAAGGAGGGGAAATGCATCGTCATCTTCCCGTCAGGCCGCCTGGCCCGAATGACATGGCATGGTCTGGTCGATCAGCCCTGGGAAAGCTCCGCCGCCATGGTCGCCAAGAAATACGGCGTACCCGTCGTGCCGATGCGGATCGAAGCGCGCAATTCTCCCTTCTACTACGCCATTTCGCGCGTCAGCGCCGAGATCAGGGACATCACCCTGTTCCGGGAGATGCTGAACAAGAAGCACAGGCTGTTTCGCCTGACGTTTGGCGACGTCGTTTCCCCGGACGCCCTGCCCGAGAATGCCGACGAGGCGACGGCCCTGTTGCGCCGTATCGTCATGAGCCTTTAGTAAAAGGCAACCTTCTTCCCCTATTCCTGAAACATGGGGGCGATCCTACGACAGCTGAACGTGTTGGCCGAACGGGCTCTCAATATCACCGAAGCGCATGGCACCGCGGCGATCATGCGGGCGCGGATGATCTACGCGACGGGTTTGATCTTTCTGATCGTGCACTCCCTGAATCTGGTTTCCATGACCCTTGCTTTCGGGGGATGGACTTCCCAGCATAGCGTCACCTTGGGCGCGATGGGCCTGATCTGTCTCATCACCGGCCTGCTTCGCTTCACCAAATCACCGACCTTTTTCGGAGCGGCCTACAGCCTTTTGACCATTGGCGGCGTCTGGATTGCCTCCATGATGCCCGTGCTTCCCGGCATGCCTCCGAATGGGATCACGTCTTCGCTGCTTCCCATTCTATGTGCCTCCGCCGCATTCATCGCCTTCATCGGAACGCGGCTTGTGTCGGTTCTCTACATCGTATCGGGCGCCGTTCTCATCGGCATTCTCTATAACGTTACGGCGACCTATGGGGGGCTGACCGGAATGGAGATCTCTCTTGCCTGGCAAAGGGCCGTGCAGGGGTGGATCGCCCTGTTCCTGATCGGGCCGATCTGCACGATCACGTCCTACCTCGTCTTTTCGAACCTCAACCGGCTGGAAAGCGCCGTGACCCGCGCCCGGGCCGCCGAGACCGCCCGGTCCGACTTCCTCGCCATGATGAGCCACGAGATCCGCACGCCGCTGCACGGAATCATCGGCCTGTCTGACATGCTGACGCGCTCGGAGCTTTCCAAGGACCAACATCGCTTCGCGGACCTTATCTGCGTCAGTTCGGAGAACCTGATGCATATCGTGGACGAAGTGCTCGACATGGCCAAGCTGGAAGACGGGGTCATCAAGATCGCCTCCGAACCGTTCGATCCCCGCTATCTTCTGCGTGGTATCGGCGAGCTGTTCGCGACCAAGGCAGCCGAGACGGGTCTGTCGCTGGACGCGCAGATCGACGAAGCCGTGCCCGTCGAACTCGTCGGGGACGCCCCGCATCTGCGCCAGGTCCTCAACAATCTCGTCGGAAACGCACTTAAATTCACGCAGACGGGCGGAGTCCGGATCGGGGCGCGCCATGTCGGCCTCCAGAACGACCGTGCGCTCGTGCAGTTCTACGTCCAGGATTCCGGGGTCGGCATCGCGCAAGAGGAGCAAGCGCACGTGTTCGACCGCTTCGCCCAATCGGAATCCGCCAAGATGACGAAGACCAAGGGAACGGGCCTCGGCCTGTCGATCTGCCGCCAGCTCACGGAGATGATGGGCGGCACATTGTCGCTCTGGAGCGAGCCCGGGCGGGGCACCGTGTTTCACTTCACCCTGGCCCTGCCGGTCGTGGACGTGGCGCGCCCCGGTCAAGCCTCAGTGGAAGCCATGCGGGACGCGGCTTAGGGTAAGACGCTAAGCCCGCTCGACCATCATCTTCTTGATCTCCGCGATCGCCTTGGCCGGGTTGAGGCCCTTGGGGCAGACGTTCGCGCAGTTCATGATGGTGTGGCAGCGATAGAGCTTGAATGGGTCTTCCAGCTCGTCGAGGCGGGCATTCGTCGCGTCGTCGCGGCTGTCGACCAGCCAGCGATAGGCTTGAAGCAAGGCGGCCGGGCCGAGATAGCGGTCGCCATTCCACCAATAGGATGGGCACGACGTGGAGCAGGAGGCGCACAGGATGCACTCATAGTAGCCGTCCAGCTTCTCTCGGTCGTCGGGGCTCTGCTTGAACTCCTCGACGGGCTCGGCTTCGGTCGTGTGCAGCCACGGTTCGATGGAGGCATATTGAGCGTAGAACTGCGACAGGTCGGGCACCAGGTCGCGCACCACCGGCATGTGCGGCAGCGGGCTGATCGTGACCGTGCCGCCGCCCGGAACGTCCTCGATGGCGCGGGTGCAGGCGAGCGTATTGCGCCCGCCAATGTTCATGGCGCAGGACCCGCACACGCCTTCGCGGCAGGAGCGGCGGAAGGCGAGAGTCGGGTCGATCTCGTTCTTGATCTTGAACAGCGCGTCCAGCACCATCGGACCGCATTCGTCCAGATCGATCTGGTAGCTGTCCCAGCGCGGCAGGCCGCCGTCAGATGGGTCGTAGCGATAGATCTTGAAGGTGCGAAGGCTCGCGCTCTTCTTGGCGGCCTTGAAAACCTTGCCTTTTCCGATGCGCGAATTCTTGGGCAGCGTCAGCTGAACCATGTGGCGTTCCTCTTCCCGTACAACCCTCGCCATATAGACGAGCTCTCGTGAAAAACGAACCCTTTCCGCGTTGGGTTGCGCAGACGTTTTGTCGCCCCGCCCGGCGCGTCGTCTTTAGTTGAGCGCCTTGGCCATGATGACGTCGCGGAAATAGCTCTCCCCGACCCGAAAGGAGCGCTCGCCAATGGTCTCGAACCCTTGCCGTC
>JBATXP010000443.1:0-10143 GCA_049673465.1 Litorimonas sp.
GGGTTCGGCTGATCCGCGCGCGCGCCGTCCTGGGGGAATCGGCGGACGCTGACGTGGCCGCCATGCGCGCCGTCTTCGCGAACACGCCCGAAGTCGCCGACCGCATTCTGCGCGAGGCGGGCTATTCGTCCGAACAGGCGCAGCCGGGCGATGCCGAGTAGGTTCCCGCATACGCCGGACGGCCGTTACTTCGTCAGCAAGGGCCGTCTCTGGCGCACCACCAATCCCAACCTGCCGGAAGACGAACGCGAGCGCCTGGTCAAGGACCTGATGGACGCCCGCCGCGACGTCCATCGCCATCGCGACGATGCGCAAAAGCTGAAGGACGCGCGCACCCGCGTCCACGCCGCCAAGGTCGCTCTCGGCGAGCGCGGCCCGGTCTGGTGGGATGACGGCAAGGAGGACGTGCTGCAAAGGGCGCCCAAGAACACCCATTATGCCGACTGGTGGGCGGGCTTGACCGAGGAAGAGCGGGACGCGGGACGCGCCTGACCGTCAGTCGCTCATCGACTCTCCGTTGAAGATGCGCTCGAAGAAGAGCGTTTCCGTCTCGCGCTGGAAGTCGCGGTTGGATTTCTTGCGGAAGCCGTGGCCCTCATCCATCGCCATCAGGTACCAGGCGTCGCCGCCATTGGCACGCACCGCGTCCAGGATCTGTTCGGCCTCCGTATAGGGCACGCGGGGATCGTTGTAGCCTTGGATGATGAAGATGGGCTTGGTGATCTTGTCCGCGTTGCGCAGCGGCGAAATCTCCTCGAAGAAGGCCGCGATCTCCGGGTCGCGCTCGTCGCCATATTCGGCGCGGCGCAGATCGCGACGATAGTCCTGGGTGTTCTCCAGAAACGTCTTGAAATCCGAGATGCCGACGATGTTGATGCCGCCCGCGACCCGGTCCGCATAGTCGATCATGGTCGCCAGCACCATGTAGCCGCCATAGGAGCCGCCAAAGACCACGACCCGGTCGTCGTCGAGATCGTCCTGGGTCTCGATCCAGTCGAGCAGCGCGCCGATATCCTCCACCGATCGCTTGCGGTTCAATCCGTTGTCGAGCCCGACATAGGTCTTGCCGTAGCCGGAGGAGCCGCGGACATTGGGCACCACGACGGCCGCGCCGAGTTCCGTCGCCCAATATTGGTAGGTTGAGCTGAAGCCCGGCCGAGCCTGGCCTTCCGGTCCGCCGTGGATCGACACGATCACCGGATGCGGCCCGGGCCCGTCGGGGCGGAAGACGAAGGCCGGAATGTCCATGCCGTCCGCGTTGGGATATTCGAACAATTCCGGTTCCACGAAGGCCGACGTGTCGAGACCGCCCACTTCCGCCATCGTCCAGCGCGTCAGTGCCAGCGTGTCCACGTCGAACGACCAGGCATCGGCGGGCGAGGTGGCGGAGCTGAAAGTGAAGCCGACGGCGGAGCCGTCCGCGTTGAAGGTCGTACCGCTGGCGATGCCGACGGGCAGGTCGGGTCCGCTGCGGATCGCGCCCGTGTCGAGGTCCAGCAGGCGGATCGTGCCCAACCCGCCTTCATTGACCGTGAACACCACCGTTTCGCCGTCGTCCGAAAGGTCGTAGCCCGACACGTCCCAGTCGATCGCGTCCGTGAAGGACGTCATGGAGCCGTCTTCCGGATCGAGCCGGACGAGATTGACGAATTCCGAGTCCGCATCCGTCGCCGTGAGGATGGTGCCGTCGGGCAGAAATTCCCCGCCGCGATAGGCCACATCGAGGTCCGGGTTGATTTCCGTGAAGTCGCCATCGTCGACGTCCAGCAGGAAGAGACGGCTCTTGGTGATCGAGATATATTGCTGGACCAGAACCTGCTCGGCCTCGCTGTCCAGATCGACCGGCCAGATCGACCCGCTGCCCTCGTGGATGACGCGGGTGGTGGACGGGTCGGATGCGTCCGTCATCAGGATGTCCGTGTCGGGATCGCCTTCTCGCGCGCGTGCCCAGACGATCTTGGAGCCGTCATCCGACAAGTTGGCACCCTGGTTGCGAGTTCCCGGTTCGGTGAAGGTGCGGATATCGCCTGTCGCCAATTCGTAGAGATAGCCCTGGAAGAACTCGTCCCCGCCCGTGTCCTTGCCGAAGACGAAGGACGACCCGTCGGGGCTGACCGAAGCGCCCGCGACCGGTTCGTCATAGAAGGTGATCTGCTGGCGGGCACCGCCCGGCATGTCCAAGCGGTGGATCTGGGACACTTCGCCGAAGCGCGTGGAAATCAGCACGTCGTCGCCGACCCAGTCCTGAAAGCCGTGGCTGCGGACGTTCTGGTAGCGGCGCAGGCGTTCGCGCACTTCGGCCGGAATTTCCGGAATGTTCTCCATCTGCAGATTGCCTTCCACCACCCGTTCGGGGTCCGCCGCGAAACTTGCCGGACCGAGGGCGGAGGCGGCAAGGAGCGTGGACAGCAGGAGAGCGTTGCGCAGTTTGAAGACGGTCATGGCAGACCCTTTCGAGTGAAGGCTCTTCGACTGTCGCAGCAATCCGGCCTGCGATCAAGCCAAGGCAGTTCGGCTCAGGCGGCTTGCGCTTCATACAGGGCAAACATGTCAAAGCAGGGGCGGCCCATCACGGCTTCGAAACCGGCCTGGTCGGGTTCGCCGGGCCGGATCGCCGCGTCGGCATTTCTCAGGTTGCTGCGAAAGATGCCCGCCGCGCTGACGGGCAGGAAATCCTCGTAGGTGAGAGGGTCGCCGTTCGCGCCGAAATAAGCGAGGCCCTCCTCCTTCAACGTGTCCCAATCGTCCGGGAAGTCCACGAAGGCATCCGCCATCGCTTTTTCATGTTCGCGTTCCGACCGCTGGGCCGTGGCCAGGCATTGGTCGTATAGCGCGCGACCCTTGGGCGTGAGCGCCGCTCCGCGCTGTTCGATCTCCCCGAAGCGTGCCGTGTGGGTTGCGGCGTCCCAGCCATCCGCCGTCTTGAACTCCACGGGTTCGGACAAAGCTTTGAAGGCGGTCTGGCGCAACAGGACCGGACAATGGCGCGCGGGCGGACCCTCGATCACGGCCTTGGCCTCCAGCCCGGCATCGCGCATCGCCGCCTGGGCGGCGTCGATGTCGGCCACGCGCGGGGTCAGGTGGTTCATGTGCGGACCCTGGAACGACACGATGTCGGCGATCAGAGGGTGGACGTCCATCAACTCGCGGTAGAGGTCCAGGCTCACCCGCGCACGGGGTCGCCAGGCGAAGACGTTGACCGCTTCGCCCACGAAATCGTGCGCGTCCGAATCGCGCAGGCCTGCATCGGTTTCCGTCTTGTCCAGCAGCTCGCGCCCGCGCTCCGGCAGGATGTCCCGACCGTCCAGGGCTTCCAGCGTGGTTTCGCGCAAGTCCTCGTCGCCGATCATCTCAGGCCGAAGCAGGGAGGTGAACATGCGGAACGGACTGATCTCGAAACTCTCCGTTTCGGTGGGCCGGAAGGCGGTGGAATGAACGGGCAGACCCGCGACCGACAGGTCGTAATAGCCCACGGGGCTCATCCCCATCGCGCCGAAAAGACGGGCGATGTCGCGCAATTCGGATGGCTGGCCTACCCGGATCGCGCCGTGTCTCTCGCTGCCCAGCCGCGTGCCGGAATCGTCGCCGTTTATGGACGCCACAATGTCGAGCAACGTGCCATAGGCCGGAACCTCGGTGCGGTAGAGCGTGGACAGGCGGTCGGAAAACTCGGCGCGCAAGTGGTCGGCGGGGACGGTCATGGTGGGGGTTATAGGACAATGCGCAGGGAAGGGCGACCTTCGGTCGGCTAATATTTCCGTCTCCCCCTCC
Source organism: Litorimonas sp. (assembly GCA_049673465.1). Lineage (GTDB taxonomy): Bacteria > Pseudomonadota > Alphaproteobacteria > Caulobacterales > Maricaulaceae > Litorimonas. The sequence continues at coordinate 3,772 of JBATXP010000443.1, forward strand.
GACCTCCGCTTCGCTCCGGCCACCTCCCCCTGTCCGGGGGAGGAACAGAAAAAAGGATCTTACCAATCCAAGTTCCTCCCCCGGACAGGAGGAGGGGAATCGAAACGCGATAGAGGGAGCGAATGCGACCGCAGCGTTTTGGTGGTGGGGGAGACGAAGCAGGAAAGCCGACCGCAGGTCGCACCTTCATTCGCGTTTGTCGAGAATCCCGCCGTTCGGGGCATGACTTCCTCTCAAACCTCCACTAAACGCCGCCCTCAACCCAACCCGGAGCCCATCCATGAACAGCATCGCCGTCCTCGGTCTCGGAAAAGTCGGCGCGCTCGCCGCGCAGCTTCTGGTCGATAGCGGTTTCTCCGTGGTCGGCGTCGACATGGCCGCCGACCCGGACAAGCACGCGCACGAAGTCCGGCGTATCGACGTGACCGATGCGGCCTCGCTCGGGGCACTGTTCGCCGACGTGGACGCGGTCCTGAGCTGCCTGCCCTACCACCTGAATATCGGCGTCTCCGATGTCGCCCACGCGGCGGGCATCCACTATTTCGACCTGACGGAAGACGTGCCGACGACCAACCACGTGCGCAAGCTGGCGGAGACGTCCAAGGGGCTCATGGCCCCGCAATGCGGTCTCGCGCCCGGTTTCGTGGGGATCGTGGGCGCGGACCTGATCGCGCAGTTCGATGAGACGCGCTCCTGCCGGATGCGGGTCGGCGCTTTGCCGCAGAACCCGACCGGATTGATGGGCTACGCCTTCAACTGGTCGCCAGAAGGGGTGGTCAATGAGTATCTGAACGATTGCGAAGTGATTGAGGAAGGCGAGCGCAAGATGGTCTCGGCCATGGAATGGCAGGAAAAGGTCTTCATCGACGGTTTGGAGCTGGAAGCCTTCACCACGTCGGGCGGACTAGGCACCATGTGCGAGACCTATCTCGGGCGTGTCCACAATATGGACTACAAGACCATGCGCTATCCGGGTCACTTCGACCTGATGAACTTCTTCTTCCACGAACTGCTGATGCGCGAAGACCGGGAGAAAGCGGGCGAAATCCTCGTCAACGCCAAACCGCCCGTCGATCAGGACGTGGTCTATGTCCATGTCGCCGCCGAAGGCACGATCGACGGCAATCTCTCGCGCAAAGAGTTCGTCGGGGCCTACAAGCCGCTGATGATTGCGGGGAAATCGCGCACCGCCATCGCTTGGACCACGGCCGGGTCGGTCGTCGCCGTGATCGAAATGGTGAAGGCAGGCAAGCTGCCGAGCAGCGGCTTCCTGAAGCAGGAGGACATTCCGCTGGGCGCCCTGCTGGAAACGCGAACCGGATCTTTTTATACTCGCTAAGGCGCGCGGGTCTCCAGACGCGGAGCAAGCAGGCGGAGTTCGGTGAAGGCTTCCGCGCCCGCTGCGGGCGTGGCCTGTTCCAGCCCAATGCCGTCATGGGCAGCACGGTCGATCCGGATGCCCCGCGCGGCGAGCGCGTCCATATGGACGCTTACGGCATTCCGCACTTCAGCCGGAGACAGGGTCGGTCGCATGTCCGGCGTCTCGGCTTCGTCCATACTCGGTCCCGGCGCGCCCGCAAATGCGCTGGACGTCAGGGCGGCGGTCGATCCCGCGATCAGGGTGAGGAGGAGGGTTTTGACAGGCTGTTTCATGGGCTCTGGTTGATCGCCGAATGTGACGCCAATTGGGCTGCGGCGGGGCGATTGGCTGGCCTCTTCATGTCGTGTCGCCAATAAAAAGCCCGGCACGAAACCGGGCTTCTTCATCGAGAGTTCAACGCGATCGTTCAGTCCATATCGTCGAAGTCGGGCGTGTCGACGTCGACGTCGACATCGGCGTCGACATCCGTATCGTTCACGGCGTCCGTGGCGTCATCGACAGTCTCGTCGGCCCAACCTTCCGCTTGGTTGTAGCCATCGCGGATCGCGTCGCCCGTTTCGTCCAGGCCCTCTTCGACGGAATCGGACACATCGTCCATCTCGTCGTCGAGATCGTCGGCGACGTCGTCCTCATAGTCGGTGTCGAACGCCACACTGCCGCGCACCGCCTCGTTGGGCGTCAGGGTCAGGGCGTCGGTTTCGTAGCCGTCCTCCATCAGTTCGATGTCGTTTCGGATCTCGGCCTGGGCAGGGGTTGCGTCGACGTCGATATCCGCATCGAAATCGGCATCCTGGGCAAAGGCGAAGCCGGCGGAACCGGCGGCAAAGGCGGTGGAAGCCAGCAAGGTCTTGAGTGTGGTCTTGGTCATGATCTGTACTCCTTTCACAACACGCACGATCTTCGTGCGTCTGGCGCAAACAACACGCACGTTCTGGCGGACGTTCCCGCGATACGGATTAGAAAATCGTAGGGTTCGTGACGAAAGGGAGGCGGCGGTCAGATCGCCAGGCCCTCCGGCACCGGCAAACCGCGCCGCGCGCAGGCGGCCAGGACCGTGTTGCGCAGCAGGCAGGCAATCGTCATGGGCCCGACACCGCCTGGCACGGGCGTGATCGCCCCGGCGACCGCTTCGGCTTCCGTGAAATCCACGTCGCCGACCAGGCGCGATCCGCTCTTGCGCGCGGCGTCCTCGACCCGGTTGATGCCCACGTCGATCACGCAGGCCCCCGCCTTGATCCAGTCCGCCTTGACCATGCCCGGCCGTCCCACGGCGGGCACGAGAATGTCCGCGCCCCGGCACACGACCGGCAGGTTTTCCGTCCGCGAATGGGCCAGAGTCACCGTGCAGTTCTGTTCCAGGAACAACAGTGCGGCCGGCTTGCCGACCAGAATGGAGCGCCCGATCACCACGCAATGCTTGCCGGACAGATCGCCCAGCGTTTCCTTGGCGAGAATCACGCAGCCCATAGGCGTGCAGGGGCGCAGGCCCGGCTTGCCAAGCAGAAGTCGACCCGCGCTCGTTTCCGTCAGCCCGTCCACGTCCTTGTCGGGATCGATCTGCGCGATCACGCTGTCGGAATCGATGTGGGCGGGCAGGGGGAGCTGCACCAGGATACCGTCGACCTCCGGGTCCGAGTTGAGCCCGCGCACGACCTCGATCACCTCGGCCTCGGACGTATCGGCGGGCAGGCGACGCTCCACGCTGCGCATCCCAGCGGCGCGGGTATATTTGATCTTGGAGCGCACATAGACCTGGCTGGCTGGATCGTCCCCGACCAGAACCACGGCCAGGGTCGGCGCGACCGGCAGGCCGGACACGGCCTCCGACACGCGGTCCCGCAGGGTCGCCGCGATGGCCTTGCCGTCGATCAGATTGCCGCTCATGTCCAACTCTCCACGTCCCGGCAAGAGTTTTGCCGGGTTGGACCGGCTATAGACAGGCGAAGGGCAGGGCGGAAGTCCTGACACGGAATGTGGACAGCGGCCCTGCTAGCGGCCACTGTCAGAGGACTGTCGCAAACCGGTCGCAAAGCCGCGCTACAGGGCGCGCTTTGAGGGGTATGCGCCGAGTCGGGACGCCGGTTCGTCCGGCCAGGGGAGTTGAGCAGCGGGGATGAGCCGTTTTGGCACCACCATCGCAGGCGCGCCGTTGCTGTGGCTGCGCCGAGCCCTTCTGCTGGGCCTGACCGCCCTGGCGGCGTGGCTGGCCGTGCGGCTGGTCCTGGCGCTGGTTGAGCCGTCTAGTCGCTTCCAGCCCGTGCTGGTCGCCGCCGGTCCGGCCTCCGTGCAGTCCGCGGCGCGCGTCTTCGACTTCAGCTACGATCCCTTCAACACCGCCCAGGATGTCGAGGTCGTCGTGGAGGTCCCCGATCCAGGCGAGGACGCGCCGGAGACGACCTTGAACCTCGAACTCAAGGGTTTGCGCGCGGGTGACAACGGCTCCGCCTTCATCCGCACGCCGAATGGCGACGAGGACAACTACTATGTCGGCGAGGAGATTATGCCGTCCGTCGTGCTGCGCGGCGTGTTTCCCGATTTCGTCCTGCTGGACGTCAACGGTCAGCGCCAGCGCCTGACCACGGCGGAAGCCAAGGCGGCCCGCGCGGCATCGCGGGGCGGTCGCGTGGATCGCCCGAGCGGATTGCAGACCCTGCGCGCGCCCGACGCGGCGACACTGCTGTCGCAAGTGCAACTGACGCCGCAGCTCGATGAGGGAATGAACCGCATCGGTGTTCGGCTCAACTCGCGCTCCGCCGGCGTCGATCTGGAAGCCTACGGTCTGCGCGAAAACGATGTCGTCACCCGCTTCGCCGGACAGAGCCTAACCAGCGGGCTTCCCGACATCGCCAGCCTGCGCCGGGCCGTGACACCCGGACGGCCCGTCGCCGTCGACATATTGCGCGACGGCCAGCCCATGACGATCACCATAGGATCATCGCAATGAAGCTCCTTCGTTCCCTCCTTCTCGGCGCGGCGCTGATCGGGCCCGCCGCCCTGTTCCCTAGCGCCGTCGCGCAGAGCAATGGCGATCACATGATCAGCCTGCAGGAAGCGGATATTCGCGACTTCATCGACGACGTGGCGGTGGTGACGGGGCGCAGCTTCCTGGTCGATCCGCGCGTTCAGGGTCAGGTCACGATCAGTTCCGAGCAGGCTCTTTCCGACTCCGAAGTATTCAACGTCTTCAAGGAAGTGCTGCGCGTCCATGGCTACACGCTGGTGCGCACCTCCGGCGGGCAGTATCGGGTGACGTTGTTGCAGGGCTCCGCCCAGGACGCGCCGCTGACGGCGGGCAACGGCGTGGCGGGGCAGATGTCCACGGCCATCATCAAGCTGCGCGAGGCGGACGCCGCCGCCGCCGCCCGCCTTATCAAGCCCGTCATGCACAGCCAGGGCCAGGTCACGGCCAACCCCAATGGCCGCGTGCTCGTGGTCACCGACTTTCCGGAAAACCTCGTCAAGGCGCGCGAGATCGCCGCCGCCATGGAAATGGGTGACCGGGTGCGCGAGGTGATCTCCCTGCGCCAGATCTCGGTCGCGGACGCGGAAGAGGCGCTGACCGCACTTGCCGGGACGACCGACCCGGCCTTCACGGTGGTGGCGCTACCTGGCAGCAACAGCCTGATCGTGGAGGCAGACCGACAGGAGATGTCCGGTCTTCGCCAATTGCTTTCCCAGATCGACGTCGGCGGCGCCACGCCGCGCGGGGCGCTGACGACCGTGCCGCTGCGCTTCGCCGATGGCGGAGAGCTGCTGGAGATGCTCAACACGCTGCTGCCTGCCTATTCGCGAAATGGCGAGGTCGAAACCACGGTCGCCTACGATGTCGGCTCCAACACGCTGATCATCAATGCGTCCGGCGAGGTGCAGGCGGAGCTGGCCGGGCTGGTCCGCCAGCTCGACGTTCGCCGCCCGCAGGTTCTCGTGGAAGCGCTGATCGTGGAAATTTCCGACGTTGCGGCGAAAGAGCTCGGCGTGCAGTTCGCCGCCGTGGACGTCACGGGCAGCACGGTGCCGCTGATCTCCACCAACTATACGCGCAGCGCGCCCAGCCTGCTCTCCCTCGCCGGGGCGCTCGGCGAACTGAACGGGGTGTCGCTCGACGCGGACGCGCAGGCCGCGGCCATCGGTAGCCTGACGGGCCTGGGCGGCGGGACGATCGGCATCGGCGGACGCAGCGGCGACGTCCTGTTCGGTGCGATCCTCAACGCAGTCGAAACGGACGACGACAGCAACGTGCTCTCCACGCCGTTTGTCACCACGCTGGACAACCAGCCCGCCACCTTCCTGGTCGGCCAGGAGATCCCGATCACGACGGGCGAAAGCCTCGGGGCCAACAACGTCAACCCCTTCCGCAGTTTCGAACGCCAAGATGTCGGTATCCAGCTCGACGTCGTTCCGCAGATCAGCGACGGCGACGTGATCCGCCTCGAAATCAGCCAGGAAGTCAGTTCCATCGCGGGCGTGCTGACCTCCACGGCGGGCGACTTCGTTACCAATAAGCGCCAGATCGAAACCACCGTCCTGGCCAATGACGGGGAGATCATCGTGCTGGGCGGGCTGCTGCAGGACGACGAGCAGATCGACATAGAAAAGGTGCCCGTGCTGGGCGACATCCCGATCCTGGGCAACGCCTTCCGCTCGCGCGGCACGTCGCGCTCCAAGACCAACCTGATGGTCTTCCTGCGCCCGACTATCATCCGCGACCGCGAGGATTCGGCCCGTGCCACGCAGAGCCGCCTGAACCGGATGCGACTGGAAGACATGGCGCAGAGCGGCCGTGACACGTCCAAGATCGACACGGTCCCGATCGTCCCGGCCTCGCCGGTCAACGTCGCCCCGCCCCGCTGATGCGGCTCGCGCTCATCCTTGTCGCGCTGGTGGCGGCGCTGGCGGCACTGGTTCGCCACCTGCCGCTCGCCTGGGTCGGCGCGATGCTGCCCAATGGCATCGGGACCTATTCGGGCACGGTCTGGAACGGCCAGGTGGAC
>JBATXP010000444.1:0-1791 GCA_049673465.1 Litorimonas sp.
CCGGGTCGCGGCCCATCTGGGCGCAGCGCCTGCCGAGCGTGTTCGCCGGACTGCTGGCGGTCTGGCTGACCTATGTCGCGGGCGCGATCATGCTGGGGCGTATGGGGGCCGTGATTGCGGGGTCGATGCTGGCCACCTCGCTGATCTTTGTGTTCGAGGCGCATATCGCCAAGACGGACGCGCTGCTGCTGGCCAGCACCACGGCGGCCTTCCTCGCCCTGATGCGACTGCGTGACGGGCGGGGGCGTGGCTCCGCCTGGCTGTTCTGGGGCGCGCTGGGTGTGTCCATGATGATCAAGGGGCCGGTCGGGCCGAGTGTGGCCGTGCTGGCGCTGATCGGATTGCTGGCGTGGGAGCGGCGCGCGGCGTGGCTGCGCCCGCTCCTATCCGCCGGGCCGATCCTTCTCTTCCTGCTGCTGTGGGTACCGTGGGTGATCGCCATCAATGCGGCCACGGACGGGGCGTTTCTGGCGGAAAGCCTCGGCCGGGACCTGGGCGGCAAGATCGCGGGCGCGCAGGAAAGCCACGGCGCGCCGCCCGGCTATTACGCGCTGACCATCCTCATATCCCTCTGGCCCGCCTCCCTGTTCCTCTTGCCCGGCCTCGTCTTCGGCTGGCGACAGGCGCGCGGAAAGGAGGACCGCTTCGCCCGCCTCTGTCTCGCCTGGATCGTGCCCTTCTGGCTCCTGCTGGAACTGGCCCCGACCAAGCTGATCCACTACCCGCTGCCGCTCTTTCCCGCGCTGTGCCTGCTCATGGCAGGGGCGGTTCTGGCCGTGGTCGAGCGGGACGGATTCGCCCGGTCGCGCCGCGTCTCGGTCCTGCTGTTCGCCCTCGGAAGCGCCGCCGTGACCGGAGTGATCCTGGCCGCGCAGCTGCGCCACGGTGCGCCCGGCCTGACGCCGGTCTTCGTCTTCGTCGCAACCCTGTCCGCTGCGCTCTCCCTGTTCGCCGGGATCGCCCTGTGGCGCGGCCGCGCCCTCCCCGCTCTGGCAGGCGCGGGGATGGCAACCGTGCTGTTGAGCGGCCTGACCTACGCCGTGCTGCTGCCCAATGTAGAGGATGGCCGCACCTCACAGGCGCTGGCCGCGACAGTTCCGGGTCGCATCGCCTCGATCCACTATACGGAGCCGAGCCTTGTCTACTATGCGGGCACGGAGCGGGTGCGACTGGGCGACGTGGTGGACTGGGAGGACGCGGAGGACTGGCGGACCGAAACGCTGGTCATCGACCGCATCGGTGGCGGGGTGGAGATCGACGCCGTACGAGACGTCGTCGCGGCGGCAGGCCGCTGCCTGACGGTCGGAGATCCCGTGACGGGGTTCAAGTACAGCAATTTCGAGGCCGTTGACCTCTTGCCGGTCCGGCAGGTCGCCTGCGAGAGCTAGCGGCCCCGGAACGCTTTCCTCAGCGACAGCCACAGCGCGCGGGAGAACAGGGCCGCGCCCATGAGGGGCGCGCCGAGGATCGTTCCGACCTTGGGACCGAGGCCGGGACCGGAATGCCAGAAATAGTGCAGGAAGCCCTGGAACTTGTGCCATTCCACCCGCCAGCGCGTGACGTTAGAAGTGGAGCCGTAATGCATCACGCGCGCGTCCGGAACGAACAGCACCGTGCCGCCCGCCCGCCGCACCCGCGCGCAGAGATCGATATCCTCCACATGCAGGAAATAGTCCGGATCGAACCCGTCCAGCCGCTCGAAGGTGGCGCGATCCATCATCAGGTTCGCGCCGGACACGGTCGGCATGGGGACGGGGCCGTCGGGCAGGGGCTGGTCCTCGCGGTGGATGG
>JBATXP010000445.1:0-13197 GCA_049673465.1 Litorimonas sp.
GGCCCGTGCTGCGCGTGTCGGGATTGGCCGAGCCCGACTCGGTGATCGCACTGCTGGATCGGGGCGAGGCCGTTCGTCAGGTCCGCACGTCCAGCCAAGGGGTCTGGTCGGCCGTGATCGACGTGGACGGTCCCGGCATGGCGGTGGAAGCCGTGATGTACGACATGGCCGAAGACGCCTCCGTCGCGTCCGATGAGATGCCGGAAGACCTGCCGCCCGCCGCGACCAGCATTCGCGGTTTGGAGACGATCTTCCGCATCCATCGCCCGACCGCGGCGCAGCCCGACGCGCCCGCCCTGATCATGATCGGCACGCCCGGCGCACCCACCCGCCTGGTGCAGAGCCCGTTCGGCGGCCTGCCGAGCGCGGGGCCGCTCGCGGTCGGCACGATCGACTATGACGATGCGGGCGGCGTGATCTTTTCCGGCGTGTCGGACCGGCCCGGTCGGGTGGTGCTGTCCGCCGCCAATGCGGAGATCGGGGAAACGCGGGTCGGGCCGGACGGTCGCTGGACCTATATCGCCAGCTCCGTCATGCCGATCGGGGAATATGAGGTTCGCGCCGAACTCCTGTCCGACGGGCAGGACACGGGGGGCTGGACCGTGGCGGTCGAGTTCGAACGCCTGCCGCCCTTGCCGGACACGACTGGCGACGACGGCGCGCTGTCGGTCAGCTTCGAGCCGAGCCGGTGGCAGGTCCGACGGTCCCTGGTGGGCGGCGGACTGCAGAGCACGGCGATCTTCGCGCCCGGATAGAGCGTTATTCCGCGGCTTCCGCGATCGCACCGCCGACGGGGCGCCGGCGCTCCCCTCCGCGCCACCTGCGGATCCGCTGGCCCCACACATGGGGCGCGGCCAGCAGGGCAGGCGTGAGGACCAGGGTCAGCACGGTGGCGAAGGACAGGCCGCAGACCAGCGCATAGGATAGCGGCTTCCAGATGTCGGACGTGCCGGACCCCCTCGGATCGAAGTGGCCGGTCGTCACATCCGCGTCGAAGCCGATGACCAGCGGCATCAACCCGACGACCGTGGTGATGGTCGTCAGCACGACGGGGCGCAGGCGCTGCGCTGCCGTGCGGATGGCCGCGTCCACGGGGTCCGATCCGCGTTCGAGCAAGCGCTGATAGGTGTCGATCAGCACGATATTGTTGTTCACCACGATCCCCATCAGGGCGATCACCCCCGTCATGGTCAGCACCATGGAAACGTAGGGGTAGAAGATCAGGCCCAGCAGGACTCCGAACACGGACAGGACCACGGCGGAGAGCGTCAGCACCACATGGTAGAAGCTGTTGAACTGCAGCAGCAGGATCACGCTCATCATGAACAGGATCGCGACCAGCGCGGCCATGCCGAAGGCGGCGGCTTCCGCATTCTCCTCCTGCTGGCCGAGGAAGCGCCAGTCCACGCCGTCGGGCAGCTCGGCCTGGCTGGACAGCCAGTCGCGTAGCTCCTCCACCTGGACATTGGGCGCGAAGCCGTCCTGCGTGTTGGCCTTCACCTCGAACACGGCGGCCTGGTTGCGGCGCACGATGCTGTCCTCGCGCGGTTGGGCGGTGCGCTCCACGACGGAGGCCAGCGGCACGGAGCCGCGCGGCGTCTGGATGCGCAGCTCGTCCAGCGCCCTTATGTCGCGGGCGCTTTCCGGCAGGCGGATGCGGATGTCGACTTCCTCGTCATTGTCGAGCGGGCGATAGTATCCGACCAGCGCCCCTTCGGTGACGAACTGCACGGTCTGGCCGATGCGGTTCACGTCGAGGCCGAGACGCCCCGCTTCCTCCCGATCCACGTCGAGCTGCCACTCCACGCCGGGCAGGGGCAGGGTGGTCTCGATGTCGATCACGCCCTCCATCTGGCGCAGATAGGCTTCGGCCACGCGCGTGGCCTGGGCGACGGCGGTGCGGTCGCGGCCCGAAAACTCGATGCCGATATCCTTGCCGATGGGCGGGCCGTTGCCGGCGGCGGTCACTTCCGGAATCACGCCCGGCATGTCGGCCACGGCGAGGCGGATATCGTCCATGATTTCCAAGACGCCGCGCCGGTCGCTGAAATCCTCCAGCTGGAACAGGATCTTCACCACGGCGTCGCCCGGCTCGTCCGCCAGCCCGTCGGGGCGCGCGCCGCCGCCGCCCAGCTGTCCGGCCACGGCGTAGACGCCTTCGATGCCCTCGATGTTGGCGAGGTTCAGGCGGCGCTCCACTTCGAGCGCGAGATCGCGCTTGGCTTCCGGCGTGCTGTTGCCGCGCGCGCGGATGAAGACGTAGACCTGGTCGGACGGCGTCTGGGTGAAGAACTCGACCGGCTTGGGCGGCGGGCCGGACATGGACGCGCCGAAGGCGACCACGATCAGGGCGCAGAGCCCGATCACCCCGCCCAGCAGCAGCAGCGGGAAGCGGATCAGCTTTTCGACCAGCCTCACATAGACGCCCGTGACCCCCGTCAGCTTGGTCGGATCGCCCCCTTCACCCGCCAGCGCCAGAGCTTGCGCATCGGCTTCGCGCGGGCCGCTGCCGAACCGTTCGCGCAGGTCCCCGATCACGGCCCCGATCGTCGGCAGGAAAATCAAGGCCATGAGCACCGAGGCGCTGAGCACGTAGATCATGGTCAGGGGGAAATAGGCCATGAACTTGCCCGTAATGGTTTCCCAGAACAGGAGCGGGGCGAAGGCAGCCAGCGTGGTCGCGGTGGAGCTGATGATCGGCCAGAACATGCGCTCGCCCGCCGTCTGGTAGGCGTCGCGCGCTTTCATGCCCTCGGCCATCTTGCGGTCGGCATATTCGATGATGACGATGGCGCTGTCGACCAGCACGCCGACGGAGAGGATCAGGCCGAACAGGATCATCATGTTGATGGTCTCGCCCTGCACCCACATGATGAAGAGCGAGATCAGGAAGCTGCCCGGAATGGCAAAGCCCACGAAGAGGGCGGACCGTACCCCCAGCGCGATGAGGCAGACGATGAAGACGAGCAGGATGGCGTTGATGATGGAGGACGAAAGCGAGCTCACCATCTCGATGATGTAGCGCGACTTGTCCTGGCTGTATTCGACCTGGATGGTCTGCGGGAAGTCGTCGCTGGATTGATAGTCCTCCACCACCGCGCGAACGGATTTTATGGTGTCGAGGATGTTCTCGCCCGAGCGCTTCTTGATCTCCAGGCTGACGGAGCGGTTGTTGTTGTAGCGCGCATAAGTCTGCGCGTCCTTGTAGGTGCGGCGCACCACGGCAATGTCGGACATGCGCACCACCGCGCCCGTCTGGTCCGTCCGCACGACGAGGTCGGCCAGGTCGTCCGCATCCTCGATCAGGCCGGGCAGTTTGACGTTGAACTGCCCGTTGGACGTTTCCAGCGCCCCCGCCGTGATCAGCGAATTGTTGCGCGACACGGCGGCGGCGAGCTCGTCGAAAGTAATACCCGCACTCTCCAGGAGGGTCGGGTCCACCACAGCCTCCAGCAGGTCCGTGCGCTCGCCTGCAATGTCGGCGGCGAGAACGGACGGAATGCCCTCGATGCGCTGTTGCAGTTCCTTGGCCGTGTTCTGCAGGGTCCGTTCCGGCACGTCGCCGAACAGGTTGACCACGAAGATCGGCATGGAGGAGGTGTCGACTTCCTCCACCACGGGTTCGCGAGCCTCTTCCGGAAACTCGGCGCGGGCGCGGTCGACCGCCTCCTGCACGTCGAGCACGGCCTGGTCCTGGTCGAAGGAGGGCGTGAATTCGAGCACGATATAGGCGACATTGTTGGCCGCGACGGCGTCCATCTGCTTCAACCCATCGATGCTCTTGAGCTCGGTCTCCATCGGCCGGATCAGGAGCCGTTCCGCATCCGCCGGGGACACGCCGGGCAAGACGACCCGGACGTTGACGAAGGGTACGGGTATATCGGGCTCGGCGTCCAGCGGCAGCTGGTTCACGGCCACGAACCCGCCGACGATGATGAAGAGCAGCACCCCGATGGTGACCCGCCAGGCGCGGATCGCGAAGCCGACGATGCGTTCCACGGCGCGCGCTCCCTATTCGAGGTCTGAGTTCGGGCCGATGGCCGCGACGGCGGCCCCGTCGCGCGGACGTTCGCCTTCGCGCACCGGCCGGACCTGCGTGCCGACCGAGACATAGTCCTGGCCTTCCACGATGATGCGTGTGCGTTCCGGCAAGCCGGAGACCCAGAGGCCGTCGCGCGTTTCGTCGACCTGCCGGATGGCCGCGAAGCGGACCCGGTCGTCCGCGTCGAGGTAGCGCACGCCCGTCGCGCCGTCATCGTCCAGGGCCAGGATGCCCGACGGCACGAGGCTCGCCAGCGTCTCGCCGATGGTCAGGCTGGCCGTCGCCGACACGCCCGCTTTCAGCGCATAGTCCGGATTGGGCAGCAGGACTTCCATCTCGAAGGTGCGGGTAGCGGGGTTGGCGACTGATTCCAGGAAGGCCACCGTGCCGGTGACGCTTTCGCCCGTCGCCAGGGAGACCGAAACCTCCTGGCCCAGTGCGATGCTGCCCAGCTGCGTTTCCGTCAGCTCCACTTCCAGCTTCAGCGGGTCGAGTTCCACGATCAGGGCGCAGGCTTGGCCGGGGGCGAGATAGTCGCCCACTTCGGCCATGCGCGCCTCGTAGATGCCATCGAAGGGGGCGCGCAGCACGACATTGCCGAGCTCGATCTGCGCCTGCTTCAGCTGGGCGCGCGCGGCGTCCACACTGGCGCGGTCCGTGTTCAGGGAGGTCGCGGAGCGGAAGCCCCGATCCACCAGCTGTTCCGTGGCGGCCAGGTCGGCTTCCGCCTTGGCGAGCTGCGCCCTGGCCTGGTCCACCACGGCGGCACGCGCATCCACGTCCTGGCGGCAGATCACGTCGCCGCGCGACACGCGGCGGCCTTCCGCGACCGGGGTCGAGGCGAGGGAGCCTGGCGTCTTGGCCTTGACCTCGACGCGGCGGTTGGGCTGCGTGCGACCGTAGTTTGTCAGGCGCACGGGATGGGTTTCGGCGCGCACGTCGCGCGCCACCACGGTCGGCAGCACGGCCGGGGCCGGGTTCTCGCGCGCTTCGACGTCGGCGTAAATGTTCGTTTCCTCGCCGGAACCGCTGATGGTGAACCAGGCGAGGAACATCGCCACGACGAGCGCGGCCAGAAGGTAGGAGGCGTTGAGTTTCAGGTCCGGGCGTTTCATATCGGTTTTCCTACGCCCCGAAACCCCAACGGGACGTTTCCTGGGCGCTTTACGGCAAGGCCCTTCGCTCCTTCAATATTGCATGAAAGTGACGGGGCAATGACCATTCGTGCAAGTCTGGCGGACAATATCGCATAGAGGCGGGACGATCGACCAGGATGGCGCGTGGATAGTCTCGAAATCGCGCTTGCGTCCGCGCGCGCGCCTCGTCAGGTTGCGCAGGAGCAAACGCCCGCACAAAAGACGGGCATAATCAGGGTCATAACTCCAAGGGTCATATCCTTTGGTCCGGGCTGGGACGAACGCATGAGCTCCATTCTCGATCAATTGCAGCAACGCCGCGAAACCGCCCGAATGGGTGGCGGGCAACGTCGCATCGACAGCCAGCACGCCAAGGGCAAGCTGACCGCGCGCGAACGGCTCTCGCTGTTGCTGGACCCCGGCTCGTTAGAAGAATTCGACATGTTCGTTACGCACCGTTCCACGGATTTCGGCATGGACGCGTCCAAGCCTGCGGGCGACGGGGTGGTGACGGGCTGGGGCACGATCAATGGCCGCAAGGTGTTCGTGTTCGCGCAGGACTTCACCGTGTTCGGCGGGTCGCTGTCCGAGACCCACGCCAAGAAGATCACCAAGGTGCAGGAAATGGCCATGCGCCACGGCGCGCCGATCATCGGCCTGAACGACTCTGGCGGCGCGCGCATCCAGGAGGGTGTCGCCGCGCTGGCGGGCTATACGGATGTGTTCCAGAACAACATCCTCGCGAGTGGCGTGATCCCGCAGATCAGCGTCATCATGGGGCCGAGTGCGGGCGGGGCGGTCTATTCGCCCGCCCTGACGGACTTCACCTTCATGGTGCGCGACACCTCCTACATGTTCCTGACGGGACCGGACGTGCTGAAGACCGTGACCAACGAGATCGTGACCGCCGAGGAGCTGGGCGGGGCCAAGACCCACACGTCGAAGTCCGGCGTGGCGGATGGGGCGTTCGACAACGACATGGAGGCGCTGGCCGAAATCCGCCGCCTGTTCGACTTCCTGCCGCTCAACAACCGCGAGCCGGTGCCTGTCCGCCCCTTCTTCGACGACCATGACCGCATTGACGAGAGCCTCGACACGCTGGTGCCGGACAATCCCAACTTGCCCTACGACATGCACGAACTGGTGCGAAAGGTGGCCGACGAGGGCGATTTCTTCGAAATCCAGCGCGACTTCGCCAAGAACATCCTGTGCGGGTTTATTCGCATCGAAGGGCAGACGGTCGGCGTGGTCGCCAACCAGCCAATGGTGCTGGCCGGATGCCTCGACAGCGACGCCTCGCGCAAGGCCGCCCGCTTCGTGCGCTTCTGCGACTGTTTCGACATCCCGATCCTGACGCTGGTCGACGTACCCGGCTTCCTGCCCGGGACGGACCAGGAATGGGGCGGCGTCATCAAGCACGGCGCGAAACTGCTCTATGCCTTCGGCGAAGCGACCGTCCCCAAAGTCACCGTCATCACCCGCAAGGCTTACGGCGGCGCCTACTGCGTCATGGCCCCCAAGCACCTGCGCGGCGACATCAACTACGCCTGGCCCACCGCCCAGATCGCCGTGATGGGCGCAAAGGGCGCGGTGGAGATTCTGCACCGCAAGGATCTGGGTGACGCGGAGAAGACGGCGGAACACGTCGCGGATTACGAGGAGAAGTTCCTAAGCCCGTTCCGAGCAGCGGAGCGCGGCTATATCGACGAAGTCATTCAGCCCCGCTCGACCCGCAAGCGCGTGGCACGGGCGTTCGCGCTAGCGAAGGACAAGCAGCTGCAGAACCCGTGGAAGAAGCATGGGAACTTGCCGCTGTGAACAGCTTTGAACGAATTGCAACTATCTTGGAGAGTATTCGGGGAGTTAGTTGTGGGCCAAATACAAGCTCACATACTGTTTTGAACTCGTGCGAATTGCCAGACTCATTAAATTCAGACGATGAGTTATACGACTTTGACGCCAGACACGTTCTTAGAGCTTTATACATTTACATCGATAAAGCTGAGCAGGAATTATTCGCAGCGACAAACTTATCAAGCAACCTGTTACAAGTGAGTAGGTCTAAATTGAGGGATGCTGAAGAGCTGCTTTCGCAAATGCATACAAGAGAGGCGTGGCAAACAATCAGAAGAAGTTATCTGCCTGCATCTTTAATTGATAGTCTTAGATTAACCGGCGGCATGTTGTCTGCATCTGGTATCAAATATGATCTTACAAACCAAGATATTAGTGAGCTAAGACAAGAGATAGGATCAATTATTGACGGCATTAAGAATAGCGGATTGCCCGATCAATTGAAACAAATGCTAATTGCTAACTTATTGAAAATTCAATTTATCTTAGAAACGTATGATTCTTTAGGGCCAAGAGATTTGGAGAACCAAGTTAAAATTCTCATTGCTGATACGACACTTGGTTCAAAACAAGTTTCTGAAGAAGATGTTGAAAGTCTGTCGACGACTTGGGCCTTCGCAGGAAAAATTCTACAGAGGTTCCATACAGGCGTAGGGTATTTGAAGTCCTCTGAGTATATGATCGGTCTACTTATGTTGGTCGGTAAGGGCAGCTAACGATGACCAATAAAATCAAAAAAATCCTCATCTCCAATCGCGGCGAGATCGCCTGCCGGGTTATCAAGACCGCGCGGAAAATGGGCATCAAGACTGTCGCGGTTTATTCCGACGCCGACAAGAATGCCCTCCACGTCTCCAAGGCGGACGAGACGATGCATATCGGGCCACCGGCCGCCGCCGACTCCTATCTTGTGCAGGACAAGATCATTGAGGCCTGCCGATCGACCGGGGCGGATGCGGTGCATCCGGGGTATGGGTTCCTTTCGGAAAATCCCGAGTTCGCGGAGCGGCTCAAGAGTGAGGGTATCGTTTTTATCGGGCCGAACCCGCATGCGGTGGTGTCGATGGGGGACAAGATCACGTCGAAGAAGCTTGCCCAGGAAGCGGGCGTGTCGACCGTTCCGGGGCATATGGGGCTGATCGAGGATGCGGACGAAGCCGTGAATATCTCCAAGCAGATCGGCTATCCGGTGATGATCAAGGCGTCGGCCGGCGGGGGCGGCAAGGGAATGCGGATCGCCTGGACGGACGAAGAAGCGCGCGAGGGCTTCCAGGCGTCCAAGAACGAAGCGGCGAGTAGCTTCGGCGACGACCGTATCTTCATCGAGAAATTCGTCACCCAGCCCCGCCACATCGAGATCCAGGTGCTGGGCGACAAGCATGGCAACGTCATCTATCTGGGCGAGCGCGAGTGCTCCATCCAGCGCCGTAACCAGAAGGTCATCGAGGAAGCGCCTTCGCCTTTCCTGGACGAGGCGACCCGCGCGGCGATGGGCGCGGAATCCGTCGCGCTGGCCAAGGCGGTCGATTACGATTCCGCCGGTACGGTGGAATTCATCGTCGATGGCGACAAGAACTTCTACTTCCTCGAAATGAACACCCGCCTGCAGGTGGAGCATCCGGTCACGGAACTCATCACCGGCGTCGATCTGGTGGAGCAGATGATCCGCTCCGCGCAGGGCGAGACCCTCGCCATCAAGCAGAAGGATGTGGAACTGAACGGCTGGGCCATCGAGTCCCGCATTTATGCCGAGGACCCGTTCCGCAACTTTCTGCCGTCCATCGGTCGACTGACCCGCTACCGCCCGCCCGTCGAGGGCGTGCGCGAGAGCGGGGCCATCGTGCGAAACGACACCGGCGTGTTCGAGGGCGGCGAGATCAGCATGTTCTACGATCCCATGATTGCCAAGCTCTGCACCTGGGGCCCGGACCGGGGCGTCGCCTTGGAGGCCATGCGGAACGCGCTCGACGTGTTCGAACTGGAGGGCATCGGCCACAACATTCCCTTCCTGCAGGCCGTCTACGACCATGACCGCTTCATCCGAGGCGACATCACGACTGGCTTCATCGCGGAGGAATATCCGGACGGGTTCGAGGGCGCGGAGCCCAACCCCGGCACCATGCGCAAGCTCGCCGCCGTCTGCGCCCTGATGCATGACGTGGCCGAGCACCGCGCCGCGCATATCTCCGGCGGGCTACCCAATCACGAACGCCACGTGCCGGACCTCTGGCATGTCGAGATCGGGGCCCAGACCGACGAAAAGAAGCATTATAGCGCCGACATTCGCGGCTCCGAAGGGCTGCGCACCATCATCATGGACGATCCCAAGGAGGACAAGGCCGCCATCGAGATGGAGGTCCTGATGAACTGGCAGCCGGGGCAGGCGCTGGTCCGGTCGCTGGTCGACAACAACCCGCTCAACTTCCAGGTCACGCGCCGCCCCGAAGGCTACCGCGTGCGCCACCGGGGCTGCGACTTCGACGTCAAGGTCCGCACGCCGGAAGCGGCGGAACTCGCCAAGCTCATGCCCGTCAAGGTCGCCCCCGACACGTCCAACCTGCTCCTCTGCCCCATGCCGGGCGTGATCGTCCGGGTGATGGTGGGCGAAGGCGATGTGGTCGAGGACGGCCAGGCGCTCGCCGTCGTTGAGGCCATGAAGATGGAGAACACGCTGCGCGCCGAAAAGCGGGCGCGCGTGGCGTCCGTGAAGGCCGGGGCGGGGGACAATCTCGCGGTGGACGAAGTGATCATGGAGTTCGAGGCCCCATAGTTCCCGTCTGGCCCCAAACCTTTCCAGCCGGCAAAAGGGCAACGCGCGCAGCGCAGCGAGCATGATGGTCTTTTGTCGCCGCCGCGACTCCAGCGGCGTGAGCGGCAGCGAATGAATTGCCCGCCTGCTGGCGGACTTATGTTTGTCCCCCTCCGCCCCTTCGGGGCACCTCCCCCTTGCGGGGGAGGAACTTAGGGTTTTGAAGCCATCTCTCTCTCTAAGTCCCTTCCCCGCAACGCTCCTAGGCCATAGCGCAGCGGGTTAGTGGGGTACGGAAAAACGAGCCGCGCTCCGCGCGCCCTTCCATTCCCGCCGCATCTTCCCCACATCCCGCCCAATGTCGCCCCCTAACAAGACCGAAGACAGTCACCCCGACGCGCGCGAGACCGAGGAGCGCGGGTTGCTCGAGCAGCTCTCCGCCCTGCGGGGGCTGGTGCCCTACGTTCTGCCGCCCGGCGATACGAGCGCGAAGGTGCGCACGGCGATCGCGCTCACCCTCGTGGTCATCAGCCAGTTCATCCTCGTCGGCGCGCCCTTCTTTCTCGGCTGGGCGCAGGACGCGGTCGCGGAGTCGGTCGGGCGCGGGGACGCATTCGCCCAGGTCGGCCTGTTCATCGCCTTCTTCATTCTCGGCTATGGCGGCTTGCGGGTGGTTTCGACGCTCTTCTCCGAAGCCCGCGAATATGTCTTCGCCCCCGTCGCGCAGCAGGCGCAGCGGCGCATCGCGACGCGCACCTTCGCCCACCTGCACAAGCTCAGCTTACGCTACCATCTGGCCAAGCGCACGGGCGGGCTGTCACGCATCATCGAGCGCGGCGTGCGCGCCATCGACTTCCTGTTCCGCTTCCTGCTCTTTAACATCGGTCCGACCCTGTTGCAGCTGCTAATCGCGGGCGGGGCGTTCGCGCTGGCTTATAATGGCTGGTTCGCCGCCATCGCCGTGGTGGTGGTCGTGACCTATGTCGCCTTCACCGTGGTCACGACGGAGTGGCGGTTGAAGTTCCGGCGGGAGATGAACAAGCGCGACACGGAGTCGTGGGCCAAGGCGGTGGATAGCCTGCTCAACTACGAGACGGTCAAATATTTCGATGCGGAAAGCCGCGAGGTGCAACGCTACGACGCCGCGATGGAGGCCTATGCCGAAGCGGCGATCCGCTCGCGCACGTCTCTGGCGACGGTGAATATCGGACAGAGCCTGCTGATGAATCTCGGCATTGTGGCGAGCATGGTGCTGGCCGCCCGCTTCATCCTCGACGGAGAGATGAGCACAGGCGATATGCTGACCATCACGCTGGTTCTGAACCAGCTCTACCGCCCGCTCAACATTCTCGGCTTCGCCTACCGCGAGATCAAGCAGGCCCTGACCGATCTGGAGCGCATGTTCCAGTTGCTGGAAGAGCCGCCCGAAGTGGTGGACGCTGCCCACGCGCAAGCCTTGGGCCGTGTGACGGGTCGGATCGAGTTCGAGGATGTGGACTTCCACTACGAACCCGACCGCGAAATCCTGCGCGGCGTCAGCTTCACGGCGGAGCAAGGCCAGACCGTCGCCGTGGTCGGCCCGACGGGCGCGGGCAAGTCGACCCTGTCGCGCATCCTCTACCGCTTCTACGACATTGCGGGCGGCAGCGTGCGCATCGACGGGCGGGACCTGCGCGACATCACGCAGGACAGTCTGCGCGCGGCCATCGGCATGGTCCCGCAGGACACGGTGCTGTTCAACGACACGATCGGCTACAATATCGCCTATGCGCGGCCCGGTGCGAGCCAGATCGAGGTGGAGCAGGCCGCGCGCGACGCCCAGATCCACGACTTCATCGAGCGGCTACCGCAGGGCTACGACACCATGGTGGGCGAGCGAGGCTTGAAGCTCTCTGGCGGGGAGAAGCAGCGCGTCGCCATCGCCCGCACCCTGCTCAAGGACCCGGCGATCCTGATTCTGGACGAAGCCACGTCGGCGCTGGACAGCGCGACGGAAACCGACATTCAGCAGGCGCTGGGCGTGGCGTCTCGCGGTCGCACGACCCTGGTGGTCGCGCACCGCCTCTCCACGATACAGGACGCCGACCTGATCCTCGTCATGGACCGTGGCCGGATCGTGGAGCGCGGCACCCATGTGGACCTGCTCGCGCGCGGCGGGCTGTACGCGGACCTCTGGAACCGCCAGGACGCGGTGGAACTGTCCTGAAGTCAGGCTTGCTCTATTCGGACGTGAACGCGAAGCTCTCGACGTTGCGCACAGGCGCGCCTCGCGATAGCACGCTCATGCCGGTCGCGACACGCACGACCTTCCAGATCGCCACGGCCAATCCTGTCAGGAAGCCTATGAGAACGAACGCTAGAACGAACGAAACCGCGTAGCCGATCAATGTGATCCAGAAGATGCGGATCTGGTTGTCGTAATGGGTGCGCAGCTCAGGCCCGGCCTGGTCCCGGGCGGAATAGGCCATGATCACGCCGACGATCCCAAGAAACGGCACGGCGAAATTCACAAGGTAGAGAATATAGATCAGGTTGGCATTGTTCTGTCCGCTGGAGGGATGAAGCTCCTGCGTGGGCGGGCGCGGGACGGGATCCATGTCGGCCATCGCCTCCATGCTGCGCATCTCCGCATCTGACCAGTGACCCGGCTTGGGGTCTTCTCCGCCGATCACGTTCGGTTCCTTGGCCATGATGTTTCCTCTCTGCAGTCCATATGCAAAGAGCCTCGCCATTCGGCAAGGCCCTTGCTGTGTGTTGCAAGCGGTTGGCGCGACTAGAAGCGGCGCAGCCAGGCGAGGGATACGGCGTCCCGGCCGTCCCCGCCTTCATAGCGCGTGTAGTCCAGGCGGATGCCGTCCACGGGCGTCACGTCATATTGCAGGCCCGCGCCGTAGGCCACGCCCGACTGGGTATCGGAGAAGTCGAACTCCGCCCCATTGTCGAACTCGAACTCGGTCGAGGTCTTGGTGTTGTGGTAGCCGACCCGGGCGTGGGCCTGGATCACGTCGCTCAGCGGCAGGCGGCCCGTCGCGAAGACGGCGACGGAATGGTCGACCTTCTCCTCGAACTCGCCGCCCGAAGCGGACCCGTTGAATGTGTCGAACTCGGTCGTCTCGCCGGTCAGTCCCACCGAGGCTTCCAGCTCGGCACCGAAGAATTCATTGGCATGGTAGCCGAGGCGGCCTTCAAGGCCGACCTGCTCGTCTCCGACATCCTGCCAGACCGCGCCCAGCGTTCCGTAGAAGTGACCTTTCTGGCCTGCATGCGGACCGCGCAGGCCGGAGCTGTGCGAGGGGTGATAGGCCGGTGCGTGGCTGCCGTAAGCATGGGCGTCCGGCGTCTGCGCATATTGGGCGGCCGGCGCGTAGGGGCTGACGGCGTAGCTGCCGCCCGCGCACGGGTCGACCGTGCAGGGC
>JBATXP010000446.1:0-3584 GCA_049673465.1 Litorimonas sp.
ACCCCCAAAGTGGGGATCATTTTCCCGGAGAAACTTGCAGTCGGCAACGAAAACAACGCGTTAGATCATTCTCATAACATTTATAAGTGAGGATGAGGGTCTTCCGTGCTCTCTTTTCACGCTCGACTTCCGTCTCCTCACGTCCGGGCTTTCTGCCTACCCTTTTCCTTCCCCTCCTGGTCTTCCCATCCGCTCATCCCCGCGCACGCGGGGATCCAGTCCTTGCCCGGACCTCGACGTGGGTGCGGGGTCCCGGCCAGCCGAGGGGTCGGTGAGCCACTGGATCCCCGCGTGCGCGGGGATGAGCGGGGGGAGAAGGGAGGAGCGGGAACGGCGGCTCGCACCGTCCGTGGGACGGGCGCGCTAGGCGCGGCTGATGCTGGTGTCCCCCTCCGACCTCGCTTCGCGAGCCCGCCTCCCCCTTGCGGGGGAGGAACAAGCTAGCGTTCTGCTTTCTTTCGAGTTCCTCCCCCGCAAGGGGGAGGGGGACCGAAACGCGATGGGGGGAGCGAAGCGACCGCGCGTTTTGGTGGAGGGGGACAAATACAAGCCCGCCCGTAGGCGGCCCGTCCACGAAAAAGCCCGCCTCGCGGCGGGCTTATCGCGGCTGCGGGATCGGCGGCGCGTTACGCGGCCATCTTGTCTTCCCGTGCTAGGTTCCGCAGCACATAGTGCAGGATGCCGCCATTCTTGTAGTATTCCAGCTCGTTTTCCGTGTCGATCCGCACCTTGGTCGTGATCGTCTTGGTGGAGCCGTCGGTCATGGCGATGTGGACCTCGACCTCGTCCATGGGCTTGATATCGTCGATATCGCCGATGGAGACCGTCTCGTCGCCGGTCAGGCCCAGCTCGGACCAGCCGTCGCCATTCATGAACTCCAGCGGCAGCACGCCCATGCCGATCAGATTGCTCCGGTGGATGCGCTCGAAGCTTTCCGCGATCACGGCGCGCACGCCGAGCAGGATGGTGCCCTTGGCGGCCCAGTCGCGCGAGCTGCCATTGCCGTAGAGCGACCCGGCGAAGACGACCAGGTCCTTGCCTTCGGCCTTGTAGCGCTGGGCGGCATCGAAGATGGACATGATCTCGCCGGTCGGGACGTATTTCGTCACGCCGCCCGCCGTGCCCGGCGCCATCAGGTTCTTGAGGCGAATGTTGGCGAACGTGCCGCGCATCATGACTTCGTGATTGCCGCGGCGCGAGCCGAACGAGTTGAACTCGTTGCGGGCCACTTGCCGTTCCTGCAGGTAGCGGCCGGCGGGGCCGTCGAACTTGATGGAACCGGCCGGGCTGATGTGGTCCGTCGTGATGCTATCGCCGAGCAGGGCGAGGATGTTCGCCCCCTCCACGTCGCGCACCGCGTCCGGCTCCAGCCCCATGCCCTCGAAATAGGGGGGGTTTCGCACGTAGGTCGAAGACGGGTTCCAGTTATAGACCTGGCCGCCTTCGACCTCGATGTCGGCCCAGCGCGCGTCGCCCTTGAAGACGTCGGCATATTCCTGCTCGAACAGTTCGCGGGTCACGGAGCCGCGCACGGCCTCGGCGATCTCCTTGGACGTGGGCCACAGATCCTTGAGGTACACGTCGCGGCCGTCCTTGTCCTGGCCCAGCGGGTCGGTGTCGAAATCGTGGTGCATCGTCCCGGCGAGCGCATAGGCGACGACCAGCGGTGGAGAGGCGAGGAAGTTCGCCTTGATGTCCGGGCCGATCCGGCCTTCGAAGTTGCGGTTGCCCGACAGCACCGAACAGCTGACCAGGTCGCCATCCGCGATCGCCTTGGCGATGGGCGGGGCGAGGGGTCCGCTATTGCCGATGCAGGTGGTGCAGCCATAGCCGACCACATCGAAGCCGATCTTGTCGAGCTCATCCTGCAGGCCGGAGCGTTCCAGATATTCGCCCACCACCTGCGAGCCGGGTGCGGTGGAGGTCTTGACCCATGGCTTGACCTGCAGCCCCGCCTCGTTGGCCTTCTTGGCGACCAGACCCGCCGCCATCATGACGGACGGGTTGGAGGTGTTGGTGCAGGACGTGATGGCCGCGATCATGACGTGGCCGTGGTCCACGGTGAAGTCGTGGCCCTCGACGACGGTCGGATTGGAAGCGTCGCCCGCCTTCTCGAAATCCTTGGTCATGATGAGCTCGAACGTATCCGCCGAGCCTGCCAGGTCGAAGCGGTCCTGCGGGCGCTTGGGGCCACTGAGGGACGGCTTGATGGTCGCCATGTCGAGGTGCAGCGTGTCGGTGAAGACGGGCACTTCGTCGGTGCGGAACAGGCCCTGCACCTTGCTGTAGCGTTCCGCCAGTTCGACGCGGTGCTCCTCGCGGCCCGTGGCGCGCAGGTAGCGCAGCGTGTCGTCGTCCACCGGGAAGAAGCCGCAGGTCGCGCCATATTCCGGGGCCATGTTGGCAATCGTCGCGCAGTCCTCCAGCGCCAGATAGTCGAGGCCGGTGCCGAAGAATTCCACGAACTTGCCGACCACGCCCTTTTCGCGCAGCATTTCCACCACGCGCAGGACGAGGTCCGTCGCGGTCGCGCCCTCGGGCAGCTTGCCGGTCAGCTCGAACCCGATCACTTCGGGGATCAGCATGGAGATGGGCTGGCCGAGCATGGCGGCTTCCGCCTCGATACCGCCGACACCCCAGCCCAGCACGCCGAGCCCGTTGACCATGGTGGTGTGGCTGTCCGTGCCGACCAGCGTGTCGGGATAGGCGTAGTCCTTGCCGTCCAGCGTGTTGGTCCAGACCGTCTGGGCGAGATATTCGAGGTTCACCTGGTGGCAGATGCCGGTGCCGGGCGGCACGACGGAGAAATTGTCGAAGGCGTGCTGACCCCATTTCAGGAAGTCGTAGCGCTCGCCATTGCGCTCATATTCGCGCGCGACGTTCTTCTCGTAGCTGTCTTCCGTCCCGAAATAGTCGACCATGACGGAGTGGTCGATGACGAGGTCGACGGGGACGAGCGGATTGATCTTCTCCGGATTGGCGCCGAGGTCGGTCATGGCGTCGCGCATGGCGGCGAGGTCCACGACGGCCGGCACGCCCGTGAAGTCCTGCATCAGCACGCGGGCGGGACGGTAGGCGATCTCGTGGGTCGAGGTCTTGGTCTGCAGCCAGGCGGCCATGGCCTCGACGTCGGCGCGCTTGACCGTCTTGCCGTCTTCGAACCGGAGCAGGTTCTCCAGCAGCACCTTGAGCGAGCGCGGCAGCTGGGAGATGCCGGGCAGGCCGTTCTTCTCGGCCTCCGTGAGATCGTAATAGGTGTAGGTCTTATCACCGAGGGTGAGTTCGCGTTCGCAGCTGAAACTGTCGAGAGACGCCATGGGAAATCCTTGGGTGGAATGCGCGGGAGTGTTGGCGCAGCTTATAGCAAGCGCGGGCGCGCGTTCAACGTCAAAGGGCGGCGGGAACGGACGACCTTGGTCGCAAACCCCCGCGATTACGCGGACTTGCGAGGCGTTCGCAGCTGTGGCGCGTCCGTTTCGAACGGGCCTTCCGCCACGAAGCTGCTCCAAGCGTCGCGGCACAGCGCGCGTCCCGCCCGCACGGCGGTCAGCCAGTCATTGAGCTCGCGCGCGTCCGCGTCGAAC
>JBATXP010000447.1:0-3423 GCA_049673465.1 Litorimonas sp.
CCATGGCTCAGAGGAAAGTGCGGCGAGATACGCGCCATCTGCGCTTCAGACAGCAAAAACAAATCAGACATTATCCGACAGAATCACACACGACGACACATGGCAAGATTAATAGGTCCTGAGCCTAATCGATTTATTTCATGCTAGCGGCGACGGTCGACACCTCGAAGAGGCGGGAACCAAGCTCCTCGAGGCTCGGAAGTACAGCCCTGACAAGCTTTACAACCTCGCCTGCGTCTATGCCCTCACCGACCGCGCTGACAAAGCCCTCGACGCGCTGGAGCATTGCGAACAGGCCGGGACCCTTCCTGATGCGCAGCACCTCCGCACCGACGCGGACCTAGCCGCCCTGCGCGACCATCCGCGCTTTGCCGCCCTGCTCGACCGCCTCTCCTGAACTTGCGCCCCCGCGCCGATCCGCCACCGTCCAAACCGCTTGCGCGGCCGCCTGCCCGGCCCTACCTCGCGCCCACTATGAGCACAGATCAAAGCAAGATCCGCAACTTCTCCATCGTGGCGCATATCGACCACGGGAAATCCACGCTGGCGGACCGGATGATCGCCCATTGCGGCGGGCTGACCCAGCGCGAAATGTCCGAGCAGGTGCTGGACAATATGGATATCGAGAAGGAGCGCGGGATCACCATCAAGGCGCAGACGGTGCGCCTGGACTATCACGCGAAGGACGGCACGGACTATGTGCTGAACCTGATGGACACGCCGGGCCATGTGGACTTCGCCTACGAAGTGTCGCGCTCCCTGTCGGCCTGCGAGGGCTCGATCCTCGTGGTGGATGCGTCCCAGGGCGTGGAGGCGCAGACGCTGGCCAACGTCTACCAGGCCATCGAGCACGACCACGAGATCGTGCCGGTGCTCAACAAGATCGACCTCCCGGCGGCCGAGCCCGACCGGGTCAAGCAGCAGATCGAGGACGTGATCGGGCTGGATGCGTCCGACGCGGTGGAAGCGTCCGCCAAGACCGGTCTGGGCATCGAGGACGTGCTGGAAGCCATCGCCACCCGCCTGCCCCCGCCCGACCATGGCGACCCCGACGCGCCGCTCAAGGCGCTGCTGGTGGATGCGTGGTACGACCAGTATATGGGCGTGGTCGTGCTGTTCCGGGTGATCGAGGGCACGGTGAAGAAGGGCGACCGCATCCGCACCATGAATACGGGCGCGAGCTACACGGTGGACAAGGTCGGCGTGTTCAAGCCCAAGCCGACCGACATGAAGAGCATCGGCCCCGGCGAGGTCGGCTTCCTGACGGCCAGCATTAAGGAGGTCGCCGACGCCGCCGTGGGCGACACGATCACCGAGGACAAGCGCCCCACGCCGGAGCCCCTGCCGGGCTTCAAGCCCGCCCAGCCGGTCGTGTTCTGCGGCATCTTCCCGGTCGACGCCGCCGACTTCGAGGACCTGCGCGCCGCCATGGGCCGGCTGCGCCTCAACGATGCGAGCTTCTCCTTCGAGATGGAAACGAGCGCCGCGCTCGGTTTCGGCTTTCGCTGCGGCTTTCTCGGCCTGCTGCACCTGGAGATCATCCAGGAGCGGCTGGAGCGAGAATTCGACCTCGACCTGATCACGACGGCGCCCAGCGTGGTCTACACGCTGAAACTGCGCGATGGCGGGGAGATGCAGCTCCACAATCCCGCCGACATGCCCGACGTGATGAAGATCGAGCATATCGAGGAGCCGTGGATCCGGGCGACCATCCTGACGCCGGACGACTATCTCGGCAACATATTGAAGCTCTGCCAGGACCGGCGCGGCATCCAGGTCGGCCTGTCCTACATCAATGGCCGCGCCATGGTGGAATATGAACTGCCCCTCAACGAAGTGGTGTTCGACTTCTACGACCGCCTGAAAAGCGTGTCCAAGGGCTACGCCTCCTTCGACTACCAGGCCATCGGCCTGCGCGAAGGCGACCTCGTCAAGATGAGCATCCTCGTCAATGGCGATCCGGTCGACGCGCTCTCCATGCTGGTCCACCGCTCCAACGCCGAAGGGCGCGGGCGGCAGATGTGCGAGCGCCTCAAGGACCTCATCCCGCGCCACCTCTTCAAGATCCCCGTCCAGGCCGCCATCGGCGGCAAGATCATCGCCCGCGAGACGATCGCGGCGATGCGCAAGGACGTCACGGCGAAATGCTACGGCGGGGACGCCAGCCGCAAGCGCAAGCTGCTGGACAAGCAGAAGAAGGGCAAGAAGCGGATGCGGCAGTTCGGCCGCGTGGAAATCCCGCAGGAGGCGTTCATCGCGGCGTTGAAGATGGACGACGCCTGATCGGGCCTCCAGCCCGAGAATTTGGTCCGGGGGACCAAATTCAAGGCGTCGCCGCGAGCCCCTGCGAGCGGATCACCGCGTAGCGGTGAAGAAGGCGTCGCCGCATGGCTCGGTCAGTCGCCATGAGCTGACAAGGCATGAACCGAATAGACAGGTCGTTTCGCTAGTTTCGACAATCTTTCACTTCAACATTCGTTCATGATCTCAAAATAATAAATTTGCATGTCGATTAGGTATGTTACCGCAATAGGAGCAGCTGTTCTGCTGTCGGAGGCGGTTCTGTTCGCCCTACCTGTCTGGCTAAAACATGCGCCTCAGGATATGTTGCATACAATCATGGGCATATTCATTGTCACTGTCCTCTTCTTTCTACTCGCCTCTCTTGGTCTTGTCGCTGCCATCTTGGTGAAGAGCATTCATTTGGTTATTGGGTACGGCAAGTTTGAATGGTCCGACGTTGTGGTTTCGTGTTTGGCCATTCTTCTCTGGCTTCCCGCACTATCGACCTTTGAATATTTCAGCGTCTGAGAGCCCTATCAATCTTGCTGCTTTTTGAGGCAGTGAAGGTTGTTCTCTAATTTTGCATTGTGCGATGAGAGTTCGATTTTAGATTTCGCTAACATCAAAGTCTAATCTAACAGCCAGACCTTCTAGAGCATCCCCTCGGCATTACATGCAGTTTATGGAAATCAAACCCGCCAAGTCGTACCTTCGGGAGCGGCATGGTTTCGGGGGTGCGCAAACCACCTGGCTTCCGCTCAGGCCTGCCCTTCGCGTCGATCGATCCCCCGGACCGTTCTTTGGCTTCGACGGCCTGCCGATCTCCCATCGCTTCCTTCTGGCGGAGCGGGAGACGGGAGCAGGTGGGCAGGACGTACGCGTAGGAACCACCCTCTCCACCGCACCCGGATGGGAGATGGACTCGCCGATCAAGTCGGCGAGAGCGGTAGGAGCAGAAGGGATGCGACCCCGTCATCGTCGAGGCAGGACGCAACATTCGTTGCACACCCTCTCCCTCCCGCTCAGGCCGACTTGATCGGCCTGCCCATCTCCCACAAGGTGCGGCCATGCCGGGTGGGTGGTTCTACATCATGGTCAACCGCAAGAAAGGGACGATCTATTGCGGGTCCACGCGGGACC
>JBATXP010000448.1:0-3938 GCA_049673465.1 Litorimonas sp.
CCCCCCGTGCCACGGGGGGAAGGGAAAGTTTGGGGCGTCTGTACCTTGACGCCCGTAGGCACGCTGAGCTTCCGTTCCACGTTGCCGTTCCCGTGCCGCTGGGCTTCGACGAGCATTCCCCCACCCCCCACGGAGCCGCCGCATGAGCTACGGTCCCGAAATGGCGTTGGCGCTGCTGATGATCATCCCGCTGCTCGCGGCGGCGATCATCCCCGTCGTCGGGGCAAAGACGCCGAACCTGCGCGAGGCGGTGACGTTCATCGCGGGCGCGACCCTGCTCGTCAACACGGCCTATCTGTGCGGGCTCGTCTCGCAAGGCGTACGGCCAGAACTCCTCCTCGGCAGCTTTGCGGGCATGTTCGAGATCCGCTTCCAGCTGGAGCCGCTGGGCGCGACCTTCGCCGCCATCGCCAGCTCGCTCTGGATCGTGAACTCGCTGTTCACGGTCGGCTACATGCGCGGCAATTCGGAGAAGAACCAGACGCGCTTCTTCACCTTCGTCGCCATAGCCATCGCGTCGGCCATGGGCATCGCGGCCTCGGCCAACCTCATCACACTGTTCATCTTCTACGAAGCGCTGACCATTTCGACCTTCCCACTGGTCAGCCACAAGGGCGACGCCAAGGCGCGCCGCGGCCTGACGGTCTACACGCTGATCCTGATGGGCACGTCGCTGGGCCTGCTGCTGCCCGCCGTGATCGGCACGCAGGTCATCGCGGGCACGACCGACTTCGTGCCGGGCGGCGTGTTCGGCCCGGACGTGTCGCTCATGGCGACCTCGATCCTGCTGGTCCTGTTCGCCTTCGGCATCGCCAAGGCGGCTCTGATGCCGGTCCATCCGTGGCTGCCCAACGCCATGGTCGCGCCGACGCCGGTCTCCGCCCTGCTGCATGCCGTGGCGGTCGTGAAGGCGGGCGTGTTCACCATGCTGAAAGTCGTGGTCTACACGTTCGGCACGGACCTGACTCTCGCCACGCCGTCCTCCGACTGGCTCGCCTGGATCGCGGCGATCTCCATCGTGCTCGCGTCGATCATCGCGCTGCGGCAGGACAATCTGAAGAAGCGGCTGGCCTATTCGACGGTCTCGCAGCTCTCCTACATCACGCTGGGCGCGATGCTCGCGACCAGCTGGGGCATTCTGGGCGGCGGTCTTCAGATCGTCATGCATGCCTGGGGCAAGATCACCCTCTTCATGGTGGCGGGCGCGATCTATACCATCGCGCACCGGGACAGCGTCAGCCAACTCGACGGGCTGGGGCGGAAGCTTCCTTTCGTGTTCGGTGCCTTCCTGGTCGCCAGCGTCAGCCTGATCGGCGTGCCGCCCTTCGGCGGGTCGTGGCCGAAATTCTACCTGATGTGGGGAGCGCTCGATTCCGGCAAGGCGGTGCTGATGGCCGCGCTGATCGTCTCCTCCCTGCTCAACATCCTCTACCTCATGCCGATCGCCATTCGCGGTTTCATGAAGCCACCGATCGATCCGATCGCGGACGACGCGATCGCACTCGAAGCGCGCAAGCATAGATGGGTCGTGATCCCACCCGTCATCACGGCGGTCGGCACACTGGTCCTGTTCTTCGCCGCGCCGTGGATCATTCGATTCCTGGAGCCGATCCTGTGAGTGGCCTTGGGAGCGATCTTGGGAGCGACCCCGTGAACCGGACCGACGACATCCACCCGGCCGCACGGCCTTTTCTGTTTCTCGGCAAGAAAAGCGTGAAGCGGAACTTCATCTGGGTCCCGCTCGTCGGCCTGATCGTGGCGAGCATTCTCGGCGTGATCTTCCCAGCCAAACATCCCGCTCCGTTCGAGACGATCGGCGATTTCGTGATCCCGGGCAGCTGGGCGATCTTCGGCTTTCTCGCCTACTCGCTGATTGTGTTCGCCGCGCCCGTCCTGTTCCGGCTGCTCGCGCGGCCCGAGGACTATTACGGAGAGGGCGGCCTGCCCGACCCGGACTACACCACCGACCCGATGCTGCTCCCACCCATGGGCGATGCGCCAGTGGGCAAGAACGCGGAAGACTTCCCCGCCCAGCCGCTGAGCGGGAAGGTGCATAGCGTGGACGATCTGCCGGGGGATGGAAAGCGATGACCTTCGGTCAGCAGATTGATTCGTCTCCCCCTCCGACCTTCGCTGCGCTTCGGCCACCTCCCCCTGTCCGGGGGAGGAACCTGAGAACTGAGCCTAACCTATCTTGTTCCTCCCCCGGACAGGGGGAGGTGCCGCGAAGCGGCGGAGGGGGAGACGAGAAATCAGCCGCGCGAAGCGCGCCCTTTTTTGAAAGGGCGAACCCATGATCGACGCGCTCCCCATCCTCGGCCAGATCAATCCCGGTCTCTGGGTCATCCTCGCCGGACTGCTTGCCGCGCTGATACCGACGGGACCCGTGCGCAAGGCGCTGGCCATCGGCGCGCCGATGTTCGCGGCGTTCCTCATCTATTCCATCTACGATAGCGCCGAAGTGCTTGCCGGGCAGTTCGAGGTCGGCGGGATCATGCTGACGACGCTGCGGATCGACAATCTGTCGGTCGTCTGGGGCTATCTGTTCTGTCTCGCGGGACTGATCAACGCGATCTACGCGCTGCACGAAAAGTCGTGGATCACGGACAGCTCCGCGCTCGTCTATACGGGCGCGGCCATTGCGGGCGTGCTGAGCGGCGACATGCTGTCCCTGTTCCTGTTCTGGGAGCTGACGGCGATCAGTTCCGTCTTCCTCGTCTGGCAGGGCGGTGACCGGGCCTATCATGCGGGGATCCGCTATCTCGTCATACAGGTGCTGTCGGGCGTGCTGCTGCTGGCGGGTGCGGTGATCTATGCGGGCGCGAATGGCGGCGACTTCACCTTCGGCTATATCGGCATCGACGCGCCGGGGGCGTGGCTGCTGCTGATCGGCATGGGCATCAAGGCGGGCTTCCCGATGCTGCACATGTGGATGCAGGACGCCTACCCGAAGGCATCGATCACGGGGACCGTCATCCTCGCCAGCTTCACCACCAAGTTCGCGATCTACGCATTGGCGCGAGCCTTTCCGGGGACCGATATCCTGATCTGGATCGGCTGTATCATGACCTGCTTCCCGGTCTTCTTCGCGGTGATCGAAAACGATCTGCGCCGGGTGCTGGCCTATTCGCTCAACAACCAGCTGGGCTTCATGGTGGCGGGCATCGGGATCGGCACGACCATGGCGATGAACGGCGTGGTCGGACAGGTCTTCGTCCACGTCATCTTCAAGGGCTTGCTCTTCATGTCCATCGGCGCGGTGATCTACCGGACCGGCACGGCCAAGGCCTCGGAACTGGGCGGGTTGTTCCGCTCCATGCCCTATACCACCGTGCTCTGCCTGATCGGGGCGGGATCCATCGCGGCCTTCCCACTGCTGGCGGCGTTCGTCACCAAGGCGATGATCCTGAGCGCGGCCATCGAGGAGCATCTCTGGGTGCCGTTCGCCATGATGCTGTTCGCCAGCGCGGGCGTGATGGAACATAGC
Organism: Litorimonas sp.; assembly: GCA_049673465.1. Lineage (GTDB taxonomy): Bacteria > Pseudomonadota > Alphaproteobacteria > Caulobacterales > Maricaulaceae > Litorimonas. The sequence goes on from JBATXP010000448.1 coordinate 3,488, forward strand.
GGCATCAAGGTGCCGCACTTCACCTTCTTCGCCCACGACTCCGGCCGCCGCGTCAAGGAAGCGCCGTGGAACATGCTGGTCGCGATGAGCCTCGCCGCCCTGCTCTGCATCGTGCTGGCCTGGCCGTGGGGCGGGTACGATATCCTCTACGCCCTCATGCCCTATCCAACGGACTACAAGCCCTACACGTGGGACCATGTGGTCTTCCAGCTACAGCTTCTCTTCGCGGCCATCTTCGCCTTCACCCTGCTGAAGCGGTTCCGTCTCTACCCGGTGGAAAAGCGCGCGGAAATCATCGATGCGGACGTGCTCTACCGCCGCATGGGCCGGGGCATCGCGCAATGGGTGGATGCGGTCTGGGCGCGCCTGTCGGTGCAGATGGAACGCGGCCGCTCCCGCGTCTACCGCACGGTCGGGCGCAGGCTCTACCACGCCTTCTCGCCCGCCGGCG
>JBATXP010000449.1:0-5816 GCA_049673465.1 Litorimonas sp.
GGCAACGGCCCTTGAGCGCGCGCCGCCCGGCGGCTTCCGCGTCCGGCGAGAAGGGGCCGTCATCGTGCAGGGCGGTATAGGTTTCGAGCAGGTCGTCGCGCAGTTCGTCCGCCACGGCGCGAGACAGCCAGTTGGCTGCTTCATGAACCGCGATGGGATCGATCGGCGCCGCCGCCATCAGGATTTCCATGCTCGTCGGCGGGGTCAGGACCAATGCCTTGAAGGCATTGTCGAAGGCCGGATCGCGCAGGGTCTTGCCGAGCGCTTTCGTATAGGCCCCCAGCGCCACGTCCGTTTCCGGCATTTGCCCCGCTTCCAGCGCGGTGGCGAAGTCCGCCAAGAGGCGCCGCGCCAGCGTCTGCCCCGCTTCCCAGCGGTTGAACGCATCCGGATCGTTGCCCATCAGCCGGATCAGGTCTGCCGTGGAGGCATCCGATTGCAGGATGACGGGCGCGGAAAAGCCCTGCAGGACCGAGAGCGAATGCGGTACGTCGAAGCGCGGATAGGACACATCCTCGCTTTCGGTCGTCATCACGGTCAGCTGCGGGTCCATCAGCGGGCCGTCATCGCCAATGGCCTGCCAGCGGATCGGCACGACCAGCGGGTCCTTGGTCGGCTGACCGGGCGTGGGCGGCGTGGCCTGTTCGAACGACACGACCTGACTGATCACGGGCGTGGTCGGCGTCTGGTGGCGGCGGACGGTGAGGCGCGGCGTCCCGGCCTGGCGGTACCACCGCATGAACTGGCTCATATCCTCGCCGGACGCCGCCTCGAAACAGGCGAGGAATTGCTCGACCGTGGCGGCCGTGCCGTCCAGCCGCTCGAAATAGAGGTCGCTGCCCGCGCGGAACGTCTCCGCCCCCAGCCACGCCTTGAGCATCCGGATCAGCTCCGCGCCCTTCTCGTAGATGGTGGCCGTATAGAAATTGTCGATCTTCAGGTAGCTGTCGGGCCGCACCGGGTGGGCAAGGGGGCCATTATCCTCGGCGAACTGCCGCGCCCGGAGCGCGCGCACGTCCTTGATGCGCTGCACGGCCGCGCCCCTCTGGTCGGCGGAGAATTCCTGGTCGCGGAAGACGGTGAAGCCCTCCTTGAGGCAGAGCTGGAACCAGTCGCGGCAGGTGATGCGATTGCCCGTCCAGTTGTGGAAATATTCGTGCGCGACCACGCTCTCGATTCGCTCGAAATTGAGGTCCGTCGCCGTTTCCGCGTCCGCCAGCAGCAGCGAGGCGTTGAAGATGTTCAGCCCCTTGTTTTCCATCGCGCCGAAGTTGAAGTCGCGCACGGCGACGATCATGAACCGGTCGAGGTCGTATTCCCGTCCGAACGCCTCTTCGTCCCAGCGCATGGAGCGCTTCAACGCGTCCATGGCGTATTCGGCCTTGGGCGCGTTGCCCGGATCGACGAAGATTTCCAGCGGGATGCTCCGCCCGCTCATCGTCGTGAAGCTATCCTCCAGCCGGTCGAACTCGCCCGCGACCAGGGCGAAGAGATAGCAGGGCTTGGGGAAGGGATCGTGCCAGATGGCATAGTGCCGACCGCCCTCGATCTCGCCCTCATCGATCTTGTTGCCGTTGGCGAGCAGGGTCGGATAGGCCGCCTTGTCCGCGTCGATCAGCACGGTGAACACGCTCATCACGTCGGGCCGGTCGGGATAGTAGGCGATGCGGCGGAAGCCTTCCGCCTCGCACTGGGTGCAGAAGCGCCCGCCCGACACGTAGAGCCCCATCAGGGTCGTGTTGGCGCTGGGGTCACAGGTGGAGGTGACGTTGAGGACGAACCGGTCCGGCACGTCGTCCAGGATCAGCTTGTCCTGCGTCAGCCGGTATTCGCTGCGTTTAAGCTCGCGCCCGTCCAGTTCGACGGAGACCAGGTCGATTGCCTCGCCGTCGAGCTCCAGCGGGCCTGGCGCGGTGCGCGTCATCTTGAGCAGCGAACGGACTTCCGTCTTGTTCGGGTCGAGCCGGACGTCGAAGCGCGACTCCTCCAGGTCGAAATTGTAGGGCGTGTATTCCGAAAGACGGGTCGGCTTGGGGGCGGCGTCGGTTTTCATGGTCCGGGATATGCGCGCCCCGGCCAGACCTCGCAATGGTTACCGCCAACAAACATCGAGGTTAGAGTTTCACCTGATTTAAGTCTCTGTTTTATTTTGGCTTTTCCTGGAACGATAAGGCCGCTCCCCCATTGATTAGGCAAGACGGACGTGAAAGTCCGCCGCGACAACAATAGTGCACCTGACCAGATCGAGACGTAAGACTCTCTAACCTGTGTGCCGCGGTTGAACTCCCCAAAAAGGAGACACCATGTCAAACTTGAACCAGAAGAACATCCTCATCATCGCCGCCGACGGCTTCCAGCAGGAAGAATTTTTCGAGCCGATGGATTACATGCGCGAACAGGGCGCAACCGTCCACGTCGCCTCGATGAAAACCGAGCCGATCAAGGCCGATAGCCAGGATGCCCGCGAATACACGCCGGAACTCACCTTCGGCGACGTCGATGTATCCAGCTATGATGGGCTGATCATTCCAGGTGGCCTGAAGAACCCCGATACGTTGCGGATGCAGGACGATGCCGTCCGGATCGTTCGCGACTTCGCCGAACACGGCAAGACGATCGGCGCGATCTGTCACGGTCCGTGGTTGCTTGCAGAAGCCGACGTGATCGAAGGCCGCGAACTGACGTCCTATCCATCCATCCAGACCGACATGCGGAATGCCGGCGGTCGCTGGACCGATAGCGAAGTCGTGACGGATAACGGCTTCGTAACGAGCCGCAAGCCCGCCGACATTCCGGCGTTCAATCGGAAGCTGGTCGAAGAAATCAATGAAGGCCGACATGATCGGAACTTCAAGCGCGACTACAAACGTGCCGCGTAACACAGACGCGATCGAGTCCCTCGGCTGAAACCTCAAACAGGCTCAGTCGAATGGACTGAAAGCCGCTCCCACTTCACGGTGGGGCGGCTTTTTTTGCGTTCCGTCTTGGATGGAGTTCGATCTTGGGGACGACCTTTACGCCAATCTGGTACCTGTCCGATTTCCGCGACCTCCCCACCTTTCATCCCCGGCATTAATTGCCGGGGTCTGGTCGAGGGGTTGCTCACAAGACACGGCTTGTGAGGATAGAGGGGGACAGACCCCGGCAATAAATGCCGGGGACGCACGTTGTTCTCTCCTTCCGCTCATCCCCGCGCACGCGGGGATCCAGTGGCTCGTCGATCTCTCGGCTGGTACGGACTCCTTACCCACGTCGAGGGCGTGGCAAGGATTGGATCCCCGCGTGCGCGGGGATGAGCGGAGAAAAGGTTCGGACGGGTCCACCACCCATACAAATAAACGTGACGCCCTCGCGCCATCTCGCCCGCCCTGCTAATCCGGTCCCATGACCGAACAGACCCTCTCCGATTACACGCCGCCCGAAATCTGGACCTGGGACCAGTCGTCCGGCGGCAAGTTCGCCAATATCAACCGACCCATTAGCGGCGCGACGCATGACAAGGACCGTCCGGTCGGCGAGCATCCGATGCAGCTCTACTCCCTCGGCACACCCAATGGGGTGAAGGTCACGATCCTGCTCGAAGAGTTGCTGGAAGCGGGACATTCGGGTGCGGAATACGATGCGTGGCTGATCAATATCGGGGAGGGGGACCAGTTCTCGTCCGGCTTCGTGGAGGTCAATCCCAACAGCAAGATCCCGGCCCTGATGGACCATAGCGAAGACCCGCAGGTCCGCGTCTTCGAATCCGGGGCGATCCTGACCTATCTAGCGGAGAAGTTCGGCCTGTTCCTGCCGACGGACCGCGCCGCCCGTGCGGAAGCGCTCTCCTGGCTGTTCTGGCAGGTCGGCAGCGCGCCTTATCTGGGCGGCGGTTTCGGCCACTTCTATGCCTACGCGCCGGTCAAGATCGAATACGCCATCAATCGTTTCGCCATGGAGACCAAACGCCAGATGGACGTGCTGGACAAACGGCTGGCTGAGCACGAATTCATTGCGGGCGACGCGCTGACCATCGCCGACATGGCGATCTATCCCTGGTATGGCGGCATGGCGCGCGGTCTGCTCTACGAGGCGGCGGAGTTTCTTCAGGTCGAGGACTATGCCCACGTCATGCGCTGGGCCAAGCAACTGGCAGAGCGCCCGGCCTTCCGGCGCGGCCAGCTCGTCAACCGCCCGTGGGACGACAAGGGGTTGAAGGAACGTCACGCCGCGTCCGACTTCGACGGCAAGCTCTAGTCACGAAAAAGCCCGGCTCAGAGCCGGGCTTTTCCTCGTACGATCCGCTCCAGATCAGGCGGCTTCGAGCCACTCCTCCGCGTCGGCGAGATCGACAATGCCGAAGCTCCCCACTTCCATCTGCGGCAGGGCGCTGCCTTCGACCACGGCGGTGGAGCGCAGGAACGGGCTGTCCGTGACGACGGCGCATTTCCCGCAATCCTCCAGCCCGCGCATCATGGTCGCGAGCGACAGGAAGCTCTTGCGGATGGTCCCGAGGTCGGGGAAGTCCATCTTCGCCATTTCGAGGTAGAGCTGATAGTGTTCGGTCTGCTCGCCGAGATGGTCGAACCAGTCCAGGGCGGCTTTTGTGTCCGTGTCGGTCACGGGTCCCTTGACGCTCAGCTTGACGATCGGGGCCTCGTAGGTCGCGGTGAGGTGGGCGGTGTTCAAATCGTTGATGGCAAAATCTCCTTCTATTGCCTGAAAGCAACGAGAGGCCGCGAACGCCGTTCCGAAAAACCCAAGGAAATCCTGCAAACTCAACATTGGTTAAGGCGCGCGGCGAAGTTTACCGCTCCGCAAGCCTGTTCGGTGATGGAACCAAAGCATGTCGGAGCGATTGATGGTCACATCATTCCCATCGGAGACGTCCATGTTGCCTTCCTCATTCGCTCGCCATGCCCTGGTGGCGGCCCTGCTTGCCTTTTCGCCCGCAACGGCGCTTGCCACCGACTTCGGTATCGGCATCGCCGGCGGCACGACGGGCGGATCGATCGAGGCCAAGGTCGGGGTGAACGACCGGATCATGTTGCGTGGCGGCTACAACTATATCGAGTTTTCCGGCGACTTGGAGACCAACGGCATCGACTATGATGGCGACTTCGAGCTGTCCAATGCCGGGGCGTTCGTCGACATCGCGCCTTTCGGCAATGCGTTCATCCTGAGCGGCGGGGCTTACATCGGGCCGAAAGAAGCCGATCTGGTCGCCACGCCCGCCGGGAACGTTCGCATCGGGGGCATGGAGTTCACCCCGGCCGAGGTCGGGTCTCTGTTCGGCTCGGTCGAGTTCAACGACTTCGCGCCCTATGTTGGCATCGGCTATGACAGTTTCCTCACCGCGTCGGGCAACTGGTCCTTCAGCGCGCGGGCGGGCGTGATGTTCACCGGCTCCGCCGACGTGGAGCTGACCTCCGCCAACGGCCTGCTCAGCCAGGATCCGGTTCTGCTCGCCGAAATCCGCGACGAAGTGTTGCAGATCGAGGAGGATGCGGAAGACTATAAGTACTATCCCGTTCTGCGCGTGGGCGTGACGCGCCGCTTCTAGCTCTTGCCTTAAGGCATCGGTGCGCCGCGCCATGCCTCGACCAGATCATAGACGTGGCGGGCCTCCAGACGGATGTCCGCCGCCGCAGCCGCTTCCTCGATGCGGAAGGGCGTCGTCGTGCCGACCAATGGCACGACCGTCGCGCCGAAGGACCGGGTGAAGGCCAGCGCGACCTGGGTTGCGCTCCAGCCCGTCTCGCGCGCGATCGTCGCAACCGTCGTCTGCACGGGACCGTCCTGCGTGAACAGCGCCCCGCCGCCGAGCGGCGACCAGG
>JBATXP010000450.1:0-2088 GCA_049673465.1 Litorimonas sp.
GTCTTCAAGCTGCCGCAGCGCCTGCACAGCCGCGATCCGCGCCGCATGGGCAGCCCGCACGCCATCAAGCCGGACGGGGACAACCTCGCCAAGCTGGTCAAGGACGCGCTCAACGGGCTCGCCTACCACGACGACGCGCAAGTCAGCACGACCATCGTGGAGAAGCAATGGTCGGACCACGACCGGACTGTCGTGACGCTGGAGTGGCTTCCGGTGGACCGGATTGCGAGGGCGGCATGACCCGGCGCCCATCCATCCCCTTCACCCACGGCGTTCACGAAGACGTCTGCGCGCTGGTGGGAGAGCGTGCCGCGCTGATCTTCAATCGCATAGCCTACTACATCGAATACAACGCGCTGGACGGGCAGCACGAGCATGATGGTCGATACTTCGCCAGAGTCACCGTTCCGGACCTGCTGACGGTCTTCCACTGGCTGAACAAGGACAAGGTGCGGTACGCGATATCGACCTTGATCGACGCCGGGCTGCTATGCGTTCCCGAAGACGAGAACGGCGATGAACTTAACCTCTCGGCACTGGGTTGGCGGCGCGGCAAGTGGTTTGGCCATGGACCGAAAAGCCCCATAAATCCCCAAGGTGAAAAAGTTCACCATGCAAGTGGGAAAAACCCACCTTCCAAGGTGAAAAAGTTCACTTTCGAAGGTGGGAAAAGTTCACCTGCAATAGGTGACACATCCTCTTACCCAATCACACAAGATATCTCTCTAAGCGCGCGCGGAAGGCTCAAACCCGATCTGCCTAGCGTGGAGTTCTTGGAGGTCGTGCAGGACGCCTGGAACCGGATGGCCAATGCGAGCGGATTTCCCCGCCTCGAACGCATGACGCAGGACCGGATGCGACTGATCCGGACCCGCTTAGCCGATTGCGACGGCGACGAAACGATGCTGCTGCAAGTGATTGACCGCGTCCCGCTCATGCTGGGCTGGCGAGGGGGCGGCAGGCGCGACCACATCACCTTCGATTGGGTCCACGGCCCGCCGACACAAGGCAGGCCCGACCGCTTCATATCCGCCCTCGAATACAATCCCGACCTTGAGAAACCCGATGACCGAATTGACCGCCCACAACGCAAATCGCCCCAACGCACTGCCACTGAAACGGCAAGAGCGGCCCGCGCTGAGCTGCTTGGAGAGATGGATGGGATGGAGCCGGGACACGACTATTCCGGTGCCGATGTGGCAGAGGCCGGAGACCTGCCGCGCCTACAATACCGCACTGGATGAAGCCAAAGCCATGCTTCCCGCGCTTCGCTTGGAGGTGAACCGGGCAGAGGATCGGGCGCGCCCCGCGACGGCTGCGGAAATCCTGACAGAACTCGAATTGCTGGAAAGCCGCTATCACCGGATGGATCACGACGCGGGCACGGCGAAGGCGTTGGCCAGGCAGTGGGTCGAAGACTTGCAAGGCACGGGCATCCCGATTGGCCACCTGCGCGACCGCTGCAAGGCGTGGCGCATGTCCGACAACGCCTTTGCGCCCCGCAGTGCCGGTCAACTTCTGGGCGGCAAGGATGGGGCTTGGCTGGCCAGCTACGCCATGCGGCTGCGCGGCGCGCTGGATCGGATTGAAACCGAGACGCACGCCGACGTGCTGACGGATGCCGAAATCGAGGCATTGGAGGCGGCGGGGCGGCAAGAGAGACTACAGGCCGAGGCCCAGCGCGAGGTGGATCGGCTGCTGCGGAAAGCCCAGACCGACGTCGCGGATGCGAAGCGCGAAATCGAGGCGGCAACGACCCGGCGGGATCAGGCGGTGGAGCGCATCGATGATCTGACCACGCTATCGAAAACCGATCTAAAGCCCGCAATGGCGACGCTTTACGCCGCTATCATCCGGTCATCGGAACAAGCGCGCGACGAGTCCGTGGAAAAGATCGAGTCCGCGCGGGAGCGGCTGCGCGAAGCCGAAGAAGCGCTCGCCGCCTTTGAGCCTGCCGAAACCGCCGCATGACCGACTTTCCCGACATGACCCCCGCCGAAATGCGCGAACACGCCGCCCGGCTGCGCGCCGTCGCCCACTTCGAGGAGCCGGACACGGCCGCGCACTACCGCGACGCCGCCGAAGCGC
>JBATXP010000451.1:0-3004 GCA_049673465.1 Litorimonas sp.
GGCCAGGTGGACCTTGCGCCAGACGCGGCGGCGGGCCCCGCCATGGAGGCGCGCATGCCATTCGCCGATCCCCCGGACCTCGATCCCGGTGCCGTTCACGAGCGGATGCAGCGGGCCGACAGCGCCGCGGTAGGGCAGCTGCACGGTCAGCGTCTCCTGGCGACGGCACAGCGCCCTGAAGTCCGGCACCGACCAGTCGAGACCCGCCAGCGGTCGCAAGCTCGCCACGAAACCCGTTGTTTGGCGGAGCGGCAGGCCGAACAGGACCTTCACCGTCAGACAGGCCTGGATGGCGGCGTCACTGTAGGCCAGCTGCGCGCCACGCCTGCCCCAGGGCGCCGCATGCCATGACGCCCGTGGGTCGAACCAGACCGTCTGAGACCCACGCCTACGCAGCGCAGCGTTATAGCTCGACCAGTTCAGGGTGCGGTAGCGGGCGAGCGCGGGCTCGGACATGCCGCCCGGCTATGCCGCTGGACCCGCGATGTGAATCCTTGGCCAGGCTTCGTGCAACAACGCCAGATCGAGCGGATCGGCGACCGTCGTGGTGGTCGGCGATCCGTTTCCAAGTGAGCGCCCTCCCAACGTCTTCGCTGTTAGCGGACCGCGCGGGTTAGGCGTCGTTGCGCAAAGTCTGCTTGGGATTCACGTCGCGGGTCCAGCGGCATGGCTGATGGCGTGTCCAAGCCCGCGCCCTACGCTGCCGTGCCCCGAACTGGTCTGGCTGCGACGCGGCGCTGCATGGGTGCGGATCGCCGACGGCCTGGTTCGATCCCTGCATGGCCTGCCGGCCATCGACGAGGCGGCCATGGGATTCGAAGCGGTCGGAATCACCGGGATCGGCGTGGGCGACGCTCCCGTGCTACCCGGTCTGCCGCCTTCGGCATTGCTGTCACGTAGCCCGCCGGCCGACGGCGAACGGAGAAAGAGGAAGTGCGCCCATCGAGGGAATTGCGCAACAAGGCTTCCTATAGGTCGAATATTGGCACTAATTACATCTTATAAGATATATAAAGGAAGTTAATCGCTGTCGCGTGGAAAGTTCCAATATATATCTTACAACTGCGCCTTTATCTTGCCATTAGCGGGACACGTTTTGATCACGGTTCAATACGCGTCCATTCGGTTCGCGAAGGGGGTCGAGGCGTTCAATCGGAATGCTGGCCGGGGATGGCGATGCATTCTGAAAGACGACACAGTGACGGATGGGATTGATTATGGTACAACTTCTCGACATCATCGGCGACAAATCGACCGACGGCGTCAAGCTGAACCCGGCCGGAGACGACATCGTGCCCGCGGGCAACGAGGTGAAAGGTCTCTTCAACGAGGTCACCACGAACGGTGAGCCGTCGAACACGAGCGGGTCCACCTCGGAAGGCACCAACGGCGACGACCGGATGGTGGGCGGCCCGGCTAAGAACGTCGTCAATGGCAAGAGCGGCGATGACTTCATCGACGGCAAGGGCGGCAGGGACGCGCTCTTCGGCGGGTCGGGCGACGACGTCGTCAAGGGCGGCGACGGCAACGACGTGCTGACCGGTAACTCCGGCGACGACAAGGTCGTGGGCGGCAAGGGCAACGACGTCGTGATCGGTGGCACGGGCGACGATACCCTCATCGGCGGCAAGGGCGATGACGACCTCATCGGCGGCGAGGGTGAGGACACCTTCGTCTTCAAGGGCGGCCGGATCGGCGACGACACCGTCCACGACTTCGAGCTCGGCGTGGACAAGCTCAAGATCAACGCCCCGCAGAAGTTCACGTTCGACGTCACGAACGAGGCCGACGACCTCGTCGTCACCTATATCGGCGGCGGCAACAACGAGGTCGCGAGCATCACCTTCGTCGGCCTCGGCGGTGGGGGGATCGCGGATGCCGAGGGGCTCAGCCTCGCGGCGCTGCGCACTCTCTTCGATGCCGATGTCGTCACGGTCAAGGTCGGCGGCAACTCCGCCAACCCCACCACGGAGATCATCACGGACACGTTCGATTTCGGGATCGACGTGATCGACATCCAGGGGCCGGCCAAGTTCGACTTCCAGGGCGGGGTCAACGCCAACGACGACTACGAGCTCGTCGCCTTCGGCAACGGCGGCAACAAGGTGAACACCATCATCATCGAAGACTTCACCGGCGATCCGGTGGATTTCGACACCGTCGTGGCGCAGGACGGGATCGGCACCGAGATGGAGGCCGAGTACTTCCTCGCTCTCGGCTGAGGCATGCCGATGATCGCGGCGGCCGCCTGCGCACCGCCGCGATCCGCGCCCGGCGCGCATCACGCCGACCACTCCGTGTGGGCGGCTCGACCGATGGAAGGCATCGCCCCGGTTCCGGGGCGGTGTCTCTTCGACACAGACCCCCGCACTTCGGAGCAGCAGGTTCGTTGACACCGTCGAGACCAGGAACTTCGATATGAGAGGTGGTCCACCTTGTCCGAACGGCTCGAGGCGCATCGTCGAGCGGATCGCCGCGCTTGTCACGCCGAGGCCGGGATCGATCCTGGTCGGTTGAAGTATGCCTGGTCGGGCGTCCGCCCGTCATGCGCCGAATGCGGCCGCGTCCTATCGTGGAAGGTCAGGTACCGCCCGATCGACGCCTTGGCCTCGAAGACGTGGTCATAGGCACGCAAGTAGACCTCCTCGTCCTTCACGGATCACCAGAGCCGTTCGACGAAGACGTTGGCGCGCCACGCGCCCTTGGCGTCCATGCTGATCCGGATGCCGGTCGCGCGCAGCACGGCGGCGAATGCCCTGCCGGTGATCTGGCTACCCTGATCGGCGTTCAAGATCTCCGGCCTGCCATGCCGGGCTAGGGACTCCTCTCGTACAGCGCCGCAGAAGTCCGCGCCACGTCAGGATGCGGCGGCCGTACCAGTCGATCACCGCCGCGAGTTACACGGCGGGCCTTTTGACCTGGGTCCCGGCGTCTCTCCGGCAGTGGGGAGGGTCCTGGGGTTGATGTGTGCGCGCTACGCGGCCTTCTCGTGCGGTTCGATCTG
>JBATXP010000452.1:0-3539 GCA_049673465.1 Litorimonas sp.
GCATGGCGTTGAGGGCGGTGGCGTAGGCGAAGGCGGCGGCTTGCGAGACGGGCGCGTTGTCGCCTTGCTTCTTGCCGTGGGACTCATAAGCGTCCTCATTGAACGAAACCAGCGGCGGTTGCTTATCGTGGAAAGGTAGTTTGATCGGTATGTGCAGCCTGGCGATCGACCCTCGGATACCGGACACTAGACACATCGTGTCTCCCTCCCCGGTTTGTGCAACGAGAGCCTGCGCTTCGGTCAATTCATGAATGAACTTGCCACTGGGACCTTGAAACGCGACGTTCGGACCATCGAGATCAGCGGCATTGGGAAATTCAAAGAAGCGTTGCGGTTCCCATGTCTCGCAGAAAAGACGGAAAGCCACGAGATCAAGTGCGCCGGCTTCCCCTAACAGGGCAATGTGTTCCTCTCGAAACCTCTCGAATTTAGCCGCTGCGTTGTCCGCATCTATCGACCAAGCTCCCTTCTTCCCGCCAACACCCAATGCATAGGGAAGTGGATCCCAGAAGCGGCCAGGGACGATCTTTCTACCGCGACGGTCACTTGGTGGCGCCGGCACCGTATGTTGTTGCGGGTCAAATCCTTTACCTTTGGTCTTAGGTGCTCCCAGGCGCGCAATCTGACGAACCGACCCAACGTCGTCGAGAACCACCACTATACCAATTCCGACCGTCGAAAACCCCGGCTGCGGCCAGCCAGCCTTGGCCGCGCGCCGGTCGTAGAGGGACGCGAGCTCCTGCAGGACCGTCATGCGGACTCCCCGGCGGCAAGGCAGGCGGCGACGTCGATCACGCCGCCTTCCATTCGCGCGCGGTAGAAGACGGAGGTCCGGCCGTTCTCATAGTCGATATCGTGGAGCATCCAGCCCAGATCGCGGTCCTGATCCTCGAGCGTGCCGGGCGGGATCTCGTCCACGAGTTCGAAATCGGCGGGAAACTCGCGCACCCCAAGGGCGGGCTGATGGAAGCACTGTCCCTTGGCAGCGCGGCGGCGGAACATCTCGGCATGCTTGCCGGGATTGTCGCCGGGGCCGGCCTTCGGCGTCATCTCGAAATGGGCCTCGATCCCGTAGGCGACGTCGCGCAGACAGAGCATCGCGCGCTGCTGGCGGTCCTCGTCCACGGCGAGCGAAAGCCCGGCGAGATCGCCCGAATTCATCGCCGTCTTCGCGTTGCGGGAGGATATCTTGGACGCGATCTCGTTGCGCCGGATCGTCTCGAAGCGGATCGGCTTGAGGACATGGATGCGGTCGATGACCCATCGGATCGCCGGCTTCCAGTGGATCGCCTCGAGGATACCGCGCGCGGCCGAAGGGGTCATGACGTCGTAGGAGACCCGTTCGACCTTCATCTCTGGCCGCGTGAAGCAGGCATTGGGGCCGCGCACGATCAGCTTGATGCCGGGTGTACTCAACTGCCGTGCCGCATGGATGTTGCCCTCGCCGGATGTACCGTGATCACGGTGGCCGATGATCGGGCGCCACGCAACTGCAGCGTGTCGCAATGCGCCTTTGCATATTGTGGTTCTTCTAGAAGATTTGGCTACCGAGTTCATCATGCTGGCGGATGCCCAGCCCCGCCTCGGACGAATAGTGCGGATCGGCCGCCATCATGGCGAACTGCTCGCCGAAGGGGCCGCGCTCCCACCATTCGATGATGCCGGCGTCCCAGAGGGACCGCCAGACGGCATGGGGCACGTCCACGCTATACGGCGCGAGCGCCTTGGCCGCGGCGCCGGGGCTACGGTGCCGAAGGTCCTTCAAAGTTGTCTCGCCGATCCCCCAGGGGCCGCCGCGAATGGCGAGGGTGTTCTGGCCGTCCGGCACGATGCGGAATGCGGCCTCGATGTCGGGATAGGGACAGCCGCCCAGTCCGGCCCTGTCGATGGCGGCCAAGATGCCGGTGGTGCCGCCGTTCCCGCCTACCTCCACGGAATCGAGCGCCTCCGCGCCGTAGCGCTCCCACAGGAGCTTGAAATAGGCCTTCACGGCATCCAACCCGATGGGATCTGTGGCATGGGTCGCCATGATCTCTCGTCCGACCTCGACGAAGGGCCGCATCGCCTCGGGCGGATTTGTCTCGGGGTGGAACACTTCGACTTCGCCAAGGAGCTTCACGCCGTTCTCCTCCAGCTTCCCTTCGCGGTTACAGCGCCCCGCCGCCTGCGCGATCCGGTCGATCCCCGACATCGCCCGGAGCACCAGCGGGAAATCGACGTCCACCCCGGCCTCGATCAGGCTAGTGGAGACGAGGCGCACCGGCGCGCCGGCCTTCAGGTCCGCGCGCACCTCCGCCAACACCGCCCGCCGGTGCGCCGGTGTCATCAGCGTGCTGAGATGTCGGCGTCCCGGCGCATCGGACATGGTATCGAAGAGGCCGCGCGCCTGCGCCCGGCTGTCCACGATGCACAGCGCCTGATCAGCGCCCCGCATCCGCTCCGCCAGCGCCGCCTGGTCCATCGCGCCGACATCTCGCACCCGAACCCGCCGCAACGTCTCGTAGAGCCGGACCGGATCCGGAGCGATCTCGCGCGCGCCGCTTAGAGCTTCGGGGGCGGGAAAGCCGTCATGGGTCGTCAATGCGGGCTGCGTCGCGGTCGAGAGGACGACCGTCGCACCGTAGCCCTCCATCAGCTCCGTCAGCGCTGCGAGGCAGGGGCGCAGGAGCGGCAGGGGCAGTGTCTGCGCCTCGTCGAGCACGATCACCGCACCCGCAAGGCTGTGCAGCTTGCGGCACCTTTTCTTGCGCGCGGCGTGCAGGCTCTCGAAGAACTGGACGGCGGTGGTCACGACGACAGGCACGTCCCAGCTCGCCGCCGCGACCTTTCGCTGCTCCGCCTCGCTCTCATCCTCTCCGTCCCAGTCCGCTGCCGAATGGTGCTCCAGCACGGCGCCATTACCCAGAACGCCGCGAAGCACGTCCGCCGTCTGCTCCACGATCGACGTATAGGGGATCACGTTTATCACCCGCCGCAGGCCATGGGCGCGGGCGTGCTCCAGCGCAAATCCGAGGGCGGCGAGCGTCTTGCCGCCCCCCGTCGGGACAGTCATGGTGAAGAGACCCGGCGCCTCTGCTGCAGCGACGCGGGCTCGATCAAGGATACCCCGTCGAAGCTCGTTCAGCGACCCGGTGCCCCCGAGTTCGTCCATGTGGGCATCGAACCGTGCCAGCATGTCGTCCGTGAGGGTCTCTTCCCGCGGCGTACGAACGCGCCCTTCCGCTTCGTCGTAGAAGGCGGCAGTCTCGCGATCGTCCGCATCCGTGAGGCACCCATAGAGCATCCGTACGAGGAACTGAGTGCGATAGGGACGACCTTCCGCCGCCGCGAGCAGGCGGTCCGGCGGGGCGGGGAGCGGGCAAGCGGCCCAGTCCGGCAGCACCAGTTCCTCTGCCGCCGCGATGCGTTCCTTGAGACGCTCGGAACGAGGCAACCGGCCGTGATGGCCCGCGATCGTGCCGGCGAGAACCCCGCCGAAGGCGCCCATCCCCGCGATCGCCCGCGCGCCCTCGCCCGAATGGGTCGCCTCGATCCGCGGA
>JBATXP010000453.1:0-2407 GCA_049673465.1 Litorimonas sp.
GACCTCGTCGCAGCCTGCGCCGCCCCCACTTTCCGGCCCTACCTGACCGACGACGTGATCGGCGCGGAGATCGGCGGGGCGGTCAAGAACGTGCTCGCCATCGTCTGCGGCATCGTCCTCGGCAAGGGTCTCGGCCGCTCTGCCCATGCCGCCATCATGGCACGGGGTTTTGCGGAGATGACCCGCCTCGGCAAGGCGCTCGGCGCGCGGCCGGAAACGCTGACGGGCCTGTGCGGCCTCGGCGATCTGGTCCTCACCTGCAGCAGCGAGATGAGCCGGAACATGAGTTGCGGCATGGCGCTCGGCCGAGGAGAAACCATTAACTCTATTCTCGAAAAACGCCAGGCCGTCACCGAGGGAGTCGCAACCGCACCGGCCCTCAAGACGTTGGCTTTGCAGACGGATGTGGAAATGCCGATCAGCTTCGCCCTCGCCGACATTCTGGCGGGCGATCTTTCGGTCGACCAAGCCATGGTGCAGCTCATGTCGAGGGAGCACCGGTTCGAAACGGAGTAGGAGGTAAACATGGGACAAATTCTATTATGGTCGTTGATCGCCTCGGTCGTTCTCACCACGCTCCTCAACCTGATCCTCTTCGCCTTTCCGAAGACGTCCGACCGTATCGGACAGGCCGTCACCGACTCGCTCCAGCCGCATAACGACGATGGCCGCGTCCGCATCGTCTTCCCGATCAAGACCATGATCATCGGCTCCATCGTTCTGACCGTGCTCCTCAATCTGGGCTTCGTCCTGTTCAGCTAGAGCGATTTCGACTTCCCCGCCTCGATCATGGTCAGATCCAGCGGCATGAGTTCCGTTTCCGTCACGAGCTTCCTCGCCTTTTCGAACAGGGTCAGCATGCCGTCCACCACGGCGACCATGCGGCCATTCGGGGCGAGCTGCTCCATGAGCTTGTCCGGCACGGCGCGAACTGCGCAGCCGATCACGATGCGGTCGAACGGAGCCTGGCCCGGCCAGCCATGACGACCATCCCCGTGGCGGATCTCGACATTGTGCAAGCCCATCGCGCGCAGCCGCGCCTCCGCCGCCTCCACCAGCTCCGCGTAGCGCTCGACCGAGTAGACCCGCCGCGCGCGCCGCGACAGGATCGCCGCCATCCAGGCCGAGCCCGTTCCGATCTCCAGCACCTTGCTGCGATCGGTCGGTGCGAGCAATTGCACCATCAGCGCCGTCGCCATGGGGGCACTGACCTGCTGCCCGCAGGCGATCGGCAGGGCGATCTCCTCATAGGCGCGTTCGTGATGAGCCGGCTCGACGAAGGCCTTGCGGGGAATGAGTTCCATGGCGCGCAGCGTCGCCGCGTCGCTGATCCCGCGCGAGCGTAGCCGCATCACCATGTCGACCAGGCGCGGATCGAAACTCACGCCCGAAACGCCTCCAGCGTGCCGGCATGGGTCAGGTCCGTATGCAGCGGCGTGACGGAAACGAACCCGTCATAGATGGCGCGCAGATCCGTCCCCTCGTCCGGATCGGACTTCTTCGCCCCATAGGTCAGCCAGTAATAATCGCCGCCGCGCGGGTGGTCGCGCTTGTCGATGTGGCTCATCTGGAAGTCGCGTTTGCCCTGCCGGGTGAACTGGACGCCGCGCACCTCGTCGGGCGCGGCGTCCGGGAAGTTGACATTGGGCACGACATGGGCCGGCCACCCCTTGTCCAGCAGGTCGCGGATCACGGCCGGGCCGTGCGCCTCCGCCGTTTCCCACGGCAGCGAGGTCGCCCCCTGGAAGCCGCGCGCGAGGCTGAGCGCGATGGACGGCACGCCCATCTGCATGCCCTGCAAGGCCCCTGCGACCGTGCCGGAAAAGGTCACGTCCTCGGCGAGGTTCTGCCCCCGGTTCACCCCGGACAGGACGAGGTCCGGCGGATCGTCGCGCAACAGGTCCCGCATCGCCACGATCACCGAGTCGGTCGGCGTTCCGGTCACGGAATAGACCCGCTCGTCCAGATAACGCAGCCGCACCGGATTGTGCAGCGACACGCCGCGCGAGGCCGCCGACTGCTCCGTATCCGGCGCGCAGACCCACACATCGTCCGACAATGCAGCCGCAATCCGCCGAAGCACCTGCAAACCCGTGGCGCGCACGCCGTCATCGTTGGTCAGAAGTATTCGCATGGAGGTCGCCTAATGGGAATTGCTCGAAAGGGAAACCGAAGGAAACGGTGCATGAAAAAGTGGAAATCAGTGACGTCTTCCGTTCACGCAGGCCTTTAGGTGCGACCGCTGGGCTATCAGCGGCAAGAGTGGCGTTTTGTGCCGATAGTGGCACGAAGCGCGGGCCTCGTTCCGGCGAAGGAACGAGAGTTGGGTTACCTTTTTACGCTGGCCCGAGGCCCGCGCGTCCGGTGAACGCACCTGGCGTTAGCGCTTTGGCTCCGACGGCCCGCA
>JBATXP010000454.1:0-1609 GCA_049673465.1 Litorimonas sp.
GCGGGTGGTCGGCCATCCCGTGGCGCGCGAAGTGCTGACGCCCGAAGCGTTCGAGCAGAGGCTGTCCGGCCTCTACGCGCAGGCGGATCTGAGTTCCGCGTCCGAAGACGCGCTAGGCGCGCCGCAGGATCTGTCGGCGCTGGCGGACGGCTTGCCGCGCACGTCGGACCTGCTGGACAGCTCCGACGACGCGCCGATCATCCGGCTGATCAACGGCATATTGCAGGAGGCGATCCGATCGCGCGCCTCCGACATCCACATCGAGCCCTATGAGGAACGGCTGGCCGTGCGCTTTCGCATCGACGGGACCCTGTCCGAAGCGCTCTCGCTGCCCGTCCGGCTCGCGCCCGCGCTGACGTCGCGCGTCAAGGTGATGAGCCGCCTCGACATCGCGCAGAAGCGCATTCCGCAGGACGGTCGCTTTTCGCTGAACCTCGGCGAGCGCGGCATCGATTTGCGCGTCTCCACTCTGCCATCGCGCCACGGCGAGCGGGTCGTGATGCGCATTCTGGAAAAGGACAATCAGCGCATGGCGCTGGAAGAGCTCGGCATGGACGTGGCGGTGCGCGATGCCTTCGCCCACGCGCTGGCCCGGCCCAACGGCATCATCCTCGTCACCGGGCCGACCGGCTCGGGCAAGACCACCTCGCTCTATGCGGCCCTGTCGCGGCTCAATGACGGCTCGCGCAACATCCTCACGGTGGAGGACCCGGTGGAATATGCGCTGGACGGGGTCGGCCAGACGCAGGTGAACAGCGCGGTCGGCATGACCTTCGCGGCAGGCCTGCGCGCCATCCTGAGGCAAGATCCGGACGTGGTGATGGTCGGCGAGATCCGCGACCCAGAAACGGCGGAGATCGCCGTGCAGGCCTCGCTGACCGGCCACCTCGTCCTGTCCACGGTCCACACCAATTCCGCCATCGCAAGCGTGGCGCGCCTGCGCGACATGGGAGTGGAGCCGTTCCTGCTATCCTCGACGCTTACGGCGCTGGTTGCGCAGCGTCTGGTCCGCCGTCTGTGCGATCACTGCAAGGAGCCCTACGTTCCCAGCGCGGCGGAGGTCGAGGAACTCGGCCTCCCTCTTTTGGATAGGGGTGCGCGCGGACAGACCTTCTACAAGCCGGTCGGATGCCCGAAATGCTCGGGCGTCGGCTATGGCGGGCGGCTCGGCCTCTACGAGATCGTGCCGATGGACGAAGCCTTGCGCGCCATGATCCACGAAGGCGCGACGGAAAGCGAGATGGCGGCGCATGCGTTTCGCGCCCGCAAGACGCTGCTGGCGGACGGGGCCGACAAGGTCGCGGCCGGGCTGACCAGCAGCGACGAGGTGCTGCGGGTCTGCCGAACGGATGAGGGGTGAGGGTGAACGGGCTCATGCCGAGAGCTTCCCTTTCCGCCCTTTGGGGCGGACCGCTGCGCGGGGATTTGCGACGATCGCCTGTGGCGATCTTGGACCCGCACGCGGGACGCAAATCCGTAGGGCTAGGTTAGGGCGTGGAAGCCTTCGACTATTCCGCCCTCGACGCTGCCGGCTCCCGCCGCAAGGGCACACTCATGGCGGCGAGTCCGCGGGCGGCGCGCGACCAGCTTCGCGCGCGCCGTCTCACCC
>JBATXP010000455.1:0-1802 GCA_049673465.1 Litorimonas sp.
GGTCGGTGGCGGGGCGTGGCGGCAGGTGCTCCACGCCCAAGGCGATCCCTGGCCCGCGCCCGACGCGTTGCCGCCCGAGGGCGCGCTCATACAACCCTTTCTTCCCAGCGTGGTGGAGGAGGGCGAGTACAGCTTCCTATACTTTGGCGGTCGGTTCAGCCACGCCGTGCTGAAGACCGCCAAGCCCGGCGACTACCGCATCCAGAGCCTCTATGGCGGCGCGGAAACCACCTACCGTCCGCGCGCGGACGAGATCAAAGCCGCCGACGCGGTCCTGGCGACCCTGGACGAGACGCCCCTCTACGCCCGCGTGGACCTGCTACGCGGATCGAACGGAAAGCTGGCCCTGATCGAGCTGGAGATGATCGAACCCTATCTCTACCTGCCCCACGCGGAGGTGGTGGACGGGGTGAACCAGGGGGCGTTGCGGTTGGGCGAGGCGTTGCGAGGGCGAGTCTCTCTCTAACCTGTCATTGCCCGGCTTGTCCGGGCAATCCATGGGCCAAAGCCATCCTCAATCATCGTGGGCGAGCGAAATGGGGTCCCAATTCGGATTGCCCGCCTCGATCAGATTGATCTTCCACTGCCGCTTGTATTTCTTGAGTCGCTTCTCACGGCGGATGGCGTCCGACACGTCATCGAACGTTTCGAGATAGACCAGCCGGGTCAAATCGTATTTTGCCGTGAAGGAGTCCGAATCGCGCTTCTCGCGATGCTCCTCCAGCCGGGCATGTATGTCGTTGGTCACGCCGATGTAGAGCGTGCCGTTCTTGTGGTTGCACAGGATGTAGACGTAGTAGGTTCGCAACGTTCGGCCATGGATTACCCGGACGAGCCGGGTAATGACAGGATAATTCCTACTCCCGCGCCAAGCTGTACCCCCCCGCCTCCGTCAGCAGAATGCTCGCCTGGCCCTTCACCGGCTCGATCTTCTGGCGCAGGCGGTAGACGTGGGTTTCCAGCGTGTGGGTGGTGACTCCGCTATTGTAGCCCCAGACTTCCTCCAGCAGCTCGTCCCGCCCGACAGGCTTGCCGCCGGCGCGGTAGAGATATTTCAGGATGTTGGTTTCCTTTTCCGTCAGGCGGATGTCGCGCACGGTCTTGCCGTCTTCGGGCTGCGGGGGGGTGAGGCGCTTGGCGGACGGCTTGAACAAATAAGGCCCGATGCGGAAGGTCGCATCCTCGGATTGTTCGAAGGAGCGCAGGTGGGCGCGGATGCGGGCGATCAGCACGGAGAGGCGGAAGGGCTTGGTGACGTAGTCGTTGGCGCCCGAATTGAGGCCGAGGATCTCGGAGGCTTCGCCCGTATTGCCGGTCAGCATGATGATGGGCGCGGCGACGCCGTGCTTGCGCATCACGGCGCAGGCGTCGGTTCCCTGCATGTCGGGCAGGTCGATATCGAGCACGATGGCGTCGAAATTGCCGTCCTCGGCCGCCTTGATCCCGTCGGTCGCATTGGCGACGGCCGTGGTCTCGAACTCGTCGAAAAAGGCGAACTGGGAGGTCAGCTCTTCGCGGAGGGCGTCGTCGTCGTCGACAATGAGAATGCGTTTTTTCACGGACATGGGATGCCCCTAGACCAAGGGCCGCCCCTGCGCCAATCATGGTTTGGTGAGCGGAGGTAAAGCGGAGGTGACAATATTGTGAACGGATCGGTCCAATTCGATGCGGCGTCCGGCCGGGTCCGGTTCGGCGACTGGTCGGCCCCGTTCGGGTTCGGCCGCGCGGGCACCGTGCCCGAAGCGGACGGGCGAGAGGGCGACGGCAAAACCCCGCTGGGGCGCTACGCGCTTCGCTTCGGG
>JBATXP010000456.1:0-3048 GCA_049673465.1 Litorimonas sp.
GCACGCGGCGATATCACGGTCGAAGACTTGCTGCGCATGAGTAGCGGCCTGGAGCTCTATAAGGACAATATTGACCCGACCGACAAATCGACACAGCTTTTTTTCGGGTCGCGCACGACTGAAGCCGCCATGCTGTTCGAGAAGGCGTGGGAGCCGGGAACGCAGTTCGAATATAATTATCTGGTCCCGGAAGTGCTGGGCATTGTGCTGGAGCGCGCCACGGGCGAGCGTTATGCCAGTTACCTGTCGGAGAAGATCTGGAAGCCGATCGGTGCATCGGACGCGCAACTCTGGCTCGACCGCGAGGGCGGTCGGGCGCATTTTAACGCCGCGCTTTACGCCGATGCGGACGACTGGTTGCGGCTGGGCATTTTACTGGCGCGGGAAGGACGTTTCGGCGACGAACAGATCGTCCCTGCGGAATGGATCAAAAAGATGCTGACCCCGTCACCGGCCAAGGCCAATTACGGCTATGTCTGGCTTAGCCAGCCGTTCGAGCCCGTTCGGCGTATGGCCGAGTCGGTTCCCTATGTCGTCAATGCGTCCGAGATGATCGCTTACCCGAACATGATGATACTGGACGGTTACGGCGGACAGCGCGTCTATGTCTCGCCGGATGAGGACGTGGTGATCGTGCGGATTGGCCTGACCCAAAAGGACAAATGGGACGATAGTTGGCTGCCCAACACTGTGCGGGACGCGCTGGCCGACTAGGCTTTCCGCGTCGTCCAACACGGACGCTAACCGAGGCGGTCCAGCACATCGAAGGCGGCGCGTTCGCCGGACTCCATCGCGCCTTCCATGCCCCGGTTGAGCTGCGCCGTATGTTCCCCGGCGATGTGGACCCGGCCAACGCCTTCGTGGATAGTCGGAGCGAACCGGGTGACATGGCCCGGTTTCCAGGACGAATAGAGCCCGCCCGCGAACGGGTCCGCCTGCCAGCTATAGGTCTTGACCGGCCGCAGCGCGCCCTTCGTGGCGGGACGGATGCGGGCGAGGTAGTCGAGGATAGTCTGCACAGCCCGATCCGGTCCCATCCGTTCCAGTCGTTCGCCCTGCGCGCCATTGACAAAGGAGAGGAAGGTCGTGGGCGCGTCGGCCTCACCGTAGCGCAACGCCGCAAACCGCCCGGCCGGGCCGTCCGTCCAGATGTCAGCGGGCAAACCGTCCTCTTCCCAGAAAGGACGGGTCGGGACGAAATGAGTCTGGAACGCCTTGGTGTAGCCCATCTCGTGGATGATGTGGTTCTTCTCGGCCGGAAGGATGGGGTCGAACGCAATATGTTTCATGGCCGAAAACGGAATCGTCACGATGATGTGGTCGGCCGTGAGCGTCTGTCCGTCGACAAGGTGAACGGTGACGGTGTCGTCGGTCTGCGACACGGCGCGCACCGGCGAGGATAGGCGCGGCGGCATCTTCAGGGCGGTCGCCATCGCTTCGGGCAGCCGTTGATTGCCGCCTTTGACGGCAAAGGCCTCTGTGCCGATCTGGCGCTGCAGATTGCCCCAGACCAGCGTGTGGAACATTGCCAGCGTGGAGAAGTCGAACGGGCTGGTCCCGTAGAGCATGCCCGTGCCGCAGGCCAGATTTATCGCCGCGTCCGAAAAGCCCTGCTGCTTCATGAATTCATGGATGGAGATGTCCCATTTCGCATAGTCCGGTTCCAACCAGCTCTGCGTGTCGGGCAAGGGGTTGGCCTGCATCAGATGCGGCCACTGGAAACCCCAGGGCATCATGCCTTTCTGTCCGTCCGGAAACGGGTTGACGGGCGAAGTCGCCCAGTCGGATTGGCGGATGATGCGGTCGTTCAGCCCGATCAGGCTGTCGCGCTGCGTTCCTTCCGTGCGTTCGCGCACCGGGATGAGCGGCACGCCCAAGGTCCGGGCGCGGTCCAGCACGCGTGCATAGCCCGCGCCGATGCCGTTGCCGCCCGCTTCCGGATGTCCCGGTACGTCGTCGAGCGTATAGATGCGGCCGCCGACCCTGTCGCGGCCTTCGACCACCGTAACGTCGAGCCCCTCGTCCTGCAGGATCAGGGCGGCATGCAGGCCCGACAGTCCGGCACCGATCACGATGACCGACGTCTTGCCCGGGTTGCGCGCATAGCTCATGCGGCCGAGCGCCGTCGTTGCGGCAAGACCGATCAGCACGGTGCGGCGGGACGGGGCGATCACGGCTCAACCCCGCCGGATTTCGGGAAGCGGCGTCAGCACCGGCTCGCGCGCGTCCCTGTAATGCGCATCGTTGAGCTTGTAGCTTTTGTCGAACGCGGTCGGCGCGTGGAGGAAGTCGGGCATGTGTCTCTCGATATGATCGATGACGTGCCGGGGCACGGCGTCAAGCCCGTCCGGCTTGAACGCGGTCCGCACCGAAAAGATCTTGCCGGGCGTCTGCCCCATCAGCATCCACGGTTCCCATGGCTTGAATGTCTGGAAGTCGCCGATGAAGGACGGAATGGACGGCAGATCGGGGTCCTCCATCTCGTCCGTGCGGGCTTGCCAGCGATAAACCTCGAATGTCTCCCATGTGTCGCCGATGGACGCGCGCGGCCATTTTTTGGGGTCGAGCTTGTTGGGAAGGGTTGTGCGGGCGATGGCGTCGCCGAACGCCCACTCGCCGCGGTGGAACCAGTCCAGCACGAGCGACCGGTCCATCTTGTCTGCATTCTCCATCGCGTAGCGTTCGGGAAATTTGTTGGGGTCCAGCACATAGTCGAGCGGTCCGTCGCGGTAATGGAAGACCTCGTTGGTTTCGCCCGTATAGGGATTGTCCCACGTCTCCAGCACCTCGTTGGTCAGGAAGTCGGTGAACAGGATGGCTTGCCGTGCGAGGTAGCGGAATGCCCCGTCCGGCTGCGGATAGGTGCGGACCACGGCGAGGCTTTCCAGCCGGAAGAGCGGTGTATAATGTCCGGCATCGAGCATGCCGAAAGCCGGGCCGAAGACATAGAGATAGGCCTCGCGCCCGTCCTCGACCGTGCCCCACATGCGTGACAGCAGCTTCAGGTTCTCGGCCGGGTCTTGCCAACCGAATGCCGGGTTCGGCGCC
>JBATXP010000457.1:0-3286 GCA_049673465.1 Litorimonas sp.
TGGTTCCGGCAGGCAGGTTGCCGGGGCGTGGCGTGTCGATTTCCGCATTGGCGATGGCCCGCTCCGACATGGCGTCCAGTAGGTCGCGCGTCTGGACCCATTGGTCGGACACGACGCGGGTTGCGCGACGGGCATCGCCCGTCCACCGGAACGCGCCGTCCCGCCACTCCACATGACGCCAGCCGCCGTGCGGGGCGCGCTGGCGGACGACGACCACGTTGCCGAAAGGGGCTGCGGTCAGGCCGTAGGTTGCGGGGTCGGGTAAGGTCATCATGTGTGTCTCCGGGGCCGGGAGGGCCGTTGATGGAGACGGTGCTATACGAACTGTTCGTATGAGGCAACCGAAAACTTCGTATAGTTTCGGTGGCTCTCGACATGAGCCTCGCCAAACGCCACGATTGCCGCATGGAAGACAAGTACATCGCTTACGCCCTAGCCGCTGGGTTGGCTCTAGTCGGATGCGCAGAAGCGCCAAGCTGGCAGTTTTCCGGTGAGGGCGCTGAAGTAGCACGGATACAAGGCGAGCGCGGCGCACTCCAAATCGACTGCAGCGGGCGCTACCCTTACCCGGTGCAATGGCTTGGATCAGGCATTACCAAGCCAAGCGGAATCCTGCGCACCCGCGCGGCTGTAGTGGCGGGGGGCGGCTCGCCAACAGCCATCGACTTCAAGCCCATGCTTTTGAGGATGGAGGGCGACGGCGTTGTGAGCCTTGTTGACCCGTCCGACGAGGGCGGCAATCCGATGCAACTAATATATTCCACACGCTACGGTGCTAGCGTTCACCTGCGTGGTGGCGACCTCGAAGGTCAAGCGAGCTGGGCTGGAGGCGGCTGGCCAAGCCAAGATTCGGCGCAGGCGCTTGTTGACCGCTGCAACACCATGGCGGACAACCCCGGCTAGGTGTCGATCGCACCCACAACGCGATGCACGCTATGTACCCGGTCTAACCGCAATACCCAGGGGCGTTCTGGGTTGAGCTGCTCCAGATGCAACTCGTTACCTGTGCGTTTGACGAACCGCTTGATTGTATAGTGCCGCTCTCCATCATCATCATACTGAACGACCACGAAAGAACCCCGCGTGACGACCTTGTGAGGGTGAACCATAATCAACTCGCCTGGTAGATAGCGCGGGTACATCGACTCGCCGTCGATATAGACCGCATAGGCATCTTTGACCCCAATAAGCGTAAGCGGCCGCATGGTGTCACCCAACTTAGCACCATTATCCAAGAATACGCCAATGCCGCCCATCGCTTTTCCTAGAATAGGCAGATCGGCCCTTGGAAACAGAACGCTAACCGGCTCGCTGTCGGCCCGAACGACCGTGCCGCGACCTAAAGCCTCGATGTCCGCAACATCAAGATCCAGTTGCGCAGATGCGTCAAGGAGGCTGCGGATAAGTGCGTCCGGCAGGTAAGGCTTTTTATACGCGGTCTCGTAATGCTGATAGCTAGAGGCCTTCCAGCCAATCGCCTCAGCGAAGTTTTTCGTGCTCAATCCAGTGCGTCCGCGCAACTCGATCAACCGCATAGCCAGTTCGGTTTTCATGGCTAGCAGCATCACGAACCCCGGGGTCTAAATCCATACGAAGTTTTCGGTTGTTTTTCGTCGTGTTTACACATACGAACTGTTCGTATGACCGCCGATCCGCGCACGACATCTTGGCCGTTTTCAATATTCGGGGGCTGCAACGGTACGGCAAGGGCGCTGAACCTGACGCCATCGACCGTCCAGTACTGGGTCGACCAAGGGCGTATCCCGCAAGATCGCTGGGACGCCATTATAGCGGCTGCTGCCGCAGTCGGGGCGACGGTTTCACCGACTGAGCTGTACGCGATGAAGCCCGCGAGCCCGCTCGCCCCCGAAGCCGAGACCGCCGCATGACCCCCGCGACCGCCATCCTGTTCGTGTGCGCGGCGGGCGTGTCCGTGCTGGCGGCGGTGTTCGCCTGGGCTGCAGGCTTCAGCATGGGCGGGGGGGACGACGAACTTAGCGCCATCCTGCTTGCGTGGGGCGTGCTCTGCCTCGTCCAGTTATGGACCCTGTTCGGGCTGGCGGTGTTCGCGTGAGTGCGGTCCCGGCATTTGGCGAGTGGCAGCCGTTCGAGACCTGCCCCATCGGGCAGCGCGTCCTCATGTACTTTCCTCGCGAAAACCAAGGCGGCGCCATCCGACTTGTGGTGGCGCTTTGGGAGCGACCGGGGTTCGTGGAGACACATGTCCTCAACTACTTCGGCGAGTCGTTTGATACCAAGCCAACTCACTGGATGGCGCTGCCGGAGCCGCCACAGTGACGCCGTTCCCGCCCATGACCGCGCTCGAAGCGCTCGCGTTCGCCTGCCTGCTGGCGGGTCTGGCCGCGCTGGGGAGGGCTGGGTGAGCCGGGTGTGTGTCATGTGCGGCGGTCCTCTGCCTGCGCAAAAGCGCGGGCGACCCCGTAAGGTCTGCGGCCCCGACTGCAAAAAGGCCCAGCAGGCCCGCTACCGCGCCGAGAACGCGGACAAGGTGAAGGCCCAGCAGGCCCGCTACTACGCCGAGAACGCGGACAAGGTGAAGGCCCTCGACGCCGCCCTGGACCACCTGTCCCGCCAAGAAGTGAGTGTTGCAGAGGCGTTCGAGGCTGTTGGCTTCCCTCAATATGCTGAATGGGGCGCGGAAGAGATTGAGCGGCTCGCATGACCGCCCTCACTCCATATCCCACCGCAGCGGCGAGCCTTCCGCCCGCCACAGCCTTGCGCGCTGGGGCGACGACAGAGCCGCATTGCGCTCCGCGTCGTCCAGTCGTCGCAGTCCGTCCAGATCGACCAAGGGGGAGCGCTTGCCTGGCAGCCGTGTCTTCCCGTGATTGTCCGTCCGTCCGTCCATGTTGGAGACACTGCATGACGGACCTGACGATGGATATGACCGAACCCCGCCAAATTGGCGAGATTTCCCGCCGATTCGGCGACAAGCGACGCCGCGCGCTCGCAAAGCTGTGCCGGCGCGTGTGGGGCTCGCGCCGCGCCATGGCGGACGGACTCGCGACATGGGGCGTGGATCTATCGCCCGACCGCTGCAACGCCGTGCTGAACGCGGACGTGGACCTGCGCATCACTGAATACTTCGCGATCTGCACGGCTGCTCGGAACGAGCTGGCGCTTGCCAGCGCGGACCTGATGGAAGCCGATCTGGAAAGGTTTCTCGGATGATGGACCTTTGGGGACGCTTCCTAATTTGGCGAGGCCGTCGGATGGTCGCGCGCGGCAAGCGGCTGATCGAGCGCGCGAGGGCGCGGCGATGACC
>JBATXP010000458.1:0-8553 GCA_049673465.1 Litorimonas sp.
GTTGCGCTCCCCCATGTGGACGGATTCGCGGACGGGGTGGCGGTGCGGACGGTCGGGACGCTCACCTTCGCGATCTGCGAACGGGTGGTGGATGGCTGCGTGCAGGTCACCAATGACGAGATCAGCGCCGCCGTGCGCGACATCTTCGAGCTGACCCGCACGGTCGTGGAACCGGCGGGCGCGCTGGCGCTGGCGGGACTGCGCCGGTCGGTGGCGGACGGCACTGCGCCCGACGGCGACTGCGTCGTGACCGTGTCGGGGGCGAACGTGAACTTCGACCGCATCGGCCACATGGTAGAGCGCGCCGAACTGGGCGCAGGCGAGGAGATGCTGTTTTCCGCCGTCATCCCGGAGCAGCGCGGCGCGTTTCGCGCCTTCGTCGACGCGCTGGGCCACCGCGCGGTCACGGAATTTACCTACCGCTACCGCGACGCGGCGCGCGCGCACCTGCTGGTGGGCCTCAAGATCAAGAGCGGCGCGGAACGCGACGCGGTCATGGCAGCGCTGGAGGACGCCAACGTCACCGCACGCGACCTGTCCTCCGACCGCCTCGCCAAGCGCCACCTGCGCCATCTGGGCGGCGGGTCCGCCCGGTCCGATCTGACCGAAGCCCTCTACCGCGTCGAATTTCCCGAACGGCCCGGAGCCTTGGGCCAATTCCTCACGGCGCTGGACGCGCGCTGGAACATCAGCCTGTTCCACTACCGCAATCACGGCGCGGCCGAAGGCCACGTATTGTGCGGGTTCCAGCTGCCGAACGGCGACAAGGCCGCGCTGGAAGACAGCCTCGCCGCGATCGGGTTTCCGGTCTGGGAGGAAACGGACAATCCGGCGGCGGCGCTGTTTCTCTGACGGGTGCCGCCCATCGCAAATCCGCATGAGGGAGTTGCGGTAAAGCCGACCCTAGGAAAATCAGTGGCTTGGAGACCGTCCGTGACAATGCGGTCACTGCAGCTTCACGGACGCGTCGCGGCCCCGCCGCGCCCGTGTCACCAAACGCGCCTAGCGGGCCGACGCGAACTCGCAAAGCGACATCACGGAGCCACCCCATGTCACGCCTCTTCCGCGCCACCTTTGCCGCAGCCCTCTCCGGCGCGGCCTTCGCCCCCGCCTTCGCTCAGACCCTCGATAACACGCCCATCGACCGGGCCGACATCCCCGACGCCGTCTGGGCGACGGCCTCGCGCGTCGCCCCAGACGCGATCTTCACCGAGTTCGGTCTGGAAGTCGAAGGCGAGCAGCGCATCTACGAACTCGGCCTGATCGACCCGGACGGGCTTCACCTCGAAGTCGACGTGCTGGCCGATGGGACATTGCAGGAGATCGAATGGGAGACCCCGCTATCCGAGGTGCAGATGGCTGTGCGCGTCGAGTTCGGCTTCCACTACCCGGAAGCGCGCATCGCCTACGTCGAACGTTCCATTCGTCCCAACGGCTATACGGTCTACGAGATCGAGGGCCGCGATGCGGACGGCGCGCTGATCGACCTGGAAGTCCTGGACAATGGCCGCCGCCTCATGGTGTTGGCGGCAGGCGACGTGGCGATCGGCTCCTAGATCCGTCGAGATGACGTCCCAGGGCGCGCGCATCGCGACCCCTTCGGAGCGGCCCCAGATGTGAGTATACGACCTAGACCCGCCTCCCGCCGCTAGATCTCGTCCGGATAGATCGGGCGGATGTCGTAGGGGATGTCGTCGAGGTCGCCGAGGACCGTCCGGGCGGCCTCGTCCAGCTGCGCATACTCGTCCAGAAACGCCTTGGCCGCGTCGTAGTCGCCGTCGCCCTGCAGGCGCACGACGATCCCGGTGAGGTCGGACACGGCCTGGGCCAACCGGTCGAAGTCGAGGCGGAAGCGCCCCTGCTCCGGCAGCCATTCCGCCGCGCCGACGTCCCGGAAATAGCTGTACTGGAACGCCGCGCCCTTGGCATGGGCCGCGCCGGTGCCGAAGCGCATGCTTCGAAACTTGCCGGTGAAATAGGTCGCTAGGAAGGCGTCGCGGTCGCCCGCGTCCAGCTCGCCGCGCTCCATCATGTAGAGCACGTTATAGGCACCCATCACGTCGGCCTTGCCCTCTTCCAAGCCGCTATAGAGGTCCTTGAGTTCCAGCCGCACTTCCGTTTCGCGCCCGTCCACGGCGATGGTGCCCGGCCCCAGCGAGTGCGACAGTTCGTGGAACAGCGTGTTGTTGCTCATCCACGTCTTGGCCGTCAGGGCGGCCTGCTCCGGCACCAGGACGCGTTCGCCGATCGGGGCGAGAATGCGGTCATATTTCGCGCCGAGCACGTTGGCGAGGATCACCTTCTTGGCACCCTTGGCCTCGCGCACGCGCTCGTCATTGGGCAGGTTGAAGGCGATGGTCTGCACGCCGTTGGAGTTGTCGCCCCCGCCCTTGACCTGGTCCACCACCGCGATGGGGGACTCGAAGCCGCGCGTCGTGTTCTTGTAGCGGTCTTCCACGGGCAGGTTGGCCTCCATGTCGGGCAGGAAGGCCTTGTACTTGTCCAGCGCGGCGGACGCCTCCGGGTCCCTGACCGTCAGGAACATCTCATAGGCGGTCTTGTAGCCGAACAGGCGGTCGTCATAGACCTCGTAGGGGCCGACCGCGATCTCGATCGCGCCGTCCAGATCCATCCAAACCAGCTCGCTTTCGAACCAGTCATCCGTCTCGAAGGCGTCGGCGCGCAGCTCCAAGAAGCGCTTGAGCGTCGGTTCCTCGGACTGCGAGGCCGCCCGACGCAGGATGCGCGCGGCGGGCCGGACGAACTCGGCATATTCCTCATGGTAGGGCACGGCGACCAGACCGCCGCCCTCGTCGCGGCGGATCACCGTATAGCCGGAGGTGAACGCCGCCTCGTCCTCCGGATTGGCGACGAGATGCGCGGCGAACTCCTCGCGCGTCATGTCGGCGGGATAGAAGCCGGAGCCGTCCGGGCAGTCGCCCAGCCCGTCCACGAAGGGTGCGTCGTCCTCCAGCCCGTCGCAATGGGCGAAGTGCAGGTCGAACATGGCGAGCGCGTCCGGATCGCCCGTCGCCGCGACGCGGCTTCGCAGGGCGACATTGTCCGCATTGCGCTGCAACAGGAACAGATCGTCCAGGATCGGGCCCAATTCCATCAGCGTGTTGACGACCGCGCGCTCGGAGTCGGACAGGAAGGAGGTGTCCGGCGTCATGCGGACTTCGGCGAACTTCGCGTACTGGCCCTTCACGTCGTAGAAGGGCGCGAGCTCCGGTGCGGTCGCCGCGTCGGAAACCGTCTCGGCCGCCCCGCGCTCCGGGGCCGGCTCTCCCGTGCAGGCCAGGAGGGCGGCGGCGGAGAGAAGGAGGAGGGAGCGTTTCACGGGTCGGCCCTTTCGGCTTCAGAGGGAGGCGCGGTTCAGGACAGCTTCGCGCGGATCTCGGCGGCCAGCGCTTCCAGCGTGTCGATATCCGCCATCTTGCCGCGCGCATGTTCCGCCATGTCGGACGTGGCGTAGCGCGGGATGATATGGGCGTGGGTGTGGAACACGGTCTGCCCGGCTTCGGAGCCGTTGAACTGCGATATGATGATCCCGTCCGGCTTCAGCGCGGCCTCGACCGCCAGGGCGACGCGCTGGACCAGGCCGAAGACGCGGCCGATCGCCTTGCTATCCATCTCCAGAAGGTTGCGCGACGGAGCCTTTGGCAGGACGAGGCAGTGACCTCGCGTCTGCGGAAACGCATCCATCAGGGCGATGGCGTGCGCTTCCTCCACGATCATGGCGGCGGGCATCTCGCCGCGCAGAATCTTGGCGAAGACATTCTCGGAATCGTAGGAACCGTGTAGGGACATGGCGCGAGACTAGGCCCTGAAAAAGGCCGGAACAAGGCCCGCGAAAAAATCAATCCCCACTTATGGCGGTTCGGTCTGTCAACGGTTTCAGGGACTTGCGCGAAAAACCGGGAAAATGATCCTCACTTGGCCCGGGCGGGGTATATTCAAGCTCGTACTTTGCCGGACACGGGGGCGGGCGGGACGCCAATCGCCTCGGACCATCGCGGTCCATTCGCCGGCACGGTCGATGCATCAGGATCCGGTTGGAGTGGCCCGGCAGCCGCGCCCTTCGGAGCCCGACCCGGCACCGCTTCGCCGCCCACGGCCCGCAGGTCGTGACAAGGCCCCGGAGCGGCACACCCGAACCGGCATCGCCGCGGGTCGCACCCTTCATGGGGCTTCGCTTCCGGGCGGAACCCTTAATTCATGCGCCGCATGCCGCTAGCATGTCGTGTGGACCCGCGGGCACAGCCCCCGATCTCTTCCACGCCTTCCCTCGCCGGGCCCCCGATGGCCGGTCGCACGGGAAGGCGTGCGCGGGAGTCAGCGGGAGGCGTTGGTGTCGTGCCGACCTGCTCTCCTGCACCCCTATGCTCCCGTGCTCCTACTCCTGCTGTTGCACTTCCACACTTCCGCCCTTCTCCCCGCTCATTCCCGCGCACGCGGGAATCCAGTGGCTCCCCCACCCCTCGGCTGGCCCGCACCCCTCCCCTACGTCGAGGGGAAAGCAAGGACCCACTCACCCACGTCGAGGTTCTCGCAAGAACTGGATCCCCGCGTGCGCGGGGATGAGCGGGAGGGGGTCAGGCTCGGGGGATGGCGGTGCCCAGGCAGCGCTCGTGCAGGCCGGGAAACAGCCCGGCGTCGGGCATGGGCCAGACGGGACACAAGCCGATGTCTAGCCAGCGCGGGTTGAGGGCTTCGATCATCTCCACCTTCCACGCCCTGCGCCACTTCTTGATCCGGCGCTCGCGGCGGAAGGCCTCGTCCCGGCTGCCGTGCTCCTCGAACCAGACGAGGTGCTTGCAGCCGTAGCGTCTGGCGAAGCCGTCCACCAGACCGAGGCGATGCTGCGTGGCGCGCAACAGCATGTCGTCCGTGTGGCCGCAGTAGAGGGTGCCATAGCGCGCACTGGCGACG
This sequence comes from Litorimonas sp., assembly GCA_049673465.1. Taxonomy (GTDB): domain Bacteria; phylum Pseudomonadota; class Alphaproteobacteria; order Caulobacterales; family Maricaulaceae; genus Litorimonas. The sequence goes on from JBATXP010000458.1 coordinate 4,933, forward strand.
ATGTAGGTGCAGAAGCCCAGCCCGATCATGGCCCGACTGTAGAGCCGTCCGGAAAGAAAACAAACACCCGCTCGTCCCCGCGAACGCGGGTATCCAGTCCTTGTCATGACCTTGACGTGGGTAAGGGGTATGGGCTTGCCGGAAGCTTGCCGAGCCACTGGGTTCCCGCGTTCGCGGGAATGAGCGGGAGGGAAGGATTGCCCCAACCGCCCCCTCACCCCTTCCGGAACGGCACGTGGCGTTCCAGCGCCTTGACGTCCCAGTCCACCGCCGCGCGTTCGCGTTCCAGATAGTCGCCCACCGCGTCCGCCAATCCGGGATGGGCCAGGTAATGGGCGCTGTGCGTGGTGACGGGCTCGTAGCCTCTTGCGAGCTTGTGCTCGCCCTGCGCGCCCGCTTCGACGCGCGGCAGGCCGCGTTCCAGGGCGAACTCGATGGCCTGGTAGTAGCTCAGCTCGAAGTGGAGGAACGGCACGTGGGCGAGCGCGCCCCAGTTGCGACCGTAGAGCGCGTCCGACCCGATGAAGTTGAGCGCGCCCGCGACCATCGCCCCGTCCATCCAGGCCGTGACCAGCAGGATGTCGTCGGCCATGGTGTCGTGAATGCGGGCGAAGAATTCGCGGTTGAGATATGGGCTGCCCCATTTGCGGCGACCCGTGTCGAGATAGCATTGGTAGAACGTGTCCCAATGTTCCGGCCGCAACGCCTCGCCCGTCAGACGCCTTATCGTCACCTGCTCCTGCGCGCGGGCGCGCTCCTTGCGGATGTTCTTGCGCTTGCGCGAGGCGAGACTGGCGAGGAACGCGTCGAAATCCGCGTAGTCCCGATTGACGAAGTGGAACTGCCGATCCGTGCGGTGGAGCAGCCCGGCCCGGTCGCAGGTCGCGCGGTCGGCCTCGTTCAGGAAGGTCAGGTGCGCACCGGAACAGTCCAGCTGATCGGTCGCCTGGACGATCGTCGCCAGCGCCGCCATCCGCGCCTCGCTGGCCCGTCCCAGGAGGCGCGGACCCGTGGCGGGCGTAAACGGCACGCTGCATTGCAGTTTCGGATAGTAGGGAATGCCCGCCCGCTCCAGCGCGTCCGCCCAGCCATGGTCGAACACATATTCGCCGCGCGAGTGCATCTTGGCATAGAGCGGCGCGGCGGCGAGCGGCTTGCCGCCCTCGTCCTCCACCCAGACGTGGCGCGGCGACCAGCCCGTTTCAGGCGAGGCGCAGCCTGAGGCCTCCAGCGCGTGGAGGAAACGGTGGGTCAGGAAGGGGTGGTGGCCCTCCGGGATCAGCGCGTCCCAGGCGTTGGCGTCCACCTCATCGATGCGCGGCAGCAGCCGGGCCGTGACGGCAAGGTCGTCGCTCGGGCTCGCGGCGTCGCCGCGCTCGCGGTCGCTCATTCCGGGTCCGGCAGGTCGGACTCGAGCTCGGGTTGAGCCATCTCGCCGAACTGGACGGCATTGTCCCGCAGCTCGAGGTCGGCCAGGCAGCTCTTCCCGTCGCTATCCGGCAGGGTGCAGTTGAGCTGGCCGTCCTCGATCACCTGGACATTGTCGCAATCCGCGCCGGGCAGCACGATCTGCGCGGTCGTGGTGTCTCCGGGCGCGGCGGTCTGCGGGAACATGTTGCCGCCCGATTCCACCCCGTTGCCGGTGACGGAAAAGGCGAACACGCCGGCGTTGGCCGGTTCCTCCAGCCCGTTCACCACGCTCATCATGACGAGGCAGGCACTGTCCTCCGCGATCAGCCGGTCCACGGTCAGCACCACCGCGCCGTCTTCCAGAAAGGCGGAGGAGGCGCTGCCGCTTTCCTCCAGCACGGGAATTTCGGCGGGTGCCAGGACGTCGGTCGGCGCCTCGGATGTCTGCGCGGCCTCGGAGGTCCGAGTGGCGGGATCGCTTCCGCTACAGGCGGCGAGCAGGAGGGCGAGAACCGGAAGGGCGAAACGGTGGGTCATGCAGTGTCTACGTGGCAAAGGGGCAGCGCGGGTTTAGACGGGAACGCCCTTGCCCCGCAGATAGTCCTCGACCATTCCGCGCAGGCTGGTGAGGCGGCTCGTCACCTTGATGTTGGGCAGGATCAACTCGCGCAGTTCGGCCGCGTCGATGTCCATGAGCGCGCTCTTGACCGGGCCGATCCCGGTGACCGGCATGGACAATGTGTGGAAGCCCAGCGCGACGAGGCAGGCCGCCTCCACGGGTCGTCCCGCGATCTCCCCGCAGACGGAAACGGGCGTATCGTTGAGGCGGCAGCCTTCGGCGATGAAGTTGAGGATCGACAGGGCGGCGGGCGAGAGCGGGTCGTAGCGATCGGCGACGCGCGCATTGTCCCGGTCGGCGGCGAAGAAGAACTGCATCAGGTCGTTGGCACCGACGGAGACGAAATCCGCCACGTCGCACACGCCGTTGATCTGCCAGGCGAGACTGGGCGTTTCCAGCATGACGCCCACTTCCACCTTGGCCGGCAGCTCCCGGCCGAGGCGCTGGGCGCGCGCGATCTCCCGGTCGAACAGGGCGCGCGCCTGGACCATCTCGTCGACCGTCGTGACCATGGGGAACATGACGCGCAGGTGACGCCCCGCGCCCGCCGCGACGAGGGCGCGCAGCTGGTAGCGCATCAGTCCGGGACGGTCGAGGCCGATGCGGATGGCGCGCCAGCCGATGGCCGGATTCTCCTCCGGCACGGGATCGATATAGGGCAGGATCTTGTCGCCGCCGAGATCCAGCGTGCGGAAGGTGACGGGCCGGTCGCCCGCCGCCACGATCGCCTTGCGGTAGAGCTCCGTCTGCTGCTGCAGGCGCGGCATGAAGTCGGAGACCATGAACTGGAACTCGGTCCGGAAGAGACCGATCCCGTCCGCGCCCGCCTGGTCGAGTTGCGGCAGGTCCACCAGGAGCCCCGCATTGAGCATCAGGTCCACGTCGGTCCCGTCCCGGGTCACGCAGTTCTGGAAGCGCAGCCGGTCGTAGACGCGGCTCATCTCGCCGCGCCGGTTCAGGCGCAGCTGGAACCCGCCCAGCGTCGTGTCGAGCGGGCGGATCATCACCTCCCCGCTTTCGCCGTCCACCAGCACCTCGTCGCCCGTTTCGATCCGGTCGAGCACGCCCGACACGCGTCCCACCAGCGGCAGGCCCAGCGCGCGCGCAATGATGGAGGTGTGGGAACTCATCGTGCCCTCTTCCAGCACCAGCGCGGCGAGCTTGTCGCGGTCGTAATCGAGCAGCTCTGCGGGGCCGAGCTCGCGCGCGAACAGCACCGCGTCGTCGGGCAGATCGGGGGCGACGGATTCGCCCGACAGTAGGCGCAGCATCCGGTTGGCGAGGTCTTCGAGGTCGTGCAGGCGCGCGCGCAGGTAGGGGTCGCGCACCTTCATCAGGCGGGCGCGATGTTCGTTGCGGGTGCGTTCCACGGCGGCTTCGGCGGTCAGGCCCGAATGCACGGCTTCCCTCAGGCGACCGACCCATTTCCGGTCATAGGCGAAGGTGCGGTAGGCCTCGTAGATTTCCTTGGACGCGCGGGTCAGCGCCGCCGTCTCGCCCGACACCATCGCGTCGACATGGGCACGCAGGCGGGCGATGGCGTCTTCCAGCCGCAGCTCTTCCTGGGCGATATTCTCCGCCAGGAGGTTGGC